>JAQWNI010000228.1 GCA_029268645.1 Myxococcota bacterium
GGTCCCAATATCTTGCCCGTGGACGGCTGAAGGCCTGAGGGGGCGGGCCGCCCCTGTCCTGTGGGTTCCGAGGCGGGCGTTCGTTGGCTTCGGGCGCCGCCGGCCGGCGGGGAGACCGGTGTCCAACCCGAATCTTGACGAAGGGTGGGCGGGGTTGCCTCTTCACGCGGGGGGCTCTTTGCCGCCCCTGGATGGGTCGCGGTGCTGAGCGACGCGGGGAGAGGGGATGACGTCCGCTGGGCGCGTTCTGGGGCGCGATTGGGAAACGAAGGGGAGGATGATGATGGCGCGGGTGCAGTGGTTCGGCTCAGTTGGCTGGGGCCCTCAGCTTGCCTGCGGGCAGCTTCGGCGACCTGCTGCAAATTCCGGTTGAGCTCGGCCGTGCTGGCTCGGAACCGTCGGCTCTCTTCGTGAATTTCGCCTCGGAGAGCATCCATCGTTTTGTCAACATGGGCTGTGTGGTCGCCAAACCGAGTCAGGGAGCGAGTGATGTCCGAGGCACGGTCTTCGAGCTGACCAAGGTTTGATTTAAGCGGTCGAATGGATTCACCGAGCCACTCGCCGAGGGCGAGAACTTCGTCGCGGGCTCTTTCCAGGGCGACCTGCATTTCCCGGGTCGTGCCTTCGGCTGCGCGCATCGGGGAGGCAAGTCGGTCGATGGTATGGTGACTCTCTTCCAACGTGTCCCGAAGGCGACCCACCGTGTGTTCGAGGGCATCATCGACGTCGCGGAGCGCTCGGTGAAGGTTCTCGCCCAAACCCGTGCTCAGTCGTTCCACCGTGCTCCGTATTTCATCGAGACTAGCCTCGATGAACTGGCGCTGCTCGAAGAGCGCCGCTTGCCCTTGCTCCATGGCTTCATGAATGCCCTGGGCGCTTTGAGCGACCACTTCTTGGGTGTCGCGGGTCGTGGAAGATGTTTCAGATAGCGCGTTGCCCGTGACCTTTAGATTTTCAAGGACCGGGGCAAATTCTCGAGCTGTCGTACTGATGGAATGGGCTGCTTCCTGGACGGAGTTCGATGTGTCTTCCAGGGTTTGGGTGACGCGCGCGTGGACTTGAGCGTTTTCGTTCATGATGTCGAAGGCTTCGGCGAGTCCTCCGGTCACGGTCCCCTGGTGGTCGACTGCCCGTTCGAGCACGTCATGCAGCGACGAGAGATGTTGTTCGACGCCGGATTGAACTTGTAAGGAAAGCTCTTGCACGACGTTTTGTAGCGCCCCCCGTTGCTGCTCGGTGACTAGGCTGGCAGCCGAAGCCGTGGATTGTTCGATCCGCAGCAGGCCGCGGTCAATTCGTTCGGTTAAATCCGAACCGAAGTGCTTGAGCTCGTGACTGAGTTCGCTGAGAACCTCGTGCTGAGCCCGGGCGGACTGGCTCGACAATTCTCCAGAAGACACGGCCGGGAAAGCGCTTTCGACTATGCGGTCTAGAGATTCAGCCAGACGATCAAAGCGGCCTTCGACTGAGCGCGAGAGGATGACTGCTCCGATGGAGAGAATCAGGCCCCATACGCCGCACCGAAGAGCGCCGGCGATCTGCGCGGTGAGCACTTCTCCACTGGCTTCGAGTGAACTCGGGGCTGGGGTTCCCACCGCTGAGGCAAAGCCGACGAGCGTCCCCAGAACACCCACTGCCATAAACAGCCCGGGAAGAGCCGGCAGCAGATTCTTGACCGCCCCAGTGGCGAGAAGCGGTTGGTCGTCGAAAATATCAATGAGTCGCACGGCGGCGCGATCCGATTCGCCCAGCGCCTGGGAAGATCGCCACCGGGCCGAGAAGCTTTCCCATTGTGCGGCCAAAGGGGATTGCTCGAACGCCAGAGCGATTTCAGCGCGGAGGTTCTCAGCGGGGTTTTCTGAGGCGGCTTGTGCACGCTTCAGAAGCCGTTGGAGGCGACCGACTCGGGACAGGCGAATCGCCAGGGGCAGGTAAAGAAAGAGCACGGCCAATATCCCCGAGGCGAGCACGCCGAACAAGGCGGTGTCCGAATCGAAGCTCGCCGGGCCCGCAAGAGGACTCCAAGGCGTAGGCTCCAGTGCAAAAGAATTCTCGAGATCCAAGGGGGGGGGCTCCAGACGCAGGAGGAAGACGCCGGCCACAGTTTACCGATTTGGAGAACCGGGAGCCCGCTAAGACGATTCCGTTAAAATTTAGGATCGTCCAACTGGGCGTATTTAATACCATTTGGAGCGGAAGGGTGGGGTGAAAAAGACCTATTCCTTTGGCTATTTTGAAGTCGGGTCCGGCAGCCTTGTCTCGAGGTTCCGGTCCCCCCACGCATTGTCAATGCGGGACACGGGCGGCCAGTACTTGTGTTGTAGGACCGCTAGAGAAGGCCACGCGGCTGCCTCGCGCGAATAGGGGTGGGGCCAGTGGTCTGCTGTGACGTCCTGGGCGGTGTGGGGCGCGTGGGCCAAGGGATTGTTTTTCTCGTCAGAATCCCCCGACTCGATGGCCGCAATTTCTCCCCGGATCGAGATCAGCGCGTCGCAGAGCCGGTCGAGTTCGGTCAGGGATTCACTCTCGGTCGGCTCGATCATGAGAGTTCCAGCCACCGGAAAACTCATGGTGGGCGCGTGGAAGCCATAGTCCATCAAGCGCTTTGCGATGTCTTCAACCGAGACCCCGCTGGTCCTTTCGAACCCGCGACAGTCGATGATGAATTCGTGGGCGACCAGGCCCGCTGTACCGCGATAGAGAACGTCGAAGTGATCCGACAATCGGCGCGCCATGTAATTGGCATTGAGAATCGCGGTTTGGCTTGCTCGGGTCAGCCCGGAAGCGCCCATCAAAGCAATGTAGACCCAGCTGATGGGAAGAATGCCTGCACTTCCATAAGGGGCAGCTGAGACAGGGGCCTCTCCCAGGACCGGATCATCGGGCAGGTGAGGGCGAAGGTGCTCCGCCGCGCAAATTGGTCCCATGCCGGGTCCGCCGCCACCATGGGGTATCGAGAAGGTCTTGTGCAGGTTGACGTGACACACATCGGCCCCGATTTCGCCGGGTGACGTGAGTCCCACTTGGGCGTTTAGGTTGGCTCCATCCATATACACCTGCCCGCCGTGTTCGTGGACCAGATGGCAAATCTCGCCGATACCTTCCTCGAAGACGCCGTGGGTGGACGGATAGGTGATCATGAGGGCGCCTAGGCGGTCGGCGTGTTCTGCACACCGCGCTTTGAGATCGGCGACTTCGACGTTGCCCCGTTCGTCGCAGCGCACGGCGACGCATTCGAAGCCGGCGATCACGGCGCTCGCGGCATTGGTGCCATGCGCCGAGGTCGGAATCAGGCACACGGTGCGTTGGGAGTGCCCCTTCGATTGGTGATGGCGCCGGATAGCCAGCAGGCCGGCGAATTCGCCTTGGCTGCCGGCATTTGGCTGAAGGGAGACAGCGGGCAGCCCTGTGATTTCGCCAAGCCAAGTTTCGAGTTGTTCAAGCAGAGCCTGATAGCCCAAGCATTGATCGGCGGGAGCATAGGGGTGCATCCGTCCGAACTCAGGCCACGTGATCGGGACCATCGATGCGGTTGGGTTCAGCTTCATCGTGCACGAACCCAACGGGATCATCGATGTGTTGAGAGACAGGTCCTTTGACTCGAGTCGGTGCAAATAGCGAAGCATTCCCGTCTCGGATCTGTGGGCCTGAAACACGGGGTGCTGGAGGTAGCTGTCGGTTCGTTGAAGGGATTTGGGAATGCCCGCAGAGTTCTCTGTTTCAGAAAAAATTTCGCGTGTGGGGCGGGCTGAATCGGCTTCGACCCCGAAGCATTCGAGTACCTCCAAAACGTCTTGAGGAGTGGTGGTCTCGTCGAACGCGATGCCAACGCGGTCGTCCAGCGACCGGACGCCGTTTGCTTCGGTCCGGTACCAGGGTCGCAAGTTGATGCCCCGTTCCCAGGCGGTCGCGAGGATCTCTGAAGCGGTGCCATTGGATGGCCGAACCGTGACTGTGTCGAAGTAACCTTCCTGGGACACTTCGTGCCCAAGGCGTCTGAGGCCGGTGGCCAGAGCGTGGGTCAGGCGATGGATTCGCTCGGCGATTCGACGCAGCCCATCCGGGCCGTGATAAACAGCATACATGCCCGCCATAATGGCAAGTAAAACCTGCGCGGTGCAGATGTTGCTCGTTGCCTTGTCTCGACGAATGTGTTGTTCGCGGGTTTGGATGGCCAGCCTGTAGGCGAGCCGTCCGGCGGCATCCTGGGAGACTCCGACCAGCCGTCCTGGCAGCTTGCGAGCGTGTTCTTTCTTCGTGGCGAGATACGCGGCATGGGGTCCACCGAAACCAAGAGGGACTCCGAAACGCTGGGTCGATCCCACAGCGATGTCGGCTCCCAGAGTCCCGGGGCTTTCGACGAGGGTCAGCGCGAGGAGGTCCGCCGCCATCACGACCCGGATGCCTGCGGATTGGGCTCGCTCGATGAGTGCGCGGGGATCCTCCAGCTGGCCATCGCTGGCCGGGTATTGCAAGAGCAGACCGCAAAGGTCGAGGGCCTCGAGGTCCGTCTCGGCCGGGTCGCCCACGTGAAGTGTGAGTCCGACCGCTTCGGCGCGCGTTCGCACGACGTTCAGAGTCTGTGGATGGCAGCTTTCCGCGACGAAAAATCCGCTTTTGCGCTGCCGAGCCATGGCATTGCACATCGCCATGGCCTCGGCCGCGGCGGTGGCTTCGTCGAGAAGTGAGGCGTTGGCGAGCGGCAATCCAGTGAGATCCGAAACCATCGTTTGGAAGACGAGCAGGGCCTCGAGGCGACCTTGGGAAATTTCGGCTTGGTAGGGGGTGTACTGTGTGTACCAGCCGGGGTTTTCGAGCACGTTTCGTTGAATCACGCCCGGGACGATCGTGTCCGAGTAGCCCATTCCGATCCATGAGCGGCTCAGCTGATTTTCGCTGGCCATCGCGGCCAACTGCTCGAGAAGCTCGGCTTCGCCCAGAGCGCGATCAGGCAAGCCATCGAGGGAAAGGGGTTTGACGAGGCGGATCGATCGAGGCACAGCCGAGTCGATCAAGGCCTCAAGAGACTCGAAGCCGAGGGTTTCGAGCATCGTTTCGATTTCGGATGCACGCGGCCCAATGTGGCGGTGGGAAAAGGTATCCGAGGGATCCAGCTCAGCGGGCAGGGGGCGATCGGTCATTGATTTGACCAGTAGCATGAATCGAACCGCTGCGGTCCTGAGAGCTAAATTTGAGGGCCTGAATTTTTCGGCCGGAGCCTCTTAGCCCTTGGCGGTGGCGCCCTCGAGTAAATTTCGCAGCGCGGAGAGGCTCTCCGAATCCCCCATGACGAGAAGGCGGTCACCCGGTGCGAGGGCGAATCCTGGTTCGGGATTGGCCAGGGATCGGCCACTTCGGTC
>JAQWNI010000229.1 GCA_029268645.1 Myxococcota bacterium
GGAGACGCCTATCTGCAGAACTCCCCACCGCCCCCGTAGTTGCTCTGGCACCTGGCGACCCGGTGGGGCGCTCAGAGTCCGGTTGGCAGGCCGAACTTTGGATTGTTCTCGTGAACCGTCTGTATCACGCGGTCGTGACAGCGGCTCAAGACTCGATGGAAGTTCATTCCGTTCGGAGAGTTGCGGTGCCGGACTGGCCGGTCGGACGCCCGGCTTTGGATGGCATCTGGGACCCAACAGGCGGGCAAGGGGTGTTGGTCTTTGAGCGCAGCTTGGTTCTCTTTTCCATGCCCGGGCGGTCCAGGGCAGCGGATCGGCGGGGTATCGTTCACCCCCATCTCCCGCCTGGTTTTCGAATGCGTCGATTGTTCAACGTCGACGAGCGGATGTGGTTGAGCTCGGAGGATGGGCTGCTCCGGGCGGAAAAGTGGCCTTCGCATTGGCGACGTGCGGGGGCTCCCGTTGGCGCGGCGCCGACTCACGCAGTGGCCAAGCAGGGCCGGGCAATCTTTGCAGCGGGCCGAGACGGACTATGGAGCCGACCCGAACTTTTGAGACACCGGCCAGTGCAGATTGCAGGGTCCGCCGATTTTAGGCCCCAGCACGATGGCCCCGATCTCTTAGCGATTTCCAAAAAGGCGCTCGAGCGGGCGGGACTGGATCCCGAGCTCTGGCAGAGGTTTCGAAAGCGCCTCCATCGACGCGCTTGGTGGCCGGAAGTCACGTTGAGCGCCGGCGCCCGATATGATCGTGAATCGGTCTTTGACTACGACGAGAACTTTAGTTATGGCCAACTCAATCGGCTGAATGATCGTTCCCGGGGTCGCTCTCGCGATTTTGAAGGGGCGGTGGTCTTTCGTTGGCAGTTTGGTGACTTGGTCTACAACCCGGAATTGATCGAGTTCTCACGAGAAGGTCGTCAGGTGGTGATTCTTCGAGACACGTTGCTCGACGAAATCAACCAACTCTATTTTGATCGTCGGCGAGCGCAGCTGGGTTTGAATCGATTTGCAGATCCCGAAGACCCCCAAGCTGTCGGGCTCCGAATTCGCATCGAAGAACTCGAAGCGGGTCTCGATGCGTGGACCGGAGGGTGGTTCAGCCAGCAGCTACAGCCGACAGCCGCTCACTTCAGTCGCTGATGAGCCGGATGCGTTCGTTTTCAGCGGGTGGCGCAGTTCGAAGAGGTTTTACTTCTCCCCGGTCCCTCCGAGAGGTTTCGACTATGAAGATTGCACAACGGTTTTACGCTGACGGCAGGTCGACTGGGCGCAAAGAGGGTGGGTCTCGGCAAAACGGGTTTGGGCCGAAGGGTGGGGGCTGGGGGCTTTTGTGGTTTCTTTACATTGTCTGGATGCCTATGAATGCATTTGCATTGCCCTTGATATCCGAAGTCTTGTACGACGATCAGGGCAGCGACGATGCTTCGGTCTTTGTCGAAATCTCGGCGGAGGCGGGGTTGGATTTGGATGGATTTTTCCTACAAGAGGTCAATGGCAACGGCGGCGGGCTAGGTCCAGTGATTGCGCTTCGAGGTTTGGTTCCAGCCGACGGTCTCTTTGTTGTGGCGGATGCTACGGGTAGTGGCTTTTCTAAGTGGGAAGAAGAGGCCGACCTATTGCTGAATTTTGATTTTCAGAATGGGCCCGATTCGATTCGCCTGATGGAAGGCACTGTGGTGCGCGACGCGCTGGGCTACGGGACATTCGATGCTGACAAAGTGTTTGCCGGAGAGGGCACGCCGGCTGTGGATCCCCCTGCAGGATGGAGTGTGGCTCGACGCTGGGCCGACCGAGACACCCAGGACAACGGAGCGGACTTCTTGGCCTTGGAAGAGCCCTCTCCAGGTGTCGCCCCGTGGCAGTCGGTTCCGGAGCCCGGCTCTGGCTTACTTGCGGGTTTTGCTCTCGGCGTGCTGGCCTGGTGGAGGAGGAGTGGGCTCTCGCAGGCATCGGAAAGAAAGCGTCTCGCGCAGACGGGCGCGCAGGCCGTCCGGTGCAAATAGGTCTATTCCGAAAGGCCGATTTGAGGCCTTTCGAGCGACCCAGTCGACTTTGAAGGGGACGCTAAGGCTGAAGAGAGGGGCGTTGACTGTATTATACATTATCTATAATAAAGACAGCGCTCCCACTCTTCATCGCCTTGGAGGACAGGCACCATGAACGCCCACACCGCCGATCGAATCGTTCACGATGCCGATAGCCACATTATCGAGCCGCCCGGTTGGCTTGAAAATTATGCAACGGATTACGTTTGTGAGAACGCAGAGCGGGGTTTGATCCCGCTCGATTTGCCGATCTTAAAGCCGGTCTTGGAACGGGCCGAGCGTCGGCTGGCGGGTGAAGACCCAGAGACCACGCAAGCCATGAAGGCGAATCTCTTCGGCCACCGGGAGAAGTACACCCAGTGGACCGCTTATGGGGCTCAAGACAACCTGGAGCGCCAAACTTTCCTCGACCTCGCAGGCCTTAGTGGTCAGTTGGTGTTCCCAAGCATCAGCTGGTTCCGCGTCTTTTACTCGAAAGATATGCGTGTGCAGTACGAAGGGGCCGAAGCCATCAATCGGGGAATGGCTGATTTCTGTTCCATCGATCAGCGCCTGAAAGCTGTTGGCTTCGTGCCGTTAAACGACCCCCGGAGAGCTCTGGCTTGCATCAAGCAGGGAATCAAATTGGGCGTTAGTACGTTTTGGTTATTGACTGATGCGGTAGAAGGGCGCTCTCCGGCTCACGTTGAATACGATCCAATCTGGGCGTTGATGCAGGAAGCGGGGATCCCGATCACACTTCATATCGGCAGTAGCGTCCGAAGGTTTCCCGCGGTTTATATGGAGACGGGGGTTGAGCGTGTTCTGGAAGGTCCCAGCCTTGGCAACATAGAAGCCACCAAGCCCCATGATCTCCCGGTCCTGCATCATTCTATTGAACGCTGGTTGACCGCGATGATTTACTTTGGTGTGTTCGATCGTTTCCCGCGTTTGAAAGTGGGGATTATCGAGTTGGGTGCCAATTGGGTGCCGGCCACTCTGATGAACCTCGATATGGGGGTTTCCTTGCTGGGTAAGTTCGATCAGGGTCTTAAGTCACTTTCGCTGAAGCCCTCAGAGTACATTCGGCGACAGGTGCGTGTGGCTCCGTTGCACACAGAAGATGCAGGCTGGATCCTGCGTAACGTGGGCAAGGAGATCTTGATGTTCAACACCGACTACCCGCATCCGGAAGGGGGAAGCGATCCGTTCGGTGCCTTCGAGCGTAGCCTGAACGCTGTGAGTCCTACGCCGGATGAACTCGATCACTTCTACAGCAAGAATTTCGAGTCCTATATGGGTCTCTGAAAGCTCGGCCGCCGTCACTCGCTGCGCAGGGTTTTTTGATCATTCCCTCCGCATTGAGGAACGTATCCCGGCCAGGATAAACCGAACGGCCGCCTCGACGGTTGCATCTCGGTCGGCGCTTCTGCGTGCGCCATAGGCGGCGGCCCCGATGGATGCACCGGATGACATTCGAAGTAGAAGCTCCGCTTGAGAACGTTCGAGGGCGTACTCCTTCTTGACGCTCCGAACCAAAAATTGACCTGTTCTTCTCTGTTCTTTTTTCTGTTCAGCCTGAATTGTTTTGGCCACCTCGGGTTGGCTGAGAAGAATCGGGAGCACGCGGCCGGGCGCATGGTGATCAAAATTTGCTTGGACGAAAACGCGAACAACGGATTCGAAACTGGCCGCTTCACGCAAGTTTGTGACGATTTCTTGACTCATGGCTTGATATTCGCGATCGAGTAGTTCGCACAGTAAGGCCAGCCGGCTTTCGAAATACTTGTAGACAAGTGGGCTCGAGACGGAGGCTGCCCGAGCCAGCGCCTCCATGGTGAACGGTTGGAGGCCCTCGGTGACGATCATGGTTCGAGCAGTGTCGAGAAGCTGTTCGCGTCGCGCCTCAGGACTCATGCGTGTGCGCTTCTGGGCTCGCGTCATCATGGGCGCAGGGTAACTCTGTTGGTTAGGAGACAAAATGGAAAGATTCGAGGGGGCTCTGCTGCTCCTGTTGGCGGGAAGGCTCCGATCCTTTTTGGGGTCGCTCTATTTTTTTTGCGAGACCCAAATTGGAGAGGTCCAAGCGCGTTCTTGGATGGTTGCCGGGACTTTGTCCGACGGCGGTTTTCCGAGAGCGACCGCGTCGTACGTGGACCATCGCGGCGTTGGGATTTCGATAACGCGTGCGTAATAGACTGCCTCTTGTCCTGGAGCGAAGTCCGGGTCACTCCAGACGGCTTGGAGTTGCGCTGCACCATACTCGTTGGTGTACGTCGCCTGGGTGAGGTCGACGGTGCTGGGCAGGGCAGGGGAGGCACCTGTTTTCGGATTGGGCCGTCGCCCTCCGGACAGGGCCACGTCGTAGATTTTTTCGTACTCGCGATAGCCGTCGGACCAGAGCTTGATGATTTGGATCCGGTCCAGATTGGCTCCATCGGGATCCTTCATGGCTTGAACGGCGATTTGAACGGGTTGATCCGCGAGCGCCAGCTCTCCGCCCATCGGAACCCCGACAGCGTAGGCCTGGTCGACCCAGCCGGGTTGCGTGGTCAGGTCGTCGGGGAACTTGTATCCACCAAAGAATCGAACCTTAATTCGCGTTCCAGAGGTCGCGTAGCTTTCTCGCCGTTGCATCGCGTCGAAGATGTGACCGCGATCATTCTTGGCTACCCAGACGCCGGTCAGGGTGCCCGGAGTCAGGAAGAGGTTGTCGCCGGGCTTTCCGAGACTTTGACCCGGCGGACCACTTCGGCGCTGTTCCGGCGTGTTGTCAAAGACGTGATTCCCCTGATTGTTGAACTCTTCGAACGTGTTGATGGTGGCGTGAGAAT
>JAQWNI010000230.1 GCA_029268645.1 Myxococcota bacterium
AGAAATCTTCCGCAATATCCGTATCGAAAGACGCCCCCTCAGAAAGGCCCATTCTCCCTGTGTCGTAATCCACCCCGGCATCAATCGCACTCAAGATTCGGGGGGTGTTGGGTTCGCCATCATCCAGCCCCGCACAGCTCGACTCAGTAAAACCCGAACAAGCCGTCACCGCAGACTGGGAAGAAAATACGGCAACCATCTTTGAACTAATCGTCTGATTCGACTCGCCGGAAAAGATCCAGGGAAATGGATTCGGCCGACCGGTCACGAAGCTACCCACCGCCGTCAGCTCAATCAGATCTCCTTCCGAGATCCCAATCGTGGAAAGCTCAATCGGTGCGTCGGTACCCCACGTTTCACCATTTCGGGGACACAGGCTCCCAAAAGGGCAAGGAACCCAAGCCGAGGTCTCATCGCTTCCCGCACCGAGAAAGCTTTGATCCACACTGACAGAATAAGACGTGGGTTCCGCATGGGAGACACTGGCGAGCAGAAATACCGTCACCAAGGAGAAGAACACTGAGAATCGCACTGCCATCGGCGCCAAGTGACTGCCTCCATCCAAACGAAAAAAAACAGCTCGTCTTAAAAAGTGAAACGATAATCGTAATCAACTCAACAATGTGGAGTACGCATTTTAGACGCAAGCCGTGCGTCAATCTACGCAATAAAGCAAGCTGAACTGACTTTCTTTCCGTCACCTTCACTGCAAAAGGAGATACGTATTTTTACGCAGACATCAAAGTTGCGTGCTGCCAATCGCCCATCCAACTGATCAGCATTCTTTATTTTTTGTTAACAGCTCGAATGCCAAAAGTTAAAAAACTGATACGCAGACAGCGCATCCCACTGCAAACACCTCCCTACCAAAGTCAGCGCTTGATCGAGGTCGAGAAGCATCACCTTCGAGGCCGCTTGGTTTTGAAACACGCAGAGGCCTGGTGCGAGAAGGGCTCAATGAGGACTAACCGAGTACAACGAACGCTTTAACAAACCCCGGCCGAGAGAACCTGAACTTCAATCCCTTAATGATTCTCTCGGACTAAGGCTCAGTCCTCATCAATTCCGATGCACTTTCCGGTCGACGCAAGATAGATTGTGCAGCGAAGCTGGTAGTAACTGATGCGGACTGCGCTGCAGGCGCCCTCTCTGTAAGCAGAAAGGATTGCGCGTGTTGGTTTGGCTAGCTGCTCATATTCGCTTGGACTTTCAGATCAAGGCATTGCACGACCGACGAATTTCGGCGCCGGCAATGTGGATATTACTTGCGAGCCTCTTGGTGGCGTCGGGATCCCAAGCCGCCACAACCACAACGGTCGACATCCAAAGTGCTGGGCGGTCAAGGCAGTTCATCGCCTACGTTCCGACGTCATACGACCCATCCGAGCCAACCCCCCTGCTCTTTATGATGCACGGTTTACTCAGCTCCGCTGCAGACGCCGCGCGGCCGGCCGGACCTTATCGATGGCAGACGCTTGCCGAACAGGAAACATTTATCGTTCTGTTTCCCAACTCCTACCAAGATGACAGCTGGGACATGAACTCTGCGGATGCCGATTTCGTTCGAGACATGATTTCTTGGTCAATCGAAAACTACAACATCAAAACAACACACATTTTTTCGACTGGCCACTCCATGGGGGCTTTCTTTAGCTACTTCGCGGCAACGCAACTCCGGAATGACCTCCACCCCATCTCCGTTTTTGCTGCGCATTCGGGAGGAATCGTTGGTGGATTTTGGCCGACATCCGTTCCCTCATCACCCCCACGGCTTCAGGGCATGCTCCTGCATTCACCTGGGGACTCAGTCGTACCCTACAGCTGGAGCACTGACCTGCACAACGCCCTCCTTAATCGGGGACACGTTTCGGAACTCGTGACACTGGCGAATGGGCTCGACCACAATTGGGACCGTTCCTACAACACGACACAATGGGACTTCTTTCTCGCCCAAGCGCCCGTGGACCCGCCGCCTCCCCCGCCCCCTCCGGTGCCAAGCACAGGCCCGGTTGGGATGACTGTGCTCGTTTTTCTGATGATCGCTGGCGCCATGACTCGAGCAGCACCGCGGGTGACCGCCAAGCGATGACCTAACCTCTTTCGGCCACCCCAAAACACAAAGCGCTTTAGGGCGGCCGATCCGTCTCTTTTTTCTTGTTTCGAACCGTGTCCTCCGTGATCAGGCTGGACGCCCAAGCGCACAGATCTTGTTGCCGTCGGGATCTCGAAGGTAAGCCAGATACATTCCGCCCTCTCGTTGACCGGGCGGGTCTTCGCAGGTCACGCCTCCATTGTCGAGTCCTGCCTGATGAAACGCATTCCCTTGTTCGTCTGACTCAACAAGGAATCCCACGGTGCTTCCATTCCCGTGTGTCGCAGGCTCACCGTTGATCGGTACGGTGATCGCGAAGACACCCCCTGGACTGATGTAGAAATAGCGCCCTTTGTTCTCAACACCCGGTCCGATGCCGATCGTACCCAACACAGCATCGTAGAATTTCTTGGAAGCCTCTATATCGCTGACGCCCACCATCACGTGACTGAACATTCATCTCTCCCTTGCTGAACGACGAATTAATTGGACGGGTGAGACTAGCGCCTCCATCGCGACAATCGCCCTTTAAGAGAGAGAACCTAAACGGAGCCGCCCAGCAGCCAAACCTGAGCTGAATCACCCTGGCAACCGCCCATGACTTCAATGAGGTAAGTCACCGCCGCCAGAGGGCAAGGCAGAGCAGACTCATCGAGAGCAGTACGCGGTGACGGGTTCGGGTACAGGGACGATTATGGCCAAGTACCCGAAAAAGGTTCCGCCGGTCGGCCTGGAATCCACCTATAAATAGAAAAACCTTGGACGATGATCCGGACTTCTCGACCTCGGAGACAGAAAGGCAAAGCCCCGTTCTGCTGAAGCCATTGGCCTGTCCGCCGAGAAGCTAGAACAACCACCGACCATGCCTTCGAGGTCGAAAGCGCTATCGCCTCCAGTGTTTCCGCAGACGCCTTTGTTGAATTTGCCCATTCTCTTCCCCATCTGGGAATGGATGGC
The DNA here is from genome assembly GCA_029268645.1 of Myxococcota bacterium. Taxonomy (GTDB): domain Bacteria; phylum Myxococcota_A; class UBA9160; order UBA9160; family UBA4427; genus TMED88. Next base: position 3,050 of record JAQWNI010000230.1, read on the forward strand.
TTCGAAGCAGGCCCCCTCGAACTGAACTCAGTCGTCGATCACGAACTCTGCTCCGCGTATGACTTCAAGCATCCTTGGGGTCACCAGCTTGAGCTCGACAGGCACGAAGAGGCCACAAATCCAACGGCCATTGATCGACTCGCAAGGCTCCGCCTGCAGCGCTTCTGGTGGGCCCAGCCGAGCGCGATCGACGAAACCCAAATTCCAAACACCCGAGCTTCCCCGGGGGTATATTGATTTTGAGATCCCAGGGCGGAACCCAGGGTTCAAAGCTCAATGCTTCCTCAAGCGGGCGACTCCTATGGCCGAAGAACGAGCTGGCGACAGCCCTTTAAGGCGGTCGACGAAGTTGGTTGCAGCAATTAGGCTTTATTACGCATTATCTATCCGTAATAAACCTTAAAAATACGGTTGAGGATCGCTTTGAGAGTCAGCGCGGCGTTCGACAGCAACTTAGGATTCTCGTGGTGTGAGCCAGGGCTCGCGCTGCGGGCCGCCCGGGCGATCCACAGAAGGGTTCGACCGCAGTCGGAACTCGAAGAACACAGGAGGCTCACGCGTCAGGCTGTTGAGTGGGGCTACCACACGGTGTACACGCCCGATTGGCGCGGGCCCGATGCGCTCGGCCTCTGCGGCGAAAGATGGCAAGCAAGCTGCGGCGTCACGGGGGGCGGGATCAATGTGGGCACCCTCGTCTCTCCCATTCCCAAATATCCCAACCCAGCCGAACTCGCCCAACGGGCGCTTGCGGTTTCTCAATCGACCGGCGGTCGTTTCATTCTCGGAGTCGGCGCCGGAGACTTGTATCGGCCCGCAGTCCGAGAAAAGCTCGGATGGACACATGCCTCGTTGGCCGACCTGGTTCGGGACTATCTGAGGCGGCTTCTCGGCGAACTCGACGCCGGGATTGCTCCAGGCTTGAAGCGTCCTCGAATTATCCTCGGCGCTTTGGGACCCGAAATGTTACGGATTGCGGGGGAGCTGACCGATGGAGCCGTCATTTCCTTTTCCACATCTGGCCAAGCTGATTGGGCCCGCAGCAGGCTCTCCGAGGGGGCGGAGCGAACTGGGCGTGACCCTGCGGCTCTGACTTTGATGCAATCCGTCCCGGTGTGCATTTCAGACCATCACGATCTCGCACGTCGCCGGCTCGCTCTGGCGGTGCTGCCGTACCTTCAAGGCCCTGATCTGCCCGAAAAAGGCGCAGCCCGTGTAGGCTACCGAGGACAGATCGAACGACTCGGTTTCGGTGACCTCCTCGACGAGATCGATGATCTCACCCGCAGCAGCGCAGCGACCGAGACGTTTCTCGACCGGATCCCGGATTCACTCTTAGATCAGCTCGGCTACGCGGGATCGCCAAAAGGCGCACCCGCCGCCCTCGCCAAACTCTGTGAGGGTCTGGACGAAGCCGTGGTCCGAGTCACCGCCGCACAGGAGCGATTCCAATCCGCATCAATGGTTTTGAAGTCACTGCGGCCGGGCCCTCAGTGCGACAGGGTCTTCCCTGCCCACGGGCCGCCGCAAGGCTCTTCTCTCCGACCGGCTTTGGCTCAGACACCGACGACCCACTAGCCCCTGAACGACACAGCAACCCTTCTAGTCGTCGGTCCGAGTCAAGATCAGCCTTAATCCCAGTGGGGATAGGGACCCCGTGCTCGTTCCCAAGCACACAGTCCTCTTCGAGCCCCGAAGCGTGCACTGAAACGTCATCCCAGTGTCGCCACTTTGCGACAAGTCTCCCTGTGCCATGGCAAATGATCGTCCGAACCGGCTTCCAACCAGCTTGAGTTGGCCAGAGCTAACTTCAGTTCCCTCTGCATCGAAAGCGACAAAATCGCTGAATCCTGAGATCAACCCGTTCCCATCTTCAGTGAGCGTCCAGACCAATTCCGTATAGAAGAGATCTGGCTCCTCGCCGCCAAGCTGCTGGAGATAGGGAACGGCCTGACGGGTCGACCACGACCCGCTTAGAGAACGTCCACCCGCCTCGGCCACGCTTCCCACGAATGGGATCAGCAAACAAGAGAACAAAAAAAACCTCGGTATCGAGTCCACCCACTTCAGCATTGACTCACTCCACTTCAGCGATTGTCTTATGTAAACCCAGCCTAGGCGCCACCGCGAACGGCACAAACCAACCTCTTGAATGTCAGTCCGAGTACCCCAAGGCCCTCAACTGATCTTGAATTTTCTCCGGCATCGGCCCGAGGCGATCCAAGTCGCTCTCAGGTCCCCTCCCTCGAGATGAAGATTCCAGCACTGCTTCCGCCGCCTCAGCCAACCCCGTTGGCCATCCAGGCGTGGCCGCATCGGAGAGTTCGCTCTGCTCAAGGGGGTCATGGGCGAGATCAAAACGCTCCAGACGCACAGCCCCCTCTCGCTCTCTAGACAGAATCACTTTGCGATGCGCCGAGCGAATTAGCTTTTGGTCGCCCAGCTCACTCACTAACATGCGCGGCTTGCCGCCCTCCTCTTGCTGCCTTCCCTGCATCTGATCGACGAGGGAGACTCCATCTATTTCGAGCCAGGCCTTCAAGCCAAGAAGATCCAACAGGGTGGGTGCCAAATCCACAAGGCTCACCGGCTTAGAAACTCGCCGATTCTGGAGCTTCGGATGAACGAAGACCAGGGGCACGTGCACGACCTCTTCGTACAGCGAGAAACCATGGCCCATCCCGCCATGTTCGAAGAACTCGTCACCGTGGTCGGCAGTCAAGACAATCAGAGTTTCCCGCGCCTCCCCCATCGCCTCGATTGTTTCGAGTAACTTCTCTAAAAAACCGTCGAATGTGCGGACCTCAGCATCGTAGAGCTGGCTCGCACCAAGCATCTTCTTCTCGTCGATTCCCCTCAATCGCCCATTGGTATAGAAGGAACGGTCAGTGATGCCCGGGGCCAAGCGCGCCTGCTCGTCCGGGCTCGGCCAGTACGGTGCGTGGACGTCCATGAAGTGAAGATATAGAAACAGCGGCTTCTCGGGATCCAATGCAGCGTGCTCGATGGCCATTTCCGCTGCAAAAGACACCTCGTCTCCTCGAGCGTAGGGGTACTCTGAATTGGCTGGGTCGAGGAGCAAATAGCTTTCAAAGCCTCGACCGAAGCCGTATTCAGCCTGAAGCCAGGGATTTGTCACGATCGCGACCGTTTGATAGCCCGCCTCCCTGAAGGATTCGGCCAGTAGGTTCGAGGAATCGGGTAAAGCGGGGCGACCCCCTTTACGCTCACCTCCGATCGAATTGGTTTTTGGGAAATATTGGTTTCCATGACGATAAGGATAGACACCGCTCCATAAAGAGATCATAGACGGCACAGTCTGGGAGGCCGCGCTGGTCACCGACTCAAACAGGATGCCCTTCTCTGCGAACTCATCGAGCACAGGACTGGTCTCCCGAGCGTATCCATAGGCCCCGAGCCGGTCAGCCCTCAATGCATCCACCACGACCACGACCACATTGGAACCCTTCAACGAGGCTGGCTCTGACGGCGACTCCGAGCACGCAGCGAAAATCAAGAAGGCCAATGAAGCGGTGAGAAGTCGGTGCCATGACATTGTTGACAATTTACCCTTGGGCGCCCCAGACCGCACATGATCGATTTTGCCCGAGGCAGCGAACCATCCAAGAAGAAAACCACGCCCACTTCAGCTCGCTTCAGCCTGGCTTGGCACAGGAAATCGCGTCCACTTGCTCATCCGCCATCTGCAAAAGCCCCTCTGCCTCAAGCGCAAGGGCAAGCTGCCGAGCCATCTCGCAGTTGCCGGCCACAGTCAAATGACCATCGTCTCTAAAGAGTGGGTATAAACGCTCTTCATCCTTTTCTGCATGAAAAACGGATCTGAGTGAAAGAGCTGGCATGCCGAGTAACTCAGCTTCCTCCAACGCGAGACGATCGACATCAGCGAACTCACTTCCCTCCACCTTGTCCCTCTGCTCGGGAATGATCAGCAGGAAGGGTCTCGCGCCCGACGCTAAAGCGCTATCGCGAAAGCGCCGCAAAATAGCCGCCATCAGTTTCCAAGCAGGGTCTTCGCGGCCAAGTGTCGTCCACTGGCTCAGGATACGCTGGACGGCCGCATAAGCCTGGCTGTAGTGCCAACCTCCCACGCCCCTGTGTCCGTCTCTATACAGAGAGATCAATATTTCTGGCGACATCAAGTGATCCGTATGCAGTTCAAGCGAGCCTGTTTCAGCGAGCGTGAAATACGGCTTCAGGTAGCCCTTGAAGAACATGAGATTCCGCAGGAAGTCCCGGTGATAGAAACCAAAAACCGCAATATCCGGCTGATATTTGGCTCCGCGCTCTTCCCACATGAGTAGAGATTGGTCCGCACCATAGCCGGCTGTCCCGAGGTTGAGCACTTCCCAATCCGTAAGAAAGTCGCGTTCCAAAACTCGATGAAAGGCGTCCTCGTACCCGACGGTCGCCCCCATGGTCAAGCTATCTCCCACCAGAACCACTCGTGAAGTACCAGGAACACGATTCGGGCTGAAATCTCGAGTTGCTCGCATCCCGTCCGAATTGAAGTTGAAACCAGGTGCCTTCTGATGAACGAACCCCAACTTAGGGTCGTAGGCCCACTCTCCTAGAAACATCCGCCCTTGGGGCTCAAGATTTCGAAGCGCCCAACGCCACTCATTCCTCAGGGACTGACTGGTATGCGGGGGCGGCTCTCCGCTAAACATGTACACCGCGCGCACGAGAGCCTCAAAAACAGTTATCGAAAGAAGCGCACTGAACACAATCAGCACTAGATTCCGCATGGCACCTCAAGCTTTATTGTTCAGAATGCCCGATCCGATTCGACCATGACATGCGCGCCCGACATACCTCTACTCAACGTACGCATATAAGAGGCTGAATAACTCTAAGCAAGAACGGCAGCCGACGCGACAAACTCGCAAGCGAAGACTCTTTCAGAAATCACGAGTCCTGTGGAAATCAAAAAAGTGATCCTCACTATACCGGCAGAATAATCAAATCGAGATCCGGAGCCAGCGATAGAAAGCACCGCCCCT
>JAQWNI010000231.1 GCA_029268645.1 Myxococcota bacterium
GGGCCGCGCGATCGAAGATCATCGCGGGCTTGGAACGTGAGACTCTCGCATCCACGACGGTCCCGACCGGACTGATCGTGAATTCCACCTCCACCCAGCCTTCAATGCGCTGTTGCCGAGCGCGCTCCGGGTACTCCGGATCGACCTGGACCAACGGAACCTCTTCCCGGTCGGAGCCGCCCGCCGCCAGACTGGTTGCCTCAGCCAACTCAACCCCCGTATCCATCATGGGGACCATTTCCCCAACGGCGTCACTCGGATTCATGTTTTGTGCAACATTCATCTCAGGGGGCGGGGGCTGCTGTTCCGGCTTTTGCCGCTTGGGCTTCTCGCGTTCTTTCTGCTCGGGCGCCGTATCCTTGCGGAGCCGGACAAACTCAATCGAGAGGCGCTTACCCGCCTCGTCGAGTTTTGCGGGCACGCTAATCAGGGACTGCATGACCCAAAAGAGCGCAAACGAGGTCAGGACACCCATGGCCCCAAAGACAAGGCTGCGCACAAGGATGCGCCCCGGCGGCTCGTTGACCGGCCGGAGGCCCCCCGCTGTTCCCTGACTCTGCCCGCTGTGCAAGTTTGATCCCGACATCTCTAATGGATTCGAATGCCCCGGCTAGAGGCCCTGCTTCACTTCCAAGCTATCCTCAACGCGGTCGCCCTCATCAAGCGCATAGCGCCGAAGCTGGATGCTGAACATCATTCCAGAAAGCGCCGCCACCATTCCCGCCATCGTGGGCAGCGTGGCCTTGGAAACGCCACCGGCCATACCTCGGGCGTTTCCGCCTCCAGCAACCGCCATGACATCGAAGACTTCGATCATACCAGTCACCGTACCCAGTAGGCCCAGCATCGGACACAGAGTCACCAAAGTCTCGATCGGCCACAGGCGTTTTTCTAAACCCATGCGAACCTGCGAGACAAGCATCTCTCTGATCTTATGGGCCTCCCATGAAGAGTGGTCCGTTCGGCCATTCCAGGCCGCCGTAATGCGCGTGATTTCGACCTTGTGGCGCGTTCGGAAATACCAGAATCGTTCGTAGATCAGCATCCACATCGCCGCAGTGACGAAGGCGATCACAAGGAGAACATCCCCTCCCCGCTCCACGAAATCGCGAACGGCCGCGTATACTTCGAAGTCAGCCAGGGCTCTACTCTCCGATGCCGATCGCTTGGCCGTCCGCCTCAGCGCGATTCGCGATCAAACCCGCGCTTTGTTCGTCGAGAATTCCAATGATGCGCCGCGTGCCATTGGCCAGCGTGTCGTAGAGCAAAACCAACGGAATCGCAGTAATCAGCCCCAACATCGTCGTCACGAGGGCTTCGGAGATACCGCCGGCCATCATCTTCGGATCACCTGCCCCGAAGAGCGTGATCGCCTGGAAAGTTTGAATCATTCCGGTCACGGTTCCCAGAAGGCCAAGGAGAGGCGCAACCACCGAAATCGTCTTCACAATCCACAGGAATTTCTCGAGCTGAGAGGACTCCCGAAGCACCGCTTCGTTCAACTTCAACTCGAGCGTCTCCACATCGACGTCTCGGTTCTCTTCATACACCCCCAACAAACGACCCAAGGGGTTCTTGTCGCTCACGACATCGGACCGTTGCTGCGCGCTCACTTTTCGCCCGGTCACCAGCACCGATGCGTAGCGGAGCAAGCCAATAATCAGCGCCAGAATGCCGAGAATGATGATCACCATCCCTACGACACCGCCTGCAGCCACGCGCTCGCGCCAATTCGGCGTATCGGTTAACGCGTTCATGAGAGCGCCTCGTGAAGGATCGAGGGCCAAAGCCGCCACACCTGAACTTGTTTCCGTATACGGCGAGATCGTGTCGGTATAACGAGACGGTGGTTGACGCGTCAGCTCTCGCAGCTTCGCCTGATCGGGCTCCCACACCAAGTAGCTGTCATCCGACATGACGTTGAAGGCCCCAGCTCGTACGACTTCGCGTCGTTCCAGCTCACCATCCGTCGAGAGCACGTCAGCTTCGTAGCGCACGACTTGCCCCTGCTCGGTCATCTCCCGCTGCAATTCGTACCAGAGGAGCTCAAGATCCTCGGTCGACGGCAACTCCTTGCTTCGGCCCAAACGGTCCAGAAGCTCTTTGCGGTCGCCCAATTGTGAACTCGTCACGGAGTCCCACATCTGCCCCGACGCATCGTTGGCGACTTGTCGGACAACGCCAAAGACTTCACCCATCTGCCCGAGACCCTCGGCGAGTTCCGCTTCGGCCTCACCAATGGTCCGCTCATTTTCATTGAAGGTTGTTTCCAGGGTGTCACTGACATCCTCTTTCGCGGCCAGTTCGGCTTCGGCGGCGGCCAAGAGCTCCGCCTGCTGATCTCGCGACTCAACGAACGCCTCAAGCCTCGCCTCGTTCGCGGCGCTCTCGTCGACGAGACCTCCGCGAACCAGCTCAAGCAACTCAAAGAGGCTACCGGCATCGTCTGCCGCGCCCGAAGGCGGCTGCGAGGCGCCTGTACTCTCCTGCTGGGCCCAACTCGCCCCAGCCAGCACCGCACACATCCCAACAATCAAAGCAAGCTTTGTCGCAACGGATCGCATCAGCCATCTCCCTTCGCCACAACGGCGGCTTGGACCGGCAGAGTGATCAGATCCGGTGCGGACTGCTTACGGGCGATTCGAAGTCCATCTCGAATCGAGGATTTAAAACTGTCAGACACCGGAATCCACTTACGCTCTTCTTGACTCCAGGTGCCGGCCTCGGACTCGTCCAACGCCATATAGACCAACGCGACTCGGCCGAAACGCAGGAAGTCAACCGTGGTCTCCCGACCGTCGATCACCAAGGGGCCGCGATACGCTTCGATGGTTCGGCCATATTCGTTTTCCGTCTGGTAGGCCGCCATGATTTGCCGAAACTTCTCAGATGTCGTGACGTCGGCTCTTCCCATCAGGGCATTCAGCTCTGCAATCCGCTCCTCGCGCTCCTCCGCGAGGAAGGGCACGTCGAGCTCAACAAAGCGCTCAAGGGCTGTAATCATCCGTATCATCAACGGAGTCACGCTGCGGCTGACCTCTTCAACCCGGTCAACTTGATCTCGAAGAGAAACCAGCTCGTTTTCCTGCGAGCCGATCATTTCCTCCATTTGGGAGTTGTAGAGATCAATCGCCTCGATCTGCTTCAGCTTGGTCCGATAGCGAGCAAGCAGATCACTGGTCTCATCGCTGATCCCATCAATATCGACCTGAACTTCCGCAGCGCCTTTGTTGCCCTGGGAGCGAACTTCGATCACCTCGTCCAGTTCAATGTCGGGCTGCGCCTCGGGGGCCGCGGAGTCGCTGGCCACATCGTCTTGTGCACGGGGAGGTGTCGCAGTCACGCCGAGACTAAGGGCCACAGCCAAGACGAATCCTGGACGGAAGAACCGTCTGATTCTGCAATTCATGAGCTTATCACTCCTGGGATTTCAAATAAGGCGCAGCGTTCAACTTCGGGAGGTTAGGGCGCGACCCGATGAGTGACCGAAAGAGCCTATGAGGAACGGGACTTTGGCACGGTCGAATCGGGAATTCCAGTTTGACTGAAAATTGCCCAACTTCGAACTGGATGCGGGTGCTTCCTCACTTCTCCAACTGGGAGCGAGGGGGACGGAGAAGCGCCTCTTGGAATCCCCCCATGGCACGAAACCCCTGGGGACGGGTCCACAGAGGCAGCGTGACACGAACCTCTGCTTGTTCGGCCGGAGACGCAGATCCAGAGACTTCTGCCGCTCTCAAAATTTCTGCGGAGAGCCAATCGCTCTCCGGCGCAAGCTCTGCAAGCCGATTCGCTTCCTGGGTGGCTTCGGCCCCCTTCCCCTCCATCAAACGGAGCCAGACACGACGCCGAGCCTCGGGCAAGTTGAGCGGGGCTTCGGCGGAGTCCTCTGGCTCAAGCGCCAAAGCGCGCTGATAGAGCCCAAGAGCCACGTACACATCCGAGACCTGGGACCGAGCGAATCGGCGGCCCTGGATAGGCCCACGTCGCGCCATCCTCTCGGCCCTTTTAAAACCCGGTGGAATCAGACCGTGGGCTTCGGCCCAGCGCGGCGCGGCCCGGATCACCGAATCAGGATCGAAGCCGTGCTTGGGATCAAAGGGCACCCCTTCCTGTGCGTAGTAGCGCTCTATGCGCCCGAGATTTTCCAAATTTCTGTCCGAAAGACGCATCCGAATCGCTGTTCGACGATTGCGAAAGATCTGAAGCCACTGCTCGTCATTCATGAGATGTCGCGTCGTATCCGGAGCAGGACGACCCGGGGGGGGCAACATCGGCAATCCCGTGCCGAAGAAAAAATCGACGTCGTGAGCGGCGAGGGTTTCACCCGACGACCGACCGATGTCATCCGGGCGTCCGAAGCGAACCTTCAGCCCGTCTTCCATCACTTGGGTCGGGACATTGAGGGAGCCATTGACAAAGAGTCTGACGTCCGGGCCGAGCCAGTACCCTAAGAAATTGCCCAGCCAGTAATCGGCGAAAACGTTCCCGCGCAGCCCTGCATCTCGCAAGAACCAGACTCCATGGCCATGATACTTG
>JAQWNI010000232.1 GCA_029268645.1 Myxococcota bacterium
AAAGCTTCGAGTCGGCCCAGCAGGTGGTCGGAGGGTCGGAAACCGGAGAAGGGACCTCGGTTGCAGAGATCAGTGCGGCTGCCCGAATTCGTGCACTGGCCCGATCTCACAGCGACCTGTCCGGTGTGGGCCTGAAGCGCATCGACGCGGCCCTCAGGCAAATTCAGCTGACCATCTTTGGCCGGGCTCTTCAGCTTTCCCCTCGGAGTCTGGACAATGCTCTTGAAGCAGCCAGGATCGAGAATCGAGGTGGCTTACTCGCTCTACTAGAGATTCTGATTCGGGGCGCTGCGGCCGTTGCGCTGCAGCGACAGTCGCGTGGACTGAGCCGAGTTATTCTGCGAACCGTCGTCGCTCTTTGCCGCCCGCAAGAGGGAGTCGGTTCGCGGGTGGCCTGCGACCCGATCTTTTTGAGTCCATCATTTCATGGATTATGTAGCCAGGTCGAGCCTGTTGAAGACTCGGAGAGCCGAATCCTGGAGATGGAGTTCTTCACTGCAGCCAATCTGGAGGCGGCCGCGCTCGCCGAGACGCAGGGTCTGATCCATAGGCAGAAGCTCATCGATTCAATGGAATTCCAGGTCTTCTCGCCGCGCATTTTACGGGCTGTGGTGACTTACGAAGTAGCGCTGGCTTCGATCGACCCTCGTCCCCAGGTTGAGACCGATGAGTTGGGTCAGTTGGAAACGGATTCTTCCCGCAGAGACAGCTCAGAGTTGAATAGTTCTGTTTTTATGTCGCAGCCGTTGCGTGCCCTGGGCAACAGCCTGGCCGGCCGAATCGGCGGGGCGCCGCGCTCCACCACACCGGAAGGACGGATCGCATGGGCCATCGATTTGGAAGGGCTGAGGGCAACGGAGCACGAAGCTCTGCGGAGCGAGCAGCTGGCCACTGCGGCCGACCCATTAGGCACGACGATTCTGATCGGTTTATTGGGTCGTCAGGAGAAAATTCTGGGGGTCGAGTTGCAGGATATCGGGATTCCGCCTGCTCACGTCTCCGGATCCTGGCGTGAAGAGCTCACCGGGGTGCTTCAGAAAGAGATTCATGCTGCATTGAAGCGTGAGGCTTATGGCCTGTCATGCGCGGTCTCGGATTTGAAAGCGCGATTTCTGGGCGATGGCGGCGCGGCCCTGGGTCCATCAGAAGCGGAGCCATCAAAACCACATTCAGAGGGTGCCGGGTTCAAGGTCGATGCGGTCGCGCAGCGGCCCGCCCATGCTGAATCGGCTCGATCGCTGGTCGAAGCTGCCCTGCGTCAACCGACAGTCAAGCTGGCTGGGGGGCTCCATCCGCATCGCAAGAGATCGACCTTGGGCCGACTCGCAATTGTTCTCGTACTGGGACTCGCAACCATCACATCAGCTTGGTTTTTTGCTTCAGGAGGGAGCTCAGGGATCCAAGCTTTGCCGTCTGAGGAGCTGCAATTCTTCTCGCCGTATTTAACCAGCGGCGGACGCAACCTGTACGGCGCAGGCCCTGCCTTCGTGGGGCGTTTTGATCACCGCTGGCGGTCGATGGAGCGCCACCAGCGCCGTGCCGCCGCGGAGTCTCTTGTGGCACGGCTGAGAGAGAATGGAATCTCTCAGATTGTGATTCGGGACGAAAATGATCGCGTCCGCCTTCAGGCTCTCGGACGACAGCCGGTTCGTTTGCTCTAGGGATTCGGGCTCGCTTCGGCTCCCTTTGGAAGGCCTTCCAGGGGATCGTATTCACTCGCAGCCTGGATCGCTTTGCTGGATCGGATCTTCTTGCAATTCACCGGTTGAGCCAGCAAACTCAAAAGGACCTTATTGTCGATGCCAGATGCACTGAGGACTTTGTTAGTCTCCCCCCCGATCTGAGTGACTGCATTGGAGAGCTGAGGCGAGACTTCGCTCACGAGGCCCAGGGTACGACCCAGGACTCCCCTTACGAGATCGGTCGCCGTTTGAAGCGGTTCGGGCACGATGCGAGGGTCCTTGAATGGTCCTTTGATGTGAATCGCAGCGGTGACCTTTGGCGACAAAATCTTCTCTATGTGCGGTCGGAGAACGATGTCCAGGCTTTCTTCTGGCCAGTTAATTACCCCAGCGCCCCTGAGCTGCGCCGGGCCGGATCTCCAAAGAAAAGTTTCGCTACGGACAACGCCTTTCTCCGCCTTCAGATGGGCGATCAAGCATTCCATCGGAACTTGTTTTTTTTGGTGAGTCGGCACCAGGCTCAGTGAAATGCGATCGACATACTTCGAAGCGACGGATCCCTTCCCAACGTCGAGCAGGAGCCTTCCATCTAGATGAGAGATGATGGAGGTGAGGTCCGCACCTTGACTCGTCAGGTCAAGCGCCAGTAGAAAACGACCAGTGGCTGCGTCGGGGTATCCCATCCATTTAACCAGCGATGCGAGGGGTAGGTCGTCTCCACGAAACCCGAGCTTCAGATCCGGGGGAGACTGTCGCGCGTCGAGTTGACTCTTGAAGGCTACCTCTCCCCCCTCCGCTCCTACTCGACTACGCCCTGTGGGACCATCCAGTTGACCCCTTCCCCAATCAACCGCGAAATCGAGGTTCTCTAGAAACCAATCCGGCCCGAGGACAAACCGGTCAATCGCGACCTCGACTTCTCCGGCTGTTTCACTCAACCAGGCCAGTCGAGGCCGAGTCAGGATAAGGCTGGAACCAGCGGCAGCATGCTTGGCCGAAGGCTGCGCAGCGGTGTGTTTCCCATCAGAGCCGGATGCCTGGGTAATTTCTCGCAACGCCTTCAGATGCAATTGATCGGCATTGAGCTTCAGCCGGACCGTGGGATCCGGCACAGAGAGATCCAAGGAGCCTATTCCGGAGAGCCGAGTCTGCCCGATTTTGCCGCTATTCAGCGCAAAGCTCATCCGATCTACGTCCCCCTCCACTCGTCCATTCAAAACGACGGGCCCCCACTCAGGCAAGGAGACCTGACCCAGACGAGCGAGTGGATGAAGGGATGGCGCACTGAGTTCAAAGTCGAGGCGCCCGGAATCGAGGCGGGATTCCTCCGTGAGAGTCAGAAACCCTTGGCCGCGCACTTCTGCACCGGCCTCCCCTGTAATCCGAAAGTCTATGTCCTCCAGACGGCCAAAATCCCGGGCATCTTTTCGCCGATAGGTCGCCTCGGCACGAATCCGCTCAATTCGATTTTCAGGAAAGCCGGGCAGAGGCCCCGGCAGGGTGACCTCGGTCTGCGCTTTGAATTCATAGCCGCTAGGGGCCGGCCAAAGGGATTCGATTCCCCCCGAAACGTCCAAGTGATCGCCGGGCGGAGTCCCGGCTCGTCCTTTGAACTCGGAGAGCTTCCAGGTTGCCCCACTTCCACCCAGCCGCCCAGTCAACAGGAGGGGCTTCAGACTCAGGAACTTTTTCCCAATCGGAAGTCTGTTGATTTGCTCTCGCAGGGGACCCAATGGCCCGGCGCTTTTTCCGGCGAATTCTGTCACGAAATTCACCAAGCGCTCTGTTTCAGTCGCTTGCACTCTGAAGTCCGTTTGTACGAACCATTCCCCCTCTTGCCGTTTCAGATCTCCTGTCAAAGAGACTGCTAACCCCTCGCCCGCATCGATCTGGACCACCAGCCCCTTCGCTTCCGGAGCATTAGCTTGCCCGCGCACTTGTCCGGTCAGGCGAGTCCGACCCACTCGCCCGAGAGTAGGTTCAAGAAGTTGGATCGCTTTTGTGAGACTGGGGGTATTCAGTTCGACGTCCAACTCTAGGTCTTGAGTCGAGTCAAGATTGTGAACGTCTCCTGAAACTTTCATCCGTAAGTTATCCGGCCTGCCTACGTTGAGCTGGGCCTCTTTAAGCGAGAGGGCTCCCCCTGATGAAGCAACCAGCCTTCCTTTGAAGTCCAGAGGTCCCAGCAGATTCAGCCACGTCGACGGGCTCGGATCAGCCCAACGCCGGATCAATGCGTCGGGGTCGGTGCTGGATACTTCAAAGTGAAGGTCGAGCCCAGCCAGTCGATCGAGCTGCGGAGTGCTCCCTTTCACATCCATGCGAGCCGCCGAGGCTCCAAGCTTTGCCTGGAATTTGAATTCAAATGGACGCGCTGCCTCGAGATCAGGCCAAGCGAGGGACCCATCCAGGCGAAGTGACTCTTCTTTCACGAACGCGTGAAAGGCAAATTTGAGCGGGTCACCCGGCGCTACATAATCCAGCTCTCCGGACAAGAGCTGAAGATGGAAAGCCCGTCCTGTTTGCTGATCGTCAAAGGATAGGGCGAGGCCCTTGATCTCGAGCGTCTGGGGTAAGAGGGCCGGGATCCCCGACCCCGCAGCTTGGGTCGCTGGTTCGGCCTGCTGCTCCGGGGACCAGTTCGGCGTGCCGTGTAGTTCTCGTACAAGCTTGATCTGAACACCGCTCAGTAAAGCCGTCCCGAGCACGAGCTCTCTTCGCAAAAGGCTACTCGCCACATCAATACTGATCAAAACTGAATCGGCGTGTGCCACGGGTGGTTGCATCTGTTGCGGACTTTGCAGAGTAACGTCCGAAGCCCGGAGACGCGGAAAAGGGAACACTTGGACCTCAAGCGGTCCTTGAACGCTGATCTGGTAGCCGCTGCTTTCGGAGAGCAGTGCTGTCAACTCGTTCCGGATCTGCCGTGGGTCAAATTGGCTGAGCCAGAACGCTAGGCCCGAGCCCACAGTCAACAAGAGGATGAGGAGAATGATGAAAAATCGCAGGAAGAAACGTTGCAAGCGGGCGACGAGCCTTTCTCAATTGGGCACAGGCGGTTGGGCCAATCATGACGAAGCCGCCAAGCGTAGGAACGAGCAGCATTAGCTGGGCGTGGGGGCACCGATCCACCATAGAAGCGCGGCCCCAAGACTGGTCGTGAGGAGTGTAACAGGAAGCCCAATCATCGAAAAATGAAGAAAACCGATGGTGTCCTCTTTTCCGGCAGCGCGCCGCACGATTAACGTAGCGACGGACCCGGGAATCGTGAGATTCGCCGCAAATCCTGAGGCCCTGGAGAGGACCAGCCACATGAGATAAGGATCTGAGCTGGCGAGAAGTCTGTCGCGGACTCACAAGACAAAGGGCACATTGGAAACGAGGTTGCTCGCCACGACGCTGACTCCGGACAACATCGCCACCGCTTGAGCCGATGAACCATTTGCCAGTTGGCCAAGCCATTCAGAGAAGCCGCCCAGGCCCTGGGTCGAGGACAAGCCTGCCATCACGAAAAAAGCCATGAAAGGACACACCCGAAGTCAAAATCAACGCAACGAGCAGCAGCCGGGGGATCGGAGGCCTGCGAGCGCGTGCGCAGAAAGCCAGGTAGAAAAGCCGCTCTGTTCGAAGGAAGCATTTATGATCATCATGCCCATCAACAGCGTCAACACACGGCCGTCTATGGGCTGCCAGGCATCCTCGAAGTCGATGACCCCGAAGGCCACCATTGAGACTGCACCTACCAATAAGCCACCTACGCGCTCCAGTTAGACGAAAGGCAATTGATCAAAGGCGAGGAAGCAGTACGTCAGCGAAAAAAAATGACACGGCCAGAATTTGATGGAAAGTGTCCACCGGAAGAATCTACCTCGACCAGACTTTCAGACGGGCAGCCAGTGACTGACTCTGGCGCGGGGACGAGGCCCCCGTGCTATCTCTTCTTCATGTTTATACAAAAAATCGATGCGGGCTCCGGCGTACAGTTCACTCAGGTTCGGATTCTTGGCAAAATCCTGACCGCTCTCTTCTTCGCATTGCCCGTGTCGGCACAAACCGGCCCGGAGGCAAGTCCAACGCCGACACCCGGCTTCAATCACGCCATCCCCGAATCGATTCTGACCGCCGACACGGTTGAAACTTCACTGGGGACCCTGGAATTTCTTGACGGTTTCCCGACCGAAGCAACAACGGATGCCCTGTACTGGAATCTCCTTCGCAGCCGGGCCACCGAAGTTTTTCTGGACTTCATCCCCGCTGCATCGGTGGAAGCCCTTCGGGAAGGAATGGCGGGCCAAGGGGCCGACGACAGTCATCGTTGTCTCCTCTTTGATCGTTTGATGACTTCTGATTCACTCTTTCTAACTGGCAATACCGATACGGTCTATGCAATTTGCTTTCTAGATCTTGAACGAGATGGGCCGACCGTGATCGAGATCCCCCCCGAGTCTGGCCCCGGAACCGTCAACGACGCCTTCTTCCGTTTCGTTGTTGATACGGGTCCGCCAGGCCCAGACCGGGGCAAGGGTGGTCGATACCTGATTCTTCCGCCGGGCTACGAGGGCAAAGTGCCGGACGGCTATTTTGCCGTCCAATCGCCGACCTACGTCAATTGGGTACCCCTTCGGGCTTTCCTCAAAGACGGCAAGCCAGATGCCGCCGCCGAAATGTGGCGCACGGGCCTCAAAATTTACCCGCTGAGTCAGAAGAAGAGCCCGCCCAAGATGGAGTTCATCGAGGCAACGGGCCTCGAGTTCAATACAATTCACGCAAACGACGTGAAGTTTTTTGATGAGATCAATCGTGTCATCCAGAAGGAACCCGTTGATTTCATAAATGCGGAAATGCGCGGACGCTTAGCAAGCTTAGGGTTGCAAAAGGGCAAGCCATTCAAGCCGGATGACGAAATGAAGGCTCTCCTCAATGACGGGGTGGCGATTGGGAATGCGACGGTCCGCGCTCTGAGTTTTGCCCCTCGCTCGGATACTATTTTTCTCTATGGAGAAAAGAGCCAATGGTTCACGGCCTTCGATGGCGGTGACTACCGGTGGCTGATCGACGATGGGGTTGGAGGCCGCAATCAGGACTCGAGGTCTCGCTTCTTTTACATCGCGACAGTGAATACCCCTGCCATGGTCTTAAAAAAGGTCGGGGTGGGGTCTCAATACGCTCTGATTGCAAGGGATTCCACTGGGGCTTATCTCAACGGCAGCGATCGATACAGCTTGACTTTGCCTGCCAATATTCCGGCCAAGAATTTTTGGTCTTTTGTCGTTTACGATCCGCAAACAAGATCAATGCTTCAGACCTCTCAGCCGTATCCGAGTAAAAATAATGAAAGAAACAAGGACTTGGTCAAAAATCCAGATGGGTCAGTTACGCTCCTCTTCGGCCCTACGCCCCCAGAAGGGGATACGAGCAACTGGATTGAGACTCGGACCGGAAAAGGCTGGTTTGGCGTGCTCCGCCTATACGGACCGTTGGAGAGCTGGTTTGATCACTCTTGGCAGCCCGGAGAGATTGTGAAACAAGGGGATGCGCCCACTACGGCCCAGGCTTCTCCTGGGTCTTAAGGACTGGAGTAATCGATGCAGATCGAGCGGCTCGGGGGGAGCTTGGGAGCGCGTGCCTCTGGCTTAGACCTCCGGAACTGGACAACAGAGCTGGAAAGAGAGCTGAGGGCACAGCTTCTCGTCCATAAGGTGCTCTTGATCCCTGGCGCGATCCTTGACCCAGAACAGCTTCTCAGGATTGCACAGGGATTCGGTCGGGTTCGGGTTCACCCGGTCGTGCCGCACGTGGAAGGCCACCCGGGCGTCATCGAGATCCGCAACTTTGGTAAGGCCCGGACCCTCAATGAGCATTGGCATAGCGATGTCACTTTTGAGCCGGAGCCACCCGACTTCACTCTGTTGCAAGCGCAGGTGGTCCCGGCTTGTGGAGGCGACACACTCTTCGCAAATCAGACTCAAGCCTTTGAGGAGCTTTCAGTCGGCATGAAGGCGGCGCTCTCCCGTCTTCGGGCAGTCCATTCGGGCGGGGGCCTCGCACGAATCATGGGTCAGGATCAAGCGCCGGAAGCGCTCCACCCCGTCGTTCGGCTGCACCCAGAAACCGGCGAAAAGGCGCTTTATGTCTGCCGTGCCTTTACGCAGGGATTTGAAGAGATGACAGCCCCGGAAAGTGCACCTCTGCTTGAATACCTATATTCATGGGCCGTACGTCCGCATCTGACCATTCGTATAACTTGGCGCCCCGGCGATCTGGTCATTTGGGACAACCGGTGTGTTCAGCACTATGCGCTACACGACCACGGTGACGAGGAGAGGGTGCTTCTCCGAGTGACCATGGGAGGGGAGCGGCCCATTGGAGAATCGAAAGTTTTGGAAGAACCTTCTTGAACAGAGGAGTCGAACATGCGTCTGTGGATAGACACCGACATCGGAAGTGATGTCGACGATGCGCTGACGCTCGCCTACGCATTGCGGCATCCTCATCTTGAAGTTGTGGGCCTCTCGACGGTCTTTGGTGATGTGGTTCTTCGAACGCGGATCGCCGAGGCCCTTTTGGCCCTAGAGGGACGGGGCGACTTGCCTGTGGTGACGGGGCTAGGGGCCCCTCTGTCTCCCCGCAGAAAAGGTCGGATGTTCGGGCACGAGGGCCTAGGGATTCTGCCTGATCCGGCGCCTCAGTTGGAGGTCAAGAGTAATTCGAGTCTGCAAGAGACAACCGAAGTCTTGGCGTCGGCTATGGCGGCAGCGCAGCCCGACGCGGTTCTCGCAATCGGTCCAATGACGAACCTGGGCGCGCTCACCGCGGCGGGGTTTTCACTGCCTCCATTGACAATTATGGGCGGCAAGCTGACGGAAGTGTCCATCCCAGGAGCCATACAGCACATTCCTGAGTGGAATTGGTGGTGTGATCCGGATGCCGTGTCGGCTGTGCTTGGATCTTCTCTGTCTGCTCCGCCTCGCGTGATCCCGATCGATGTCACGTGGACCACCACGCTTTCCGACACCGACTGGCAGAGTCTCAAGCAAGCCGGCCCACTCGGCGAAACGTTGTCCACACTCTGTCGTGAATGGCTCAAAGCGCTGCGGGAGCGCTTTGGTGTAAAGACGCCACGGGTCCATCTCCACGACCCACTGGCAGCGATGACTCTGATCGATCCAGACGTCTGTTCTTTTCAGGGCGCGAAGATCCGAATGGATCCTCAAGGCTCCGTCCAGCATCAGACGGACGGGGCCGAGATCGAGGCGGCTTCTACAGTGGACCTTGTACGCCTACGGGAAGGCCTACTGCGTGCGTGGCACGGAGAGCATTTTCGGTGAAACCTCAAGCTCGGGTCACCGTTGTGGGCAGCACGAACATGGACATGGTGGTTCACGTTCCGAAGACGCCGCTCCCTGGGGAAACCATTCTGGGTTCCGACTTTCTTCGTTTTCCTGGCGGCAAGGGAGCGAATCAGGCTGTCGCTGCAGCCCGAGCGGGGGCCAAAGTGTCTTTTGTCGGGGCGGTCGGGGCAGACGAGCTCGGTGAGAAAGCCCGGGCCAGTCTGATTGCGGAGGGGATCGACGTCTCGGGTGTAATGGTCACAGCGGAAGGGGCCTCGGGTGTGGCTCTGATCTTTGTGGATGAGTCCGGACAGAACTCCATCGCGGTGGCTCCCGGCGCCAATGCGCTCCTAACACCTGAACACATCAAACGGCAACGAGCTTTGATCGAGCGCTCGGATGTAGTGGTCCTGCAGCTCGAGATCCCGATCACGACAGTAGAGGAAGCGGCTCGATTAGCCCATGAGGCGGGCATTCCCGTCGTGCTTGATCCTGCACCGGCGCAGCCCTTGCCCGATGCCCTGTTGCGAAACGTTAGCGTTCTGACCCCGAACCTCCTTGAGGCGGGACAGCTCGTGGGACTCGACACTGAGAATCCGGATACACCTGAGCGTGCAGCTCAGCAGCTGTCCCAATTGGGATGCGAATCAGTGATTGTGACCCTCGGCGATGAGGGGGCATTCTGGGCTCGCCCAACGGGAAACCTGCGCTGCCCGGGCCATCCGGTGAGAGCGGTGGACACTACCGGGGCGGGCGATGTATTTAGCGGTGCGTTAGCGGCTGAGTTAGGCCGGGGCCGCCCGGATCGGGAAGCTTTGGCCTTTGCCAATTCAGCCGCCGGCCTTTCCGTCCAGCACCGAGGCGCTCAGACCTCGGCGCCCCGGCGTCATGAAATCGAGGCGGCCCTCGCCGCGACGACCGGTCGGGCACTGGGTGATGACTAAGCTTGGTAAGGTTCCATGGCGTCCGCTTCGAGATGGAAGGAAAACCCTCGCATGCATTCCCAATCCCGGCTGCCGAAATCTCTTCACGCCAGCGTGGACCTCTCGGACCCCAAGACCTTTGTCCGGGGAGTGCCCCATGAAACTTTTCGCTGGTTACGGGAACACGACCCTGTGCACTGGCAGCCAGAGGTCGGCGTTTCGGGTATGCCACCGGGCCCAGGGTATTGGGCTCTGACCCGCCACGCCGACGTCTCCTACGTGTCAAAGCATCCGGAGATCTTTTCGTCGGAAGTAGGGAGCTCAGTGATGGTCGAGTTGCCAGAGAAGGATCTGGCAAACATGCAGAAACAGCTGATCCACATGGACCCCCCGCGCCACACAGCTCTCCGGAAGTTAATGAATCCTCATTTTAAGCCGGGGGCCATTCGGGGAACCGAGTTGAGCAGCGAGCAGCACGTCAAACAAGTCCTTGGACGACTGGAGGGCCGCAAAAACTGTGATTTCGTGGAAGACGTTTCGGCTCCAATTTCTTTGGGGGGGCTGACTCGGCTGCTGGGGGTTCCTGAGCATCACGCCCGTCGCTTTTATAAATGGACCAATAAATTGATTGGATCTTCAGACCCTGGAGTCAGCAGTCAATTTCGAGGACGCCTCGCGGTCCTCGAGATTTTTCTATATGCCGCTGGGGCTCGCAGAAAGCGTTTGCGCAGACCCACAAAGGACATTTTTTCTTCGCTCGTACACGGAGAAATCGAGGGAGAGAAACTTTCGAAGCTAGAACTCGGCATGAACTATTTTTTACTTGTCATTGCCGGTAACGAAACTACCCGGAATGCCATTAGCGGAGGTTTCCAGGCACTCTGTGAACACCCAGAGCAAAAGGAACGACTGATCGCCGAACCGGAGAGGCTACCCACGGCCATAGAAGAGATGTTGCGCTGGGTCACCCCGGTCATGCAGTTCAGGAGGACCGCGACACGCGACGTGGAAATCGGTGAAAAGAACATCCGAGCGGGCGACAAGCTTGTTATGTATTACGGCGCGGCCAACCGGGATCCAGCGGTTTTTGAATCTCCTGAGCGCTTCGACATTGCCCGCAAACCGAATCCACATCTCGCTTTCGGAACCGGCACACACTTCTGCGCCGGCAGCCATATGGCCCGCACCCAAATGCGCATCACCTTCGAAGCTTGGCTTGCCCTGTTTCCGGAGGCCCAGCTGGCCGGCCCTCCGGATCGGCTTCAATCTAATTTCATCAATGGAATCAAGTCGATGCCCATTTCCCTGGGCTGAACGGCGGCTCCGGCTTTTACCCTTGGCCCCGACGGCGTCGCGCAACCGAAAGCCCCCTATGATTCTGGGG
>JAQWNI010000233.1 GCA_029268645.1 Myxococcota bacterium
TCCTTCCCCTCGACAACTTGATAGGGAACGAGCCTGACCTCTTCAGGAATTTCAGGCAGCCGCCGACCCATAAATCGTTTGACGGAGTAGACCGTGGCCGTCGGGTTCGTCACCGATTGCCGCTTGGCAATCGAACCGACCAACCGCTCGCCCTCGTCCGTAAACGCCACGATCGAGGGCGTCGTCCTTCCGCCCTCCTCATTGGCCACGACGGAGGGCTGGCCTCCTTCCATGACGGCGACCACCGAGTTCGTAGTGCCGAGATCAATTCCGATGACTTTTCCTGAATCCGCCATATCGAATCCTTTTCCTCTCGATCGCGGCCGTTGGCCGCTTTCCATCCATCTTCGCCGGGCCTCTCCTCGACCCCCTCCGGGTCGGTCAAGTCCACCACGGCGTTTCAGCTCCAGTAGATTTGTTCCCGGGAAGCTTCTGTCAACGCACAGATCCAAAACTCTTCGAGCAAATCCCCCGGCCCCAGACCGTGTCCACGCCCCCCGCAGGGGGATAGCGTTGCCCAACCAACACACTCCGGACCAGATCCGGATGAGAAGATCCATCCTCTGGGAACAGGTCGAAAAAACACGGTTTCCACTTCAGAGAAACCCGCAAGAGGGCGATCACCGTTCACAGCGACTTGAAACGTCGGAAGCCCACTAACTGACTGGAATCGCGTAAATTTTTGGTATGAGCACTGTGCAGAGCTATATTCCCCGCCGGGTGGGAGCGCTTCTCGAACGTCAGATTCGCGATGAGGCCCCAGGGCCCGACCCAGAAGGCGGGCCGAACTGCCCAAAGCGGCTGGGTCATGGCATGGCTGCAGGGTGCAGCGGTGTGCAGATAGGGTGCGCGCGAAGTCTAACTTTCGTGAG
Source organism: Myxococcota bacterium (assembly GCA_029268645.1). Classification (GTDB taxonomy): domain Bacteria; phylum Myxococcota_A; class UBA9160; order UBA9160; family UBA4427; genus TMED88. Next base: position 873 of record JAQWNI010000233.1, read on the forward strand.
AGAAGTCAATCCAGGGCCGCAAACGCGACCGGGTTGCTCGGAGATCGACACTAGATGGCCACCATCGGGATTCGTCTCGTCAACGCCCTCTTCTTCGTCCTCACCTGCTCGTTGGCCGCCAACGTGATCACAGACGTGGGTGTATCCGCGTTGGTTACGCCGGGGGTACAGAGGCCTCCGGCGCCTCAGGTCGATCCGCCCGCCCCGAGTGGTTGGTCGGATCGCCAAGTCATTCTCGATCGAAATTTGTTCGGGGCACAGGTCGTGGACGAAGCCCTCGCCGAAGCCCCACCCCCAGAAGAAGAAGTTCAAGACTCCAAACTCCCGTATCAGCTGCTGGGCACGATCGCTTCAGCAGATCGAGGGATTGCGAGCGCTGCGCTTGAGCACAAAAAAACCAGAAAAAATCAGGTCGTCCGAATCGGCGACAGTCTTGAGGCCCATCCGAGCGTGAGTGTCGAGCGAATTGAGCGAAGGCGCATTGTGCTGCGCAACGGCGTTCGTCTCGAACAGCTGGAACTTCAGGACACCGCTCTCGCCGCGAACAAGCCACCGCCCCGTAAGCGCCAACCCAAGAACCGCGCCGCGCGAAACCGGAGAAGTCGATCCAAAGCCTCAGATCGTTTAAAAGAACTCACTCAGGGAAGTGACAGTCGAAGCCCCACCGCAATCTTCTCACAGGCGCGTATCCTACCGAAGTACGAGCAAGGAAAGATGGTCGGAATCGAGCTTTCGAAGATCGAGGAGGGTAGCTTCTATGAGAAAGCCGGACTAAACGATGGCGATATCGTGACCAACCTCAACGGAGTAGCCATCGACAACCCGTCTGCCAGCAAAGAATTGATCGAAGCCTTCACAAGTTCCGATACCCTGACCGCCGAAGTACGACGTGCAAACGGTGGCACCGAAACCATTACCGTAGATGCCGACATGCTCGGCCAGATCGGCGGGCCGGAGTAAACCGTTGCAAAGGAACACTCAAAAAACTGATCGAAGGGTTCAGCTGCTGATCGGGATCGCCCTCGTCGCGGTCGCGGCAGTGCCTTGGATCGGGTCGAACGCCGCTGCCCAGGGACAAACGGGCGCAGCCAATTCCCGTCCGTTCACCCAAGGAGATGAGCTGGTTCAACTTGACTTCAAGGACGTGGAACTGCCGGTCGTCATCGAGACCATCGCGCGAATCACCGGGCGAAACTTTATTTACGACGACCGGGTCCGCGGCCGGGTCACGATTGTTTCTCCCTCCGAGGTCACCGCCGATCAGGCGTACGCGGTCTTCGAATCCGTTCTGAAAATCAAGGGATTCACGGCGGTCCCCGGCCCCGGCGGCGTTCTCAAAATAGTGCCGATCCGCGACGCCAAGGAAAGCAGCATCGAAACAATCCGAGATAATCGCCCGAGCCCCAACCGGGACAGTTTCGTCACCCGCCTCGTGCCACTGCTCTACATCAATGCTGAAGCCATTACGAACACGATCAAACCCTTGGTGTCGAAGGATGCGTCAATGGTCGCCTACGCACCGACCAACACGATCATCATGACCGACACCGAGGCCAACATCAGGCGCTTGCTAAGCATTTTGGAAGCCATCGACGTCGAGACCTACCGCGAAGAACTGGCCGTCATCAAAGTCAAGCATGCCGATGCCGCCACACTCGGTGAGCAAGTTTCCGAAATCTACGGGGCCGAGGTTTCGTCAAGCGCGGCGAACCCACCCTCGCGCGCTCGAAGCGCGCGCAATCGGCGCAATTCACAACCCGCAGCGAACACGGCAAACGTCTCACCGGGCCAGAAAGTCCGAATCATTACGGACGAACGAACCAACTCCCTTCTCGTCCTCGCCTCGCGCGGTGCGATTCAAGACATTCGCGACTTAGTACGCCAGCTGGACGTCCCGCTGATTGGAGGGGGCCGCATCCACGTCTACTACCTCAAACATGCCGATGCCGAGGAACTGGGCGAAACCCTAAACGGGATGCTTTCTGGACAGAGCGGAGGGGCTCGGTCCGGACCGGGGCGAACTGGGGCAACCGGAGCGGCCCCCCAAAACCTCAACACTCGCGTCACCGCCCTCGCCGAGGGCATCACGATCAATCATGACGCCGCCACCAATTCACTCGTCATCCAAGCCAGCAAAGAGGCCTACGAGGCCCTCGCCGCCGTGATCAAAAAACTGGACATCGCACGGCCCCAAGTTTTGGTCGAGGCCATGATCTTGGAAGTCGATGTCACCGATGGAATCGATCTCGGCGTAGAATGGACGATCAACGCAATCAACGGCGACCAGCAATTCTTCTTCAGCACGGCATCCGCCGCAGCCAGCGGAGGAGGAGCTGGGCAGATTGCTGGGGTGGTCAAGAGAGTATTCGACGTCGGCGCCGACGGCATCCAGCCGACGGATAGAGCATCAGCCAGTGGAACGAACTTCGACGCCGTCCTGAAGGCCGCCGCCACTGACGCCAACTTAAATCTGGTTTCGGCCCCGCACATCTTAACCTCCGACAACGAGGAGGCCGAAATCCGAATCGGCGACAACATCCCGATCATCACCAGTCGGGTCGAATCCGCGACCGGCAACACTGCGGGGCTCGCCAGCTCAGTGAATGTCGAGCGTCAAGACATCGGCGTCACTCTTCGGGTCACTCCCCAAATCAGTGAGGGCGACAGCCTGCGCCTGAAAATCTTTCAAGAGCTCACCGCCATCAACGAGGCCCTACAACAGGATGTCGGCTCGGCCGGCCAGGTCGGCGTAGCCCTCTCAAGCCGAAAAGTCGAAAATACAGTCGTCGTCAAAGACAGTGAAACCGTGGTGGTCGGTGGATTAATCAACGACCAGTGGGACGACAACGAAAACAAAGTTCCCTTTCTCGGTGATATTCCCGGCTTGGGATGGGCATTCAAGAGCACCAGCAAGAAACTCCGAAAGATCAATCTGATCGTTTTCCTGACTCCCCACATCATTCGCAGCACAGACGAAATGGAACTCGAGACGATCAAGAGACGTCGAGACTTCGAAGGAAATTCCGGGGCCCGCTACACCGATGACCAACGGGCAGAGTCCGATGAGTTTGATAGCGGTGACTACGTATGGACGAGTGGCAAGGGGCCCGTCCGAAGTCGGCTGCGGGAATTGAGTGATCGGTATTCCCTTGAGCGCAAGGAAGAACTTGAGGAGATTTTAAGGGATCGCGATCAGCAGCGAATCGCCGACCGCCTGGACCAAGGCCGCAGTCAACCGAGGTCCTACGCGCTCAGAGTCGCCATTTTTACGAACGAAAGCACGGCCGCAGCAAAATTGACAAAACTCATCGATGCCGGCTTCGACGGCACGATCTCCTCGGATAACACTGACGGAGGCCTACTCTACGAGCTCATCGTCGGTCCCTTCGATGATCTAGCGGCCGCTGAAGAGACCTCAAAGGCCTTGCGTGAAGTTTACGACTACGATCCGACCTTGATCTTGATGAATCAGCAAACCGTTCCGGGCGAGGAGACCAGCCCGTGAACTCGGCCGAGGAAGAAATGGTCGAGTCGGCCTTGCCCCATGCCCGCGTCGCCACGCGAGGTGATCTTGAGCTGGGTGAAATTCTGCTTCGAACAACTCGCCTCTCCGCCGACCAGCTCGAATTGGCCCGCAGCCGCCAACAAGAGAGTCATCAAAGGCTCGGCGAAATGCTCATCGAGGATGGCCTCATCTCGCCCGACGATCTCCTGCGTGCGATCGGCGAGCAGCTGCGCCTCGACGTCCTTCAAAGCCTATCTCCTGAAGAAGTTGACGACCTCTTGATCCAGCGTGTCCCGATCGGATTCGCCAAACAACATCGGATTTTGCCCTTATCTCTAGACGAAGAACTCCAGATTCTGCGAATCGTCGCTGCGGACCCTCTTGAGACAGCACCCATCGATGATCTTCGAATTCTTTTCGGCGGAGCCGATGTCGAATTGAGCTTGGCCCCCGAACGACTGATCGTCTCCGCGATCAACCAAGCATACGATCGAGGCGGCGCCTCGACAGACCTACTGGCCGAGGCGGCCGAGGACGACCTCGACGCCTTGGCTGACGAGGCGCTGCACGAGCCTCAGGACCTACTTGAAGCAACTGACGACGCTCCGATCATCCGACTGGTTAACTCGCTTCTCCAGCACGCAGTCAAAGAGCGTGCGAGCGATATCCACATCGAACCGTTCGAAAAAGAAATTCGCGTGCGCTTCAGGATCGACGATGTCTTGTACGAGCCCATGCGACCGCTCCCGCGGCGTCTTCAGGCCAGCATCGCTTCCCGGATCAAAATTATGGGCAACTTGGACATCGCCGAGAAGCGCCTGCCCCAGGATGGTCGTATCCGACTAAAGATCGCAGGTCGGGATTATGATGTCCGCCTTTCGACTCTCCCGGTGGCCTTTGGCGAACGCCTCGTCATGCGATTGCTGCCCGACACACAGGCCCTCCTGGATCTTGAGAAAATTGGATTTAACGCTTCTCAGCGGAAAGCGCTGGGGCGAATCATTAATAGACCAAACGGCATCTTCCTTGTCACAGGCCCCACAGGCAGCGGGAAGACGACAACCCTGCATGCCTGCCTTCATGAGATCAATGACACTTCAAAAAACATCATCACGATCGAAGAACCCGTCGAAATCACGCAGGAGGGCATCGGTCAAATCGAGGTCAATCCAAAAGTCCAGCTGACCTTCGCGACCGGGCTGCGTGCCATCCTCCGACAGGATCCAAACGTCGTTCTCGTCGGCGAAATCCGTGACAAGGAAACGGCCGATATCGCGATTCAGGCCTCTCTCACCGGCCACCTTGTGCTCTCCACACTGCACACCAACGATGCGGCCAGCGCCCTGACCCGCTTGGTCGATATGGGGGTTGAGCCTTTCCTCGTCGGTTCCTCCTTGGTCGCTGTCCTCGCTCAGCGATTGGTCCGCGTCCTCTGCTCACACTGTCGAGAAGGCTATTCAGCCGCACCCGAGGAAGTCGAGGAACTGGGCCTTCAGCCTTCCGGGCAACCGATCACACTCCAACGTGCAGTGGGCTGCGCGGAGTGCGCGAATACCGGATACCAAGGACGCCTTGGAATCTTTGAACTGATGGTGATTGACGACGAGATCCGGGTCTTGCTCTCTAGCAACACGGATTCGAAGACGATCAAGAGGCAGGCGGTCTCCAAGGGAATGGTCACCCTGCGCGGAGATGGAACGCGAAAAGTACTGGAAGGCGTCACCTCGTTGGCTGAACTCCTGAGGGCCACCGAGGAAGAGGGCTCGATCGACCAGATCTGAACTCAGGCAGGAAAGGCACCATCCATTGCCCGTCTACGCATACAAAGGTGTTTCCGGTGCCGGCCGGAACACGAAGGGAACGATTAGCGCAGAGAACGTGCGTGCGGCCCGGTCTCGAATGCGTACGGATGGAGTCTACCTGACTGAAATCCGAGAAACCGATGCAAGGATCGACAAGAAAGAGGATGGCCAGAGTGGGACTTCCATCCTCAATCGCTCTTTTCAGTTACCGGTCCGAATCCCTACCCAAGAGCGCGCCCTCGCGACTCGTCAACTCGCCACTCTCGTCGGGGCCGGGATCCCTGTCGTTGAATCACTCGGGGCGCTGGTCGAGCAAATCGAACATTCAGCCCTCAAAGCCGTCTTCGCCCAAGTCCGAGACAAAGTCAACGAAGGCTCTTCCCTCGCAGACGCACTGGTTGCGACGGGCAAGTTTGACACTTTGTACGTCAGCATGATCCGCGCCGGGGAAGCCAGTGGCGCTCTTGACCGCGTCCTACAACGCATCGCGGACTACATGGAGGATCAGGTACGCCTGACCAGTAAAGTCACCTCCATCATCGTCTACCCCGCCGTAATGCTTGGCTTCGCTTTAGTGGTCGTGGCCCTGCTTGTCACTGTCGTTCTACCTCAGATCACGAGCCTACTTCTCTCCCTGGGCGAGGAACTGCCCTTTTATACTCGCTGGGTTATCGCGGGTTCGGATTTTATTCGCGATTGGTGGTGGGCTCTCATCGGTTTCGGCTTTCTCGGCTACCTCGGCCTCGGAGCCTTGGTCCGCACTGAGCGAGGCCGACTGGTGGCAGACCGAACCAAGCTGCGGCTCCCGGTTCTCGGCAGAGTGATCCGAATCGTCGCCATAGCCCGATTCACCCGAACACTCTCCTCCCTTCTTTCGGGCGGCGTCAACATTGTCCAATCACTCGAAATTTCACGCCACGTGGCCAATAACGCTGTAATCGCCGATGCCATCGACGACGCCAAGACGAGCATCCTTGAGGGCGCCACCCTCGCCAAGCCTCTTCGGCTCAGCGGAGAATTCCCTCCGATGGTGATTACCATGATCGAAGTCGGAGAAAGAGCCGGCGACCTTGAAGCAATGCTCGCAAAAGTTGCCGAAACCTACGACGAGCAGGTCGAAACGACGGTCACCCGCTTGACCTCTTTGATGGAACCGCTCCTCATTCTTTTAATGGTCGGCATTGTGCTCGTCATCATCATGGCCACACTGATGCCTTTGCTGTCGATCACCAACTCCTTGCAATGAAGGTGACTCGCATCTCCCCTCCATGCAGATCAAACCCTTCCCCGGCGAATCAAGTGCCCAGAAAGAGAGAAGCCAGATGCTAAACGCCCACTCTGCGAACGCGGAAAACTGCATGAGCCAAAAAAACTCTGCCGCGGGTTTTACCTTGATTGAGATTATGGCGGTCGTCCTGATTATGGGACTCTTGATGACCGTCGTAGGCGTCAATATCAAAGC
>JAQWNI010000234.1 GCA_029268645.1 Myxococcota bacterium
CCCAAGGCAAGAATCTGATCGTGAAAGATCGAAGAATTGCCCGGATGGTTCTCACTGAGGTGGGGCCCATCCGGGCTTTTTTTTAGCCGACACCACGCCCCGAGCAGGGCCGGCTCCGGACACCGAGCCCGATTAAGCCGAGGTCGACGAGTAAGCCTCTGGTGGGTTCGGGGACTGCGGTCATGCCTGCAGCATCACGCCATGCTCGTGGTAGCTGGCCGTAACTTAGACAAACGTCCCCCGGTGTCGCGAAGGCGCGCCTGCGCCCACGGCCCGCCGAGTGGGAAGCCGGAGAGACTGCAGCGGGCCCCTGCGGCGCACGCACCTTGAAAGAGAAGCCCACCACAGAGCCCCCCTAGGGATTTAGCATAACGCCCATACCCGGACGTTGTGCCAGAACACTGCTTGAATGTCCTATCCCCGATATCATTCATTTCCCGAGCACGCGAAAGCCCCGTTCCGCTTTGCATCCAATCAGTCTCAAAATTGAGAGGTGGGGTCATTCATTAGAGATGGGTCAAGCTGATCCCTTGGGTCGTCGTACCCTTCGACAAGTTCCGTTTGTTTTGTTCACCTTGATTTCTAGCTTGTTTCTTCTGGAAATCGGTGCCCGTTTCCTGCTTCCGGAGTGGCAGCCCGTGAGCGGCGATCGGAATTTCTGGCAGTACGACGAAACGCTCGGCTGGAAGCATGAACCGAATGCCGCAGCAAAATTCGAGCATTTAGACTTCAGTATTGGCGTTCAAACGAACTCGCATGGCCATCGCGATGATGAGGTCACTCTTGAGCGCGAGGACGGCCGAAGAAGGGCCTTATTGTTGGGCGACTCATTTGGTTGGGGCTTTGGAGTCGAGAAGGATGAGATTTTTTCGGAACGTATTGAGGCCCGACAGGACGATTGGGAAATCATCAATGCCTCGGTGAGCGGTTATGGGACAGATCAAGAATATCTTTATTATGCGACCGAGGGACATCGCTTCGATCCAGACCTAGTGATCCTGCTTTACTACGAGAACGATATCGATAATGCGGCGCACCCCATTCAGTACTGGCACAACAAGCCAGTGTTTCAGAGGGAGTCGGGGGAGTGGGTGCTCAGCAACGTCCCCGTGCCGCCCAGGACGACGGCGCAGGCTGTTGCGAAGTGGGTGGCGACTCACACCTGGTTTTTTCGAGTGGTCTCTCATGCTGGCGCTGCTTGGTTGGCTTCGTTTCGGACTGAGGACGAGGCGGATATCTCCTCCGAGACGGCAGATTCCCAGCCGAGTCTCCACTCGGAAGTTCATCTGAGTGAGAGCGAACGACGGATCTTGGCGATTATCGAGCGCTTGAATGTAGAAGTTCAGGCCGACGGCGCTCAACTGGTGGTGGTGGCCGCACCCGGCAAGTCGAGAAAACTCTTCGACCATTCAGATTTCCAGAGCCTTGAGATTCCCTACTTGTCGCTCACAGGGATCTTCCAGGATTCCTACGAACCGGCTTTCTTCGAACACGACGCGCATTGGAACCCGAACGGGCATGCCATCGTCGCCGATGCGGTGGAATCATTTTTAGTCGAGCAGGGGTTCCTCTCTGCGCGCGGCTCTGAAGACGTGCAGCCTTGAGGCATAGATCCAGTACCTGCCGGGGGGGAGGAGTCGGGTTTGGGTGCGTGGGATCTTAGATTTTGCGGGTTCCTTTGGGATTAAGGGCGGCAGGCTTGAACGCGGAGCGCTATTGAATAGGACATGCAAAAAATCGGAATCATTCTCCTTGTTGTTGCGACGGCCTTCAGTGGGTTCGGCTGTGAGCCACGCAAAGAAAAATGTGAGAAGACCGTGAAAGATTACTTGGCCGCACTCTGCGCCTCAGCGGGCGATGGCGGCCAGAGGGTTTGCGATCCGGGTCCTGCCTACGATGAGATTCGCCGGAAGCTTGTTCTGGAATGCGAAGCCGGCACTTGGCAGCCTCCGGCCGAGTAGGGACGGTTCGGATGTTTGGCAGGTTCGCGTTCGGACTTGAGGGGCCCCGTATGGTCTCTGCTGTCCGACTGGCTGACGGCTTCGAGCATGCGGTAGCTGCCCGCTGCGGTGATCGTCACGGGAAGTCCAGCCGCATCCCCACTGAAGCAGCCGGTGTTGACCGCACACGCCTGATTGATCTCCAGCACGCCGTCTACCGCCAGCGCGGGACTCGACAGACCGAGGGTCAGCAGCGCGATCCTCGAACGCAACGCAGTTCCATACTTCATGTTCGACTCACAGACTCGTGGCAAAAGCGCCTAAAAGCGGATAGGAATTTCAAAGGCCCTTTCTACACCCTGGGCCATGTCCGGGACAGGTTGAAGAGGGGGCATGACCGTAGAAACAAGACTCTGCAAGCGCAAGCTCCGTAGGTCAGAGCTGCGGATTGCGCGGCATACAGGCAATTGAATCATCTGCAGGGGACCAGGGCTTCGCGCTCGTTGTCCAGAAATTGGAATCGATCTTGAGCCAGGATGAATCGTCGAGACTGCCAGCTTTGACGATCTTCATCGCATCCAAGCCGATGATTTGACTGAGCAAAGGCGATCCGCATACCTGACAGAAACCGCGGCTCACTTCGGCCCCATCCGTGCCGGTGACGCTGAAGTATTTCAATTCGCCATCGATTTGAAGCTGGTCCGACAAGACGAAAAGAATCGTCGCCTTTCCCGATCCAGTGGATTTCTGACAATCTGTGCAGTGACAGTGGTGAGTCGAAATGACAGCCGACGGATCGAAGGTGTATCGAACCGCTCCACAGAGGCATCCACCCGTTCGTTGCTCATCGTCCATGTCCTATCCCCCCACATCCGACTAGGCTTGCAAGAAGATACCGGAGCTCTGAAAGATCGGCGATTGCCTTATAAGCGCAGGGCTCTACTGGTCCCGGAGATGCTTCTACGATCGGGCATCGACCCGGGTTTCGCTTTCTCATTCAGGTAGTCCTTGCTGATCAAGATAGTGTTCCACGCCACGTGACGCTCGCACAACTCTCCCCTTAGGCACAGCCAGGGACGAAGAAGTGAAGGATAATGTGCTGCAGAAGTCCGGCGACAAGCAGTTGTTCGCCGAATACTACAAGGCCGCGATTGAGTCACACTTTGGGGACCGATCGATCAGCGACAAAGAAGACTCACCTATGGCACACCCATTACGCGCACTCTAGTACCAGATGGATCCTATGCAGGATTTTACGGCACTTCTGATCGTGTACGGATTGCGCGACTGGCCGTTCAAAGTGCCTCAAGCCGCGCGCCCAGGGCTCGCACCGCCCAACTACGGGGCCATCTATCCCACCACGGAGCTCCCCTAGGCATTTAACTTAACGCCCATACCCGGACGTTGTGCCAGAACCCAGCTTGAATGTCCTATCACCTCAACAGGACACTGGCAGGGCCGGCTCGCTTTTGCCCTAAAAACACACTTCCTTTCTACGCTCGCCGGTGAACCGACCAGAAACAGCTCAATAGGTTCCTCTTCGGGAATCAGCGCCTGGACGCTGTTCAAGGGCAGAGCATACAGGTGGTTCTCAATCGTTCCATAAAACCCTGACAACATGGCGGTCAGCGCAGAAAATGAGACAAGCTTCATTCGCATGCTTGTCTCTATCGACCAAGAGGCCAACGGACACGATCAGACTTTGAGGACGCTGGGTACATTCCCAAGCGAATCGATTTCGCGTCCTGTCATTGAGTGTATTTCTCGAACCGCAACAGCAGCCGCTACGACGGGCTCCGCTGTATCAGCGAGATCAGGCTTTCGGAGACTTCAGCTGACCGTAGGCCTTTCTGACCTTCAACCACGCATTTCGGTAGGTCGTCGAACGAGAAGCCGACCAGTGAAGTGCTGTGATCACGTTGGCGAAGCCACCCTTTGCTCCGAATCCAGCAGAGATTTCAAACACCTGATCAGACGTATTGGACCACTGAAGCTTGTAATCTTCATCGCCTTGCAGAAAGTCGAAGTAGTTATAGCCCTGCTCAAAAGTGTCCTGAATGATGACTGCCAATAGATGCGCACCCGTACTCGGGAAAGTCTCTCGAAAGGAAGGCAAGAAATAGAGCCGGCGGCCTTCACCGAGGAGAATCAGGGCATACGCTACGAGCGTTCCGTCGATTCGTAGGGTCCAAATCTCTTGGTCAATCTCCTCCGAGCCAACGATCTGCCGTATAAATTGGGCCGTCCCGGGGTCGCGCAACAGAGAACGTCCTTTTCGCCACTTCCAGCTGGCTCGCTCCACCACAAGCATTTCTTCGAAAATTTCATCCCTGGGCATCTCCCGCTGGATTTTCATGTCTCCATAGGAATCCGAGCGACGCCCAGCGCGTCGAAGAAGTTTTCGGAACGATCGTGAACGTCCCTGCAGGTACTCATCCCAGGATGAGTCAATTCGAATTGCCGGACAGGTTTCGTGCACCCTCAGGCGACTCCCAGGTCCGAGCTCCCTCGTGAGTAGCAGAGCTTGCTCGGGCGACAGATGGAGCGACCGGAGGTTCACGTGATCGAAAGAAGCCCTCGCTTCACGGATAGCCCGGCCAAGCGCGCACAGGTCGAGCTGGCTCGGCTTTTTCCATAGTGGTGACTGGTAGTCTGAAACACCATGACCCAGCATCTCAAGACGGCGAAGGCCAAACTGCCGCCTCATCGCAAGTGGCAGGATAACTCGAGGAGGGTTGCCAATGCAAAGCAGCTGGGGCTCAGCGTCCCTTCCGACCGTATCGAGCCAGACCTTGGCCCAGGCGTGCGTACGAAATGGGTCTAGCGACTCCGGCGGCAGCAAGCTTTCCCAAAGCGGCTGAGCGGCCGCGAAATTTTGGGCCCCGCGAATCCAACGGGTCGATATTGTCATTGGTACCCTCATGAAAAGTCACTGGGGGGGGCGTCCCATGCTTACAGAGAACGCCAACACCGCAGAAACTTCGGGCCAGAATACGGAGGCCTGAATCACTTTTTTTAAAAGAAAGCCAGGACATCGCAACTCAAAGAGCCCGCCGAATATTAAAACTTCGTGCGGGGGTAGTATATTGTAAGGGACGCCGAAGTCCCAGACCCTAAAGCGAATTCCACCACGAAGCTCCCCTAGGCATTTAACATCACGCCCGTGCTCGGACGTTGTGCCAGAACACAGCTTGTATTTCCTCTCCCCTACAGGACGTTGCATCCGGATGAGGATTGAAAGCCCCAGTAGCCTTCCGTCTGCGTCGCGGAAGGCTGACAGGACTTTGGAGTGAAGCGGCCATCGGCTAGTATCGATCGCCTTCGGACAGGCCAAGGGACCATTGCTTCGGCATCATCGGCCCCGTTCCCACAGCGACTAGCACTCACTGGAGCGGTCGAAGTGAACCAAAGACAAGGGTCGTCTCCCCAGATCGAAACGCGCACCCCCGGATTGGTGTTCACGGTGTGTTCGAATGCTGCTGTCCTAGTCGGCTTCGGCGCGCTGCTGATCTTCGATACGTCCAGCCGAGATTCCTTCTCCTGGATGGATCCCTATCAGTACTACGGCTTCGCTCAAGATGTCCTGGAAGGTCAGCGAGGCTTCAGCGATTTTCAAGTGCCGTCCCTTTTTCCTCTCTTCATCCTCCCCTTCCTCGCCGCTTCGGGACCCTCCATTCCTCACGCGTTCTGGGTCCACATCGCGTTCACAATCTTGCTGCTCATCGCCGTGCAGCTTCACTGCAAAGATGGAGGCCTGAGAACACCTTCCGCGATCATCAGCCTGCTGATTTTAGGCACACCCCTTCTTTTCGGCTTATCGCGAGAGCTCTACGTGGAATTCAGTCTGACGGCTGTGGTGACTCTGGGTTTCGCCTTCTGGAGCCGCATGCGGACGGCCCACCCGCAAGACCCGCCCCCCCAGCAGAGCGCCTCATTTCTCTTTGCTATGACGTTCGCCATCGGTGTCATGACCAAGATGACGTTCCCGATCTTCTTCATTCTACCGATTGGAGCCGTCCTGCTGTCCGACCTTCTTGAGCATCGGTTCAGTCACATCCGGCTCATCATCTGGTCAACACTGCTCCCAGGACTGTTTGTCCTAGGCGTGCAGGCCGCATTCTTTCCAAACTCCTTCGGCTATTACCTGAGCCTGGGGAATACGCAGCTCCCAGTCATGTATTTAATTGGTCCGCCCGAACTTCTGTCCTGGGGCTCTCTGTCGTACTACTGGATCACCGGAGCAACCTGCCTATTCCTCATCGCCCCCTTGCTCTTGATCTCACTCTGGCCGCTCAGACACGCACCGAGACGCCCATGGCCCGAACGTTTGCGCTCTCGCACCAGCATGCTGTGGCTCTGGTGCCTGGGTCCCCTCCTGCTCCTAACTTTTCAAAACGTCAAAGAACCCCGACATATCGCACCCTCTGTTGTCCCGGCCATTCTCTTGATGATCGAAGGCATCGAAAGCCTCCCCTGGAGAAGACCCCAACGACTGTTGCTGGGCTTGGCTGTCTCTCTATCCGTTGTCCAAGTGGCCCTCATTGAAGGCCACTGGATCGAGGCGCCCTATTTCATGAATCGCGCTGTTGAGTGGGCTCAAATCGAAGCCGCACTCGATGGATATGATTCCGTACCGCCTCCCCGCGACCGCCTAGAAGACATCCGTCGGCGGGCGCGGCGCTACAACCAAAATATCCTCGTGGGCGGATTTTCCCCAAATGAAGCCTTGTCTTTGACTTGGCAGGCTTTTCCGGCGGTTGTGTACACCCTGGAAACACTGGAGAGGCCGGAGCAACTGTCTCGCAAAGTGCCCTTTGAGCGATTCGAAGATCTCTACTTATTGGCGGCCTTGAACACCTACAACCAGCGGGCGAGCTGGAACGCATACTACGAATCCATTCCACCGAAAGAAATTTTCGAAAACGCAGAATTTCTCATCCTGACCGAAGCCGCGCGACAACGCCTTCCGCTTGACGCTTCCCGATACAAAGAGATCAGCCGTTTCCAAAGGGAAGATGGGGCGGTCCTCATTTTTAAATCGCGTAAACCCGACACTGACTCCTACCGAAATCTCTACAGCCAGGCTTACTTGAAAGAAAATTCGAGGCTCACCACAGAAGAGGCGCAGGTGGTCCAACTCGACATGCTCCGCTCGGCAATCCTGGCCGGCCATCAAGAAGAGAGTCAAGCTCTCTGGCTACGTTACCCCTGGCTGGCCAGCGAGGACCCCAGTCCTCGTCCCCTTTACTCGATGGGCGGCTACGAAGATCTCGAGAAAGTGGTCGCAAACGCCCGAACTCGACGAGCCCGACGAGAAGCCATCCGGTGAGCGGAACCCAGTACTCAATGGTTGCGCGGCTCGGGGTCACGACGAAATCCATCGAAGTGAAACCTGATGGCCAAAGCGCTTCGCTTCGTACTTCATCTTCATCGAGTTGGCGGGGTGACCCCATTCCCCGATGAAGGTTGAAGCCCAACCGAGGTCGACCGCGGCTCGACTCATCTGCTGCCACGAGTAGTAGGATCCCTCGTGGCTATGTGAGATAGAGCGGTTGTTCGTCGAATCACCCTCGAAGAAAAGAGCGCCGGGATCGACCACTGCTCTGAGCTTTCCGAGGCATAAAGCTATGTCCTCTTGAGAAAGATGGGCAAAAAGCGACTGCGCAAGGCCGTATGGCGGCTTGGCTGAAAAAGTCTCAAATCCAAAACGCTCGAGATCACGAAGTCCGGAGTCTTCTCTTTTAGGAGATTTCGTCCCAATTCGTATTTTAACCCGAGTTCAACGAGGGCTTTTTCCTGCTCCAGCCTCAGATCGTTGCCCTGGTCCAGGTATTCGATGAAGTGCCTTCCACCTCGAAGCGAGACACACGCGACGTCGACCAGGCAGTCCGACGGCTCGAGCCCCTGTGAGCGCATGAAGCGGTACTGCAATCGCCCATTTTCTACCAGTGGCCACCCACGTAAAGACGATGATCGAGTTCCTCTACGCCTTTCGGCCCTTCGACGATCTCGGGCCTCGAGTGGAGTTTCCTCAGCAACTTCTTGCCCCATAGAAGTGCCGGATGAATACTTGATCGGATCACTTTCGGTTCAGCACGAGGCATCTCAATCATCCTGTTCGGATGACATGACTGTGCAGCGAGAATTCTCCGTAGCCCGATTCCCCAGCCCCGGATTCAGGCTCTTTGGTTCCCGCCGGAACAAGCCTACCGCCTCTGGCAGGAACCGCGTCGCATAGCGGTCTACGCTGCCCTTTTCAGGAAGTTTGAAAATCGAATAGCTCCCGTTGGACTTCGTCACGAGGGGTTCGAGAATAGGACATTCAAGCTGCATTCTGGTACAACGTCCGAGCCTGGGCGTTGTGTTAAGTGCCTAGGGGAGCTCCGTGGTGGGCTGAGGAGAATTTGATTGACTCCGACAGACCCCGGAACGTAGACTGGAACGGTCTTGGGAAGGGCGAAGTGGCCTACGTGCTCACTCTCCCGAGTACTTCTGGAGGAGTGGGCCTATGCACCGCGTCGAGCGACACGGAATCCGGGCAAAAGTACGCCATGTCCTGGGCGCCTTGGGGCTGACCCTCTTCGTGTCCACTTCCGCTGAGGCGGCTCCCATCCTGAATATCGACGAGTTCACCTGGGACAGTGCAACGGGCGTAGCCAGTGTCAGCGGTTCCTTCGACCTGGATTCGTACACAGGCGACAGGTGGAGACTGACCTACCTTGAAATCCAGGTGGGAGTCATCGTCTACAGCACCTCGCTGGCGCCCTATCCTGAATTCACGAGCACGCCCTTTGCCTATGCCTTTGACGACGTGGCCATTACGCCCGCCGCCCTGACGGTGGGCAACGCCTACCAGGTCGGGATCACAATGCAGCGCTACTTCGACTTCATGTCTGGATGGGATAGCGGCACTACATTCCGCAACAGCACGGTGGTGACCGCGGTCCCCGAGCCCAATACAGCCCTTTTGGTCGGCTTCGGGCTCGCCGCTCTGGCACTGAGGCGAAGCCACACGCCTTCGGCCTCGGCCTGATCTGCGCATCGCACAGCTGTGGGGATCGGTAGTGCTGGTTGCTCCGGATGGTGTTGCTGATCGGACCCTCATCCAAAAGGCATAGATTCGACATCAGGCTACTGATCGGTGAAAGCCCGGGAACCCGGCTTGAATCGCCTGCTTGCGTCGAGTCCACGTGACGCCTTCGTTGCGGCCTGCCCACTCACAGAGTCGGGGCTGCCGCGATTCATTGCTTTTCCAGGATCACGGCAGCGTGCCGTGCGGGTCGGGGGCGGACCATCAGCAGCTCGGTTGAACTGACCTTGGGTGCTGTCTGGCGGATACTGTGTCAGCAGGGTCGGGTCCGGTCATCACTGTTGCTGTCCGTTCAACGCCGATCCGTTAGACGAAGTGAGGCTAGTCAATGCGATTCGAATTTGAGGTGGCATACTGAATGGGAATCGGGCTCTCCTATCCCCGATTCTGACAGACTTATGAAATACTTGTGATATGGATAATCGAGTATGTTTGATCTTGAATATCGCAGGATCCATCCTGAGCGTGTCGTCAGACTCTATTTCTTGTCTCGTACCTGTTGAGGCGTCGAATGTTTCGAGTTTTGAATCGATTTGGGAAAGGATGGAAATGGATTGCAGGCCGTTTCGGGAATCGGTGGTGGGTTTGGTGCTCTTCGGGGCAATTCTTGGACTCGTATTCAGCGGAGCCCTGGCTTTTGCAGGCGAGCCCACGCCCGATGCGGTGCTGGCCGATCTTCCATTCGAGCGCCCGGAAGAAAGTCGCCGCATCTATATCAATCTTGCACCGGAAGGTCAGCGCCCTTTCATGATGCTTCTTGATACCGGCGCGGCCGGTAGCGTGATTACGCCTGCACTGGCGCGTTCCATGGGAGTCAGTGTCCGAAGGCACAAGAGTTCGCCCTATCGCAAACAGACTCGACTGGGCCGGGATCTACAATTCCATATCGACGATGCGCACTCTGATACAGGGGCTCGCACAGGTTGGGAATACGGACTGCTGGGTGGCGACTTCATGGACGACTATGTGGTGGAGCTCGATTTTGCGAAGCGAAGGGTGCGCTTTCTCGACCCCGGCCAATATGAGGTGCCTAAAGCGACCACGGAGTCGGATGAGTCCATTGTGCCCTTCAAGAGGTCGGGGACGCGCATTATTGTCCCTGTTCAGATCGAGGGCGAGACGCTCGGTGTCCTCTTTGATACGGGTGCCCCGAGTAGCCTGCTCCTCTCCGGCAAGGCGCTCAGTAAAATCGGTCTGGATGGCGTTCCGCTGCAAGACGCGGGGAGTGTGGGGACCACCTCCGGTGAAATGAAGGTCAAGTGGTATCGCGCTCAGAGCCTACGTCTTGGCGGCGTTGAATTCGGCCCGCGCGACATCCTGGTGGCTCCAAAAGGTTTCTACAATCTCGCCGGGAACAATGATTCGGTTCTGGGCTTTGAGGCCATGGAACCCTTCCTCGTACGCATCGACTACAAGCGCAGGCGCATCCTGCTCAAGCAGGATCCCGATTATGTTTCTCCTGCCAGCGGCGCTTTTGAGTAACGAATTTCGTTCTTGGAATACCGCAGACGTAACTGCTGTCGGATTCGGGCCCATGGCCGAGTGGCCTCGTGCGAGCCTCAGACCAACGTTTCTTTAATTTTTCAGTCTGCTGGACTCTTTTTTCGCCGACGGGACCCCAGTTCTCTCAGGGAAGCCCCCATGCCCCCTCTTTTGCCGTTACCGGACATTGCCCAGGGTGCACTCTGGGCCTTTGGAATTCTTGTCTGCAAGCCTCTTGTAGCCGTTTACTTTTCGAGTTTCATGATCTCAAGCAGT
>JAQWNI010000235.1 GCA_029268645.1 Myxococcota bacterium
ACGCGCCATGCATCATTGGATCTCTCTGGTCAACGTGCCGGAACTCAATCAATACCTCGACATCGCAAAGCATGCGGAATCCGTTGGCTTCTATGGGCTCACCATCGCAGACCATCTCGTGATGCCAACCGGCGAGCTTGAGTCTAAGTATCCCTACACGCCGGACGGGAAAATGTGGTGGCCCGAGGATGTGCCGTGGCCAGACCCCTGGATCACCCTGACGGCCCTTGGGGTCGCTACACAAAATCTGCGGCTGGCGACCAATATTTACTTGGCCGCTTTGCGCGATCCCTTCACCGCGGCCCGTGCGGTGGCCGCGGCCTCCGTCTTCACTGAAGGGCGGGTTCGTTGCGGTGTTTCTTCCGGTTGGATCAAAGAAGAATACGAACTCATGGACGTTGATTTTCATACGCGAGGCCGAAGGCTCGATGAGACTATCGAAGTCATGCGCAAACTGTGGAGTGGAAAGAGCGTTTCTCACCAGGGTGACTTTTTCAGTTTTGAAAACGCTCTGGCCTCTCCCGCTCCCTCCGAGCGGGTTCCTATTTGGAGCGGGGGGGCGAGCCCCGCGGCACTGCGGCGTGCAGCGCGAAATGACGGTTGGCTCGGGGTTCCGATGATGGCGGAGGCTCTGGTCGACACCATCGAGGGTCTATTTTCAGCTCGTCGAGAGATGGGCAAAGAAAGCGACCCATTCGACATTTGCTGTTCGCTGATTCAGCCACTCACCCAAGACCTCGAAGCCCAGCTCGACTCGTTGGGGGCCCACCACAACATGGTTCTGCCCTGGGTGGTGACACCCTGGGGTCGGGCCCCTTGGCTTCAAGAGGGAGAAGACGTCAGCCAGCTGGATACGAAAAAACGAGCAATGGATCGCTTCGCCGAAAAGGTGATACACCGTTCGTGAGAGCGTTTTATCTTCCCTATGGGCTCGGTCGGCCATTTATGAAAGTGGAAGCTCTATCGAAAGATCAGTGGAACAAGGAATTTTGACAATGCCTTTTGATGCCCTTCTCAAGCCCATTCGTATCGGTCGGATGGAATTGGCCAACCGGATTGCGATGGCACCGATGACGGTCGACTATGGGAACGACGACGAGACCCCCTCAGAACGACAAATCGCTTATTACAGTGAGCGGGCAAAGTGGAAACCCGGGTTGATTTCGCTTGAGGTCTGCAGCGTTGATCCAGAGCATCGGTATCAATTGCATTCCCTCGGTCTCCATAGTGATTTTCAGATTGACGGTCATCGTAAATTGGTCGATGCCATTCACGCTCACGGCGTGAAGGTGCAACCACAGATCTCTCATCCTGGCCCAGAGTCAATCGCCCCATTTATTAGGCAACTTCAACCCCTTGGCCCGTCGGTGATCCGAACCGAAACGACTCAACAGGCCTGTCGCGAAATGACAATGGACGACATCGAGCGGGTGGTGGGAATGTATGGCGACGGCGCGTTGCGCGCCCGTGAAGCAGGATATGATGGGATAGAGCTTCACGCAGCACACAGCTACATGATGCTGGGTTCATTTCTGTCTCCTCTTCGAAATTTTCGAACAGACGAATATGCGGGCAAGAAATTCGAGGGACGAGCCAAGTTTATGCTCGATGTGCTGGCGAATATTCGAAGCAAAGTCGGCGAGGCTTTTCCCATCACGGTGCGGATCTCTGGCTTCGAAAGACAGCCCGGAGGCCGTGAAATCGATGATTCACAGCGCTTGGCCCCGTTGCTGGTTGACGCGGGCGTCGACTGTTTTCATGTGAGCGGCGGCGTGGGGGATGGCAACATCACGCAAATTATCACCGGGCCGGACTATCAACCTGGTTACAACCTCTCGTCCGCTCGCTCGATTCGCCAAGTCGTCGACGTGCCCGTGATGGTCGTCGGACAGAATATGGATCCGGATTTCGCCGAACGGATGGTTCAGGAGGGAGAGGCGGACATTGTCGCCATGGGGCGTGCATTTCTCGCAGATCCCGAGCTCCCTCGTAAGATTCGCGACGACCAAACAGACGAGATCATTCCCTGCACCCTTTGCCAAGGTTGCGTGGACATCATGCAGAGCGAATTTAATGGTGCCGGTTGCGTGGTGAACCCTCGGGCCGGGAAGGAGCGGGAGTATCCCGTTGAGTCGGCCGCTGAAGCAAAAAAAGTAGTTGTTGTCGGCGGGGGGCCCGGCGGATTGGCCAGCGCGATCTATGCGGCCGAACGCGGGCATTCGGTGACGTTGTTCGAGCGAGAGAAGCAGTTGGGCGGTCGCTTTCGTTTTGCGTCGACAGTCTTCCCTGGAAACCAGAAGCATTTGGACTGGTTGCTGAAAACCATAGAAAGGCTCGGGGTCGAAATTTGCCTAGAGGAAGAGGTCGATCGAGGGGCCCTTGAGGCGCTTCAGCCCGATGCGGTGATTCTGGCCACGGGAGGGCGCTACGAGTGGCCCGAGTTTCAGGGTGACGATCTGCCCCATGTCTTGACCGGACTGTCGGTGATGAATTTCCTCGACCAGCTCTGCGATCAAGCAGCGAACGGAACGCCTTTGGATCTCGATGTGGGTGAAAAGGTGGTCGTGATCGGAGGCAACCTGATCGGGGTCGAGCTTTCAGAACACCTCGGTCGATTGGGGAAACGAGTGAGCCTTCTGGAGACGGGACGTCGGTTCGCCATGCCAGCCGGGAAGAAGCGCCGGGGCGATCATGCTGCACGGCTCGATGCGGCACGGGTTTCGGTCAATACGGGCGTTGAAGTCAAAGGAATCTTGAGGGAGGGCGTCGTGATTGCTGGTGCGACACCGGATGATCGACTCATCGAGGCGGACACGGTGATCGTGGTCGGCCAGCCCGTCGCGGACCCGGCATTGGTCGAGCGATTCGACGGTGCGGCTCGGCAGATCCACAGTGTCGGCGACCTGGGCGGCTTCGGACTTTCCCTCAAGAGTGTTCGCGACGCCATTGAAGTGGCCTACTCGATCTGAAATGTCCTGTCCGATGTCTCGGGCGGTCCTGTGAACGGCGCGATCCGTCTCGCTGTTCCGCTGGGGACTCCGCACACCGCGACGAGCCGTTCAGCGTGACGCTTGGGCGGCCACGTTCTTCCCCGTCACTCGTCCAAAGAAGGTTGCGTCGCCGACCGACATGCCGCTCGCGTAGCCGGAGGCGGTTCGGGGGACTCCGCAGGCCGTCCGACCCGCTGCAAAAAGGCCGGGGATCGGCGCTCCCTCCAGGGTGAGCACCTCGCCGGTGGGCAAGGTGTCCAGACCGCCGAGGGTGAAGTAGGGGTAGAAGACACCGCTTCCGGGCGTGCAATCGAGCGCCGCAAAGGGCGGCTCGATGGGCTTCAACCAGACTTCGCTCTTATGAAAGAGAGGATCTTTTCCGCTTCGGGCGTTCTCGTTGTAGAAGTCGAGGGTGTGCCCAAGCATTTGGGGGTCGAGGCCAATTTCTTCTGCCAACTCTTCGATGTTTTCGCCGGTTCCTGCAACGTCCGCATTAAGGAAAGCCGGATGCTCATAGTCGTCGTGATTGAGAATCAGATAGATTCGCTTATCGACTTGTTGGAGCGCATGGTGGGCGATCCGCGCGTGGTAGACATCTTCGTTGATAAACCGTTGGGCTTGGGCATTGACGAAGATGCCGTGCGTCAATGAAGCGGGCGGGTAGAAGGGGAGAGTCACGAAGGCTTGGTTCATGTGGATCACCGCACCTCCTACGCCCTGGCCCATTAGAATTCCTTGACCCATATCACCGGGATTTCCGACGGGGATATTGCCCGCTTCCGCAATGTTGGGGACGTACTTCTGAAGCATCTCCTGATTCATGACGAAGCCGCCTGCACAGAGGATGACGCCCTTGCGGGCGCGAACATTTCGTTCCTCTCCGTCCATCCGAACAACCAATCCGTAAACGGAGTTGTCGTCGTCGGCAATGAGCGTGAGCGCCCGAGTATTGTATTCGACTCGGATATCTCTCTTTTCGACATTCTCTGTGAGAACACCCATCAGCATGGGCCCGCCGTTGTCGCCTTCGACCTCGAGGTTATGGCCTCGCGGGCAGGGCTTTGCGATTTCTCGAAAGGGCCAGGCCTTTTCATTCCCTGTGTAGAGCAGGCAGTCGTCCGTTGGTGCCATGATGGCCCGCTCCTTGTACTCGCTGTCCTTGTATCGCGCGCCGAGTTCAACCAGCCAGTCGAAGTGCTCGAGGCTTCCTTCGCAATACATTCGAATCCGCTCTTCGTCTCCATATTCGCCTTGGCAGGCCATCATGTAGGCGATCATGTCCTCCGTGCTGTCTTCGTATCCGCAGGCTCGTTGGACCCGTGTGCCCCCTCCGCCTCCCATGTAGACCTCGGCACTGGAGAGGGCCGTCGAGCCACCGGCAGCAGCAGCGACTTCGAAAACGCAAACCTGCGATCCGGCATCCGCTGCCTCGATGGCCGCGCAGGCACCGGCTCCGCCAAAACCCACGATGGCGATATCGGTTTCGATATCCCAACGATCCACTGTCGAGAGTCGCTTGGGTCGGGTCGGCGTTGCACTGGATTGTTGACTCATATTGGCACCTTTTTAGTGTGTAGGCGGATTGCCGGGTCGGCTGGAGCGAGGTTCGTCGTTCAGCGGGTTTTTTGGATCACACCCTCAGCGTATTGTCGGAGCGCGGCGATTTTTTCATCCAGGCTCTGGGTGTCTTGGGCCCGTTGGTAGGCGTTTCGAAAACCGATTAGGACGTCGGTCACCCCAAGGTCTTCCAACCGACGCAATCCGTCAGCCCGATACGCATCGGCCGAGATGACATGAATTTCGAAAGGCAGATGGGCGCGTCCGTACTCGCTTCGGAATTGCTGGAGCTTCTCAAGCATGGGAATCAGATCCTCGCCTTGCCCCCCGGCATGAATCCAACCGTCACCGACGCGCGCGGCTCGTCGCAACGCGGGCTCGCTATGCCCGCCAATGATGATCGGGATGGGGTCTTCTGGGACGGGGCAGATCTTCATGCTGGCGACTTTAAAGACCTCACCCGGGTATGCGAAATACCCCCCAGCACAGAGCCCTCGAATGATGTCGATCATTTCATCGAGTCTTCGTCCGCGTCCTTTCCACGGAACATCGACCGCAGCGTAGTCCTCGGGCCAGGGAGACAGGCCGACTCCAAGCGAGACGCGCCCGCCGGAGAGGACCGCCGCCGAACTCGCCTGCTTGGCCAAAAGCACGGGATGTCGGAGAGGGAGTTTGACCACGCTGGTGGTGAAACGAATTGTCTCCGTGACCCCTGCGAGATAAGGAATCAGAACAAAGGGCTCAATGAAGGGCTTGTCTTCCAGAAACGCCCGATCGCCGTCGGCCGTATAGGGATAGCGGCTATCGGATTCTTCGGGGTAGCCGATGCTATCGGGGATCACGAAGGCGTCGTAACCCGCTTCTTCCGCGGCGATTGCGAGAGGCTTCATGAATTGAGGGTCGGTCATTGTTTCGAGGTAACCGAATCGCATAATGAGTAGAGTTTCCTTCCTGAGGCCCAACGGCCTTGATGAACTTGTTTGTGCTTAGATCGCGCAGGCGGCCTCGGCCCCCTCGAGGACGGCTTTTCGAATCAACCCCAGGCCGGTGCAGTCGCCGACGGTGTGCAACGCAGGGACGCGGCCCTGGAGTGACTCGGCGAGGGTCTCATCCGGCTCCAAGCCGCCGGCTAGAATCACGTGATCGGCGGGGATCAATCGAGGCGTGCCGTCTTCCCTTAGAATCTCGACGCCCTGGTCAGTAATGCGCTTGATGGCCACCCCCGTGTTGACGGCCACTTGCGCCCGATCCAATCGCTCCATGTGCTCATGGCGTCGTTTGAGGCCGACCTCCGGTGCGACCTCGTCGCCTGTTTCGAGAACGCCGACCCGACGCCCTCGGGCGGCTAAGAATTCAGCCAGTTCAAGGCCGATAAGATCGCCCCCGATCACCAGAACACGTGCGTCAAGAGGCATCCAAACGCGCGTCCAGCGCCGCAGGCGCTCGGGTGTGAGTGTGCGCTGGAGTGGGCCGGACAGTGCGCGTAGGACCAGCCGGGTGGGAATCGAAAATGAACGTCGTGCTTCGGCGTCGAGTTCACCGGACAGCATTTCTCGAAGCCGACCGCCGGTCAAAACGTGGGGCAGTTGGTCGCCCTCGATTTTGGGTGCGATCGGCTGACCGCCTGTTGCGACAATGACCGCGTCGGGGGAGCAGGCGAGAATTTCGTCGGTGGATGCTTTTCGTCCAAGATGGAGTTCGATGGGGAGTCTTCGAACTTCTGCGATGAGCCAATCTAAAAAATTCTGATTATCGGAATGCACCGTTGAGGCCAAAACCAGGGAGCCGCCGAGATAGGGTTTGGCCTCAAAAAGGGAAACGCGATGGCCTCTTTCAGCGGCAACCCGGGCAGCTTCCAGACCACCGGGACCGGCGCCGATGACGGCGACGTGATGGGGCGCGAGTGCGCGCTGGAGACTCAAGTCTTTTTCGCGGCCGGTTTGAGGGTTGACCGCACATTCCAGCGCAAATCGAGTCTCCATGGCATCGATGCAGTTTTGGCAGGAGATACATGGACGCACACGCTGATGCTCTCCGTTTTTGACCTTGTTGGGCAAGTCGGGGTCTGCGAGGAGCGGCCGCGCTAAGGCAACAAGGTCGGCTCTTCCCTCTTCGATGATTCGCTCGGCGAGCGCGGGATCGTGAATTCGACCCACCACGATGACCGGGACATCCACTGCTCTTTTAATGGACTCCGCTCCGGCCACATTCAGCCCGTTTGGATAATGAGAGCCATTCACCATTTGTGTGACGAGGCGATCGATGACCCCGCCGCTGACGTGAAAAGCGTTGACGCCCGCTTCCACAAGGAATGGCGCCATCCGGGCCGTATCAAAACTAGGCCGTCCTCCGGCGATGCGTTCGAATCCAGAAATTCTCAGAGTGAGGGGAAAGTCTTCTCCCGTTTCGCTCTTGATTGCGCGGACGATGTCCGTGATTGCTTTGACGCGTCCTTCTCGGCGACGGGCCGAGTATTCGTCTCGCCGGGCGTTCCGCCACGGTGTAATAAACGAACCCAGCAGCATGTAGCCGTGGGCAGCATGGAGTTCGAGGCCATCGTATCCGGCTTCGCGAACTCGCCGAGCGGCCGATCGAAACAAGTCGATGACCTGCCGAAATTGCTCCGCTGTGATTTCGCGAGAGGATGTCCCGGTTAAATAAGATTGAATGGCCGATGGGCCGAGTGCCTCAACGCCATGCATTTCCGGGCCCAGGCCGTCGGGGCCCGCATGGGCCAGCTGGGGCTGGATTTTGGCGCCGTGGGCGTGCACCGCTTCAGTGAGCGCTCGGTGACCGGAAATGACCGAGTCGTCGGCGAAGTGAATGGAGGAGGGCACCTCCTTGTGGCGCGCATCAATGGCGCTGGCGCCGAGGGTGATCAGCCCGACCCCACCCCGGGCTCGGGCCTCGAAATAGTCGATCAAGCGCTCGGTTGGTTGGCCATCGGGCGTGGCAAATTGATTTTCCATCGGCGACATCACGATCCGGTTCCGCAGGGTCATCGAGCCGATTTCGATGGGTTGCCAGAGAGGAGAGGCCTTCACGTTGGAATTCACGCCTTCGATCCCGCCGGGAGGGTGGCTTGCGGCGTTCGAAGGAAGGCTCGCGTCACCTGGGCAGCGAGATCGTCGCTGACCTCTTGTGCGGGCCTCAGCATGCCTTCCTCAAGCCAATGGGCGAGTTCGACCTGTTGAATGGCAACCATCATGCGAGCCATCAATGCGGGGTCTCGCTGGACGAAAACCCCCGCTGCGATGCACCGCTCACAGCTCATTTTCAGACGTTCCAGGGCCGCCCGCCAAGCGCCAGTGCGTCCCTGGTCGCCAGCGGCTGATTCCTCGGTCCCCCAGGTAAAGCCGCCATGCAGGC
The DNA here is from genome assembly GCA_029268645.1 of Myxococcota bacterium. GTDB lineage: Bacteria > Myxococcota_A > UBA9160 > UBA9160 > UBA4427 > TMED88. Next base: position 7,917 of record JAQWNI010000235.1, read on the forward strand.
GAATTCGAAGGAAATCCGGATTTTCTAGGAAGTAGAGGGTGGCCGCCCGAAAACCTGTGAGCAGGGCATCAAGGGGACGATGGATGTCCTGGGCGGCCTGTAGGACTCGGGCGTGGAGGGCCTCGTCTCGGCGTTCTTGGATGGCCTCAAAGATGCTGGCCTTCCCCGGAAAAGCGGAATACAGCGTCTGAAGCGAAAGCCCCGACGCCGCTGATATCTCGCCAATCCGGGCCTCATCGTACCCGTGTTCGGCAAAAATGGGCTCAGCCGCCTCGAGGACGAGCTTTCGGTAAAGCTCCTCTTTTTGAGCGCGAGCGGCTTGCCGAGCGTCCTGGCGACTTCTCGCCCCGAAGTTGGCGGGCGTCGCCTTTTTGCTTTTTGTTCGGTGGGTTGCCATAGCTACCTTGCGAGGGGTCCCCGCGCTCGGCCACAGATCGAACCGGGTGGGGTTGCCGCTGCGAAATCCTGATTCTAGATTTATAGACGACGATTCTAAAACACTCAACGGGACGCACGGGGGACTGGCCGAGGGGCCTGGGGCCTTCCGTAGCCCGTCTAGCCGGTCCGCCCCGCGAGGGTCGGGCGCGGCCCCTCTAGAGGAGAGAACACCGTGGACTTCAATCTGACGCTGACCTTCAACCCGCCGGATCAGTACCTGCCACTGGCCCAGGCTGCGGATGAGCTCGGCTGGCATTCCGTCAACGTCGGGGACGGATTGTTCTTCTTTGACGAGACCTCGGTCGATTACCCCTACTCGGATAGTGGTGCGCGTTATTGGAGTGCGAACACGCCCTTTCTCGATCCGCTGAGCGTCATCTGTGGCATGGGGGCGGTGACCAAGAACGTTCGATTCCTGGTCAATGTGCTGAAGCTCCCGGTTCGGGTACCCCTCTTGGTGGCGAAGCAGTGCGGGACAGCATCCTTCCTGACCGGTGATCGCGTTTCTCTGGGAGTGGGCTTGTCTCCGTGGCCGGAGGATTTTGAGATCTGCGGCTCGGATTGGAAAACTCGAGGGAAGCGTTGCGAAGAGAGCATTGAGGTGATTCGCAAAGCATTGACGGGGGACATGTTCGAGCACCACGGACGTTTCTACGACAACCCCAATCTTTCGATCAATCCCGTCCCTTCCTCCCCGATGCCCATCATCATCGGGGGGACCGCCGATCCGGTGCTGAAGCGCGCCGCGCGGATTGCAGATGGATTCGTCTCTCCGAACACCACGGCAGACAAAATCGATGAGATGGTGAAGAAAATTCACGGTTATCGAAAGGAATACGGGACGGATAATCGACCTTTTCGGATGATCTCCGTTGCGGTTGATGCCTTCGATCTGGACGGTCACAAGAAGCTGCAGGATATGGGAATCGATGAGTGCTGCGACATGCCGTGGATGTACTACGGACACCGCTTCAACTCGCCGGTCGATGTGAAGATCGAATCGATGAAGAAGTTCACCGACGAAGTGATCGCGAAGCTCTAGACGAGCACCCGGAGAGTCCAATTTGGGTAACCGGGCAAGCAACACCGCGCCACGCTTTTGGCCCCTCGGGCGGGAGGCGTGGCGCGCTTTTTTTGAACGCTCGAATGAGACCCCCGCGATTCGTCACTGGCCTGGGCGCCCCAGACCTGACCGGCGAACACAGTCCCTGCATGACGGCGGTGGGGCGGCGGATTAGGCCTCTGCCCGGGCGCCGCTGGAATGCGTTTCGTGCCCCATTTCAGTCGTCCGGGTTGGGCCTTCCCGCGCTACGCTGAGACACCCTCAGCCCCTTCGAATTCATCAGATCAGGAGACCCCCATGAGTTCAGATCCGATTCAGGAAGCCCGCACCCCGAGTTTTCCCGTCGCCGAAATTGCTCCGATTGTCCAGCGTTTGCGTCAGACCTTCGATTCTGGCCGCACCCGCCCACTGGCTTGGCGAAAAGAACAGCTAGAAGGCATTTTGGCTTTCGGTCGCGAACAGAGTGAAGCGCTGGTGGCGGCCCTGCAGGCGGATATGGGCAAGCCGGAACTCGAAGCTCGGACTTCGGATATCGGCCAGATATCAGTCGAGGCCAAGCTGGCCCTGAAAAACTTGAAGAAGTGGACGCGTCCCGAGGGCGCCGGTTGGATGCCGGTACTGGGCCGCTCTTTCGTTCAGCGCGATCCCTTGGGAGTCGTATTGATTATCGCTCCTTGGAACTACCCAGTGGGTCTGTTGGTGTCTCCGATGATTGGTGCAGTGGCGGCTGGGAATGCCATGGTGCTCAAACCTTCGGAGGTCACACCCCGAACTTCGGCAGCCATTGCCGAGCTGCTTCCCCAATACATCGACACCGATGCCATCGCGATCGTTGAAGGTGGTGTGGAGGAAACCTCCGCGCTCCTCGACGAACGTTTCGATCACATTCTCTATACCGGGAACGGTTCGGTGGGGCGCATCGTCATGGAAGCGGCTTCCCGAAACCTGACGCCCGTGACCCTCGAATTGGGCGGGAAGAGTCCCTGTATTGTTGACCGCACCGCCGATCTTGCGGTCGCGGGACGCCGAATTGCTTGGGGCAAGTTCATGAATGCCGGTCAAACTTGCATCGCCCCGGACTATATTTTGGTCGAATCGTCGGTCGAAGAAGCGTTGATCGAGAGCATCCAAAAGGCGGTCCATGAATTTTATGGCGATGACCCGGGTCAGAGCAGCGACTACACCCGAATCGTTAATCGTCGCCACCATGAACGCATCAGTAAATTGATGACCGGCCATTCAGTGGTTTTTGGCGGATCCAGCGATCCCGAGCGTTGTTACATCGAACCGACCCTGCTCCGGGGCGTACCGCCGACGGCGCCCATCATGCAGGAGGAAATTTTTGGACCCGTTCTTCCTGTCCTGACCATCGAGAATCTCGATGAAGCGATTCAGTTCGTAAATGGTCGAGAGAAGCCTCTCGCGCTCTATTTGTTTAGTCAGGACTCTGCCGCCGAGGAGAAAGTACTTTCGGAGACTACCTCGGGAGGCGCTTGCATGAACGGGACGATCCTACATATCGGGAATTCAAAGATGCCCTTTGGCGGTGTGGGTCCCAGTGGCATGGGGGCGTACCACGGTCGCCATAGCTTCGAGACATTCAGTCACCGGAAAGCGGTCTTGCGTCGCGGGATTCGTCTTGATCCGAAGATGATGTACCCCCCGTATACCAAGCGAAAGACTGACATGATCAAGAAGATGTTTTGATCGGATGGAATCGCTGAACGAACTCGGGTTCTACACCCTCGCCGGTGCGCCCAAGACACCACGCGATTTGATCGCCGAGGTCCAGCAAGGCGAAGCGCTGGGCCTCGGTTCTTCCTTTATTTCGGAACGCTTCAATATCAAAGAAGCCGCGACGCTCTCCGGGGCCGTGGGGGCTGTCTCAACCGAGCTGGGTATCGCTACGGCGGCGACCAACCACAACACCCGCCATCCGATGGTGACGGCATCCTTTGCGATGACGATGCATCGCTTGACGGGTGGTCGGTTTTCTCTTGGCCTCGGCAGAGGGATTGCTGCGATGTTCAACGCCTTCGGGCTCCCCAGCATCAAAACTGCGGAGATCGAAGATTTCGTTGGCTTGATGCGACGGATCTGGCGGGGGGAAGTGGTTGTTGGCCATGACGGACCGGCCGGCCGATATCCGCTCCTGACCATGGGTCCCGACTACGACGAGCATATTCCCATGACGTTCACGGCCTTTGGGCCAAACTCGCTTGCTCTTGGAGGACGGGTGTTTGACGCCGTCGTACTCCATACGTTTTTTACCGACGAGACGACGGCACGATGTGTAGAGGCCGTGAAGCAAGCGGCCGAAAAGGCGGGACGAGACCCTGCAAGCGTGCGTGTCTGGTCTTGTTTTGCCACAGTCGGCGATCACCTGCCCGAAGCGATCCGACTGAAGAAAACGGTCGGTCGAATGGCGACATACCTCCAGGGGTATGGGGATTTGATGGTGAGTACGAATCAATGGGATCCAAAAGTTTTGCAACGTTTTCGCGAGGATGAGTGGGTTTCCGGTTTTCGGGGTGCGATCGATGCGACAGCCACGACGGAAGAGCTTGAGCACGTGGCTACCTTGATTCCCGATGAATGGTTGGCGGCAGCGGCAACGGGCAGCCAAGAGCGCTGCGTTGAAAAAATCCAAGGTCAGTTTGACCTAGGCTGCGACGGCGTGATTCTGCACGGCGCTAGCCCGACTGAACTTCATCCCATCGTGGAAGCGTACCGACAAGTTCGCAAGCCTGAACGCTTTGCGCATCTCTCTCGAAACCCCGCTGCGAGCTGACCGATGTCAACATCCATTCCGACACCCGCCGACATCGATGTGGAATTTTTGACACGATGTCTTCGTGAAGCGGGACATGCCTCTGCCCAGGTCAAAGGCTTTTCGAGCGAGCGGGTGGGAACTGGGCAAATCGGGCAATGCATCCGGTACGGGCTTGAGCTTGAGGATCCCGATGCGGATACGCCCCGCAGTCTGATTGGCAAGTTTCCTTCGGATGACCCGACCAGCCGACAAACGGGGATTCAGCTTCGCGCTTACCTAAAAGAAGTTTCGTTTTATCGCGACCTTCAATCCCGACTTGGCATCCGCACGCCGAAATGTTATTTCGCCGAAATCGAGGGAGAAGGCCCCGAACAGATGCTCCTCCTTGAGGACTTGGCCCCTGCCGAGCAGGGGGACCAACTCTTGGGTTGCAGCCCGGAAGTGGCCCAGGCTGCTGTTTTAGAACTCGTGGGCCTTCACGCACCGAGCTGGTGCGATGCTTCGTTGAGAACATTGGAGTGGCTGGGAGAACCGAATCCGATGATGATCCAGCTGGGGCGCGCGCTCTATTCAGTTCAGCTCGAGCCCTTCATGCAACGCTTCGAGGATCGGCTTGAAGCCGACGAGGCGCAGATCATTCGGGCGGTGGCCGAGTCAAAGGGCCCGCCTTTTGCTCTTCTTGGGGACGTCTTCAGTCTTGTTCACGTGGACTACCGACTGGATAACATTTTGATTAATGAAGCGATCGATCCGCCGTCGATTGCGGTGGTGGACTGGCAGGGCGTTACCCTCGGCCACCCGCTGGCCGATGTGGCCTATTTTATTGGGGCCGGTTTGCTTCCCGAAACGCGAAAGTCCGTCGAAGAAGATTTAGTGCGCGGCTATCACGATGCGCTGCAGGAAGCTGGCGTGAGCGGGTACTCTTGGCAGCAATGCTGGACGGACTACCGACGCGGGGCGTTTGCCGGTTTTGCTGTGACTGTGGTGGCTTCCGTGATGGTTCAGCAGACCGAGCGGGGTGATGAAATGTTTACCGCGATGGCCCGCCGTCATGCTCGTCATGCCCTTGATCTTGGGGCCGAGGAGTTCCTCGCGGGCTGATTTTTAGATCGATCCGGTTTGAATCCTCGAAGAGGACAAAGGCCTGAGGCTTCATCAGCCCGCTATTCTCCAACCGCAAGGGAGGACTTTATGGTTTCGACTCTTTTCGATTCTGATCGTTGGGAAGAGCTTTCAGGCTTCGATTTCGAGGACATCACGTATCACCGGGCTGTCGACCAAGGGACGGTTCGCATCGCCTTTGACCGGCCGGAGGTGCGAAACGCTTTTCGCCCCCAGACGGTGGATGAATTCTGTCGTGCCCTGGACCACGCCCGGATGACATCTGATGTGGGCTGTGTGCTCGTGACGGGCAATGGTCCTTCTCCGAAGGATGGAGGATGGGCGTTCTGCTCCGGGGGTGACCAGCGAATCCGCGGTCGGGATGGCTACCGATACGCCTCAGGAGAGACCGCTGAGAGCATCGACCCCGCTCGCAGTGGGCGGCTCCACATCCTGGAGGCCCAGCGGTTGATTCGCTTTATGCCCAAGGTGGTGATTGCAGTGGTACCCGGATTTGCAGTGGGCGGTGGCCACAGTCTTCACGTGGTCTCCGACTTAACCATTGCCAGTCGCGAGCACGCGGTCTTCCGTCAAACAGACACGGATGTGGCGAGCTTTGACGGCGGTTTTGGCTCCGCGTATCTCGCCCGTCAAGTGGGCCAGAAGTTTGCTCGGGAGATTTTCTTTCTTGGCCAGCCCTATAGTGCCGAGGAAGGGCACCGCATGGGAATGGTGAACCGCGTGGTACCCCATGCTGACCTTGAGTCGGTGGCGCTTGAGTGGGCGGCGGAGATCAATACGAAGAGTCCAACCGGCCAAAGAATGGCCAAATTTGCACTGAATCTCATCGACGACGGCCTAGTCGGTCAGCAGGTTTTTGCGGGCGAGGCCACGCGCTTGGCCTACATGACCGACGAGGCGCAAGAAGGTCGGGATGCCTTCTTGGAGAAGCGGCCTCGGGATTTCTCTCGTTTTCCCTGGTACTACTGATCGGGGGCGTGTCCGACTTTTCACCGAGACGCTGAAGCGTGCAGTCGGACACTTTGAACGCGACTTGGTTCAGAGCCCCACTCGGTTCGCCAGGCTCTCTCGGTGCTGCGCGGCGTCCCCGAAAAGAAGATCGCTGGCCTTTGCCCGCTTGAAGTACAGATGGACCGGTAACTCCCAAGTGAACCCCATGCCGCCGTGAATTTGGATCGTCTCCGCCGCAGCGTGGAAAAACGCCTCTGAACAGGCGGATTGCGCCAAGTCAGCCATCTCGAGAAAGTCATCCTCTTGTTCGGCGGCGGCAAAGCAGGCCGCATAAGCAGCGGATCGTGCGAATTCTGTCTCCACCAACATGTCCGCACACTTGTGCTTGATGGCTTGGTAGGAGCCAATGGGCCGGCCAAACTGGAGACGGGTCTTGGCATATTCCACAGCGGTTTCGAGGCACCACTGGGCTCCGCCCATTTGTTCTGCTGAGAGGGCGGCGGTTGTGAGAGCCAAGACGCGCTCAAAATTGGCCGACTGATCACCCGCACTGATGAGTTCTGCAGGGGCGTCTTCGAAATGAAGCTGGCTGATTTTGCGGGTGAGGTCGAGGGGCGGGACTGCCTCGCGCCGAAGGCCGGGTGCTTCAGGGTCGACTCGAAAGAGCGACAGACCCGAGTCGGTCCGTGCGAGAACCAAGATCACTTGGGCGGAGCCACCGTCCAAAACCCATGTTTTTTCGCCACTGAGCGTCCATTGATCGCCTGATCGCGTGGCGGTCATTTCGAGTCCTTCAATGTCCCAGCGACCGTTGGGCTCGGCGTGGGCCACGGCCGCGACCATCCGACCGGCCGCGATTTCGGTCAGGAGCTCCTTCTGGCTTTTTTCGTCCGCGCAATGCATCAGTGCATTGGCGGCGAGAACAGCAGTACTTAGGTAGGGCGAGCAGAGAAGGGCTCTCCCCATTTCTTCCATTACGACCAGAAGTTCGACATAGCCGTATCCGGCGCCGCCGAATTCTTCGGGGATGATCAGCCCAGCAAGACCCATCTGTTCGGCCATCTGAGTCCAAACATCCGGGTCGTATCCCCGCTCTGTCGACATCTGCTCGCGTACAGTGGCTTCGTCAGAGCATTCATTCAAAAAAGCTCTCAGTGTTGCCCTGAGTTCTTCGTGTTCGTCGGTCAAGCTCATTTCAATCGGCATGATTTTTCCTGAGGTCGCCCAATGGGCGGCTTGTCTGAGTGCACTCGGAGGAAGGTGGTCCGTTCCGCCGAGTCCAAGGCGGTTTTAGGAACGCGGCACATCTTTCCACGGAACCTCTTTATCGATACGAGGCTCGCCTGGGAGCCCGAGCACGCGTTCTCCGAGGATGTTGCGCATGATTTCCGAGGTGCCTCCCTCGATTGAATTTGCTCGCGAGCGAAGAAACTGATACTTGGCGATGCCTTCGACGGAGTCGGGGGCGCCAGCCGTCTGCCGAAGGGCGTAGCCGGCCTCGAATGCCAGGGCATCGGAACCCATGATGTCGATTGCGGTCTCCCACATTCTTTTGTTGATTTCTGCTTGAGCCAATTTGGCAACGGAGCCCTCTGGCCCAGGGTTTCCCGCTTTCTGGGAGGCACGGGCTCGTTGAGCGGTGAGTCGTAAAAGTTCGTTGTCCATGTAGGATCGGGTGACCCGGTCGCGTAGCATGGCTTCCTGAGCGGGCGAGTGAGCGCCCTTCTTTCGTTGACGCCAGACGTCGAGCAGCTGGCCGGTGGCCCCTCCACCCTTACGTTTCGACCCGCCTCCACCGATGGCCACGCGTTCGTTCATCAGTGTCGTGATGGCGACCCGCCAGCCCTGACCTTCCTGACCCAGCATGCGCGCATGAGGGATGCGGACATCGTTGAGGAAAACCTCGTTGAATTCTGCCTCACCGGTGATCTGGTAAAGCGGTCTCACCTCGACCCCCGGCGCCTTCATGTCGAGGAGGAAGTAGGAAAGGCCGTCATGCTTAGGCGCATCCGGATCCGTTCGGGTTAGCAGCATTCCCCACCGAGAAAGGTGGGCCACGGTGGTCCATACTTTTTGTCCATTGACAATCCATTCGTCTCCGTCACGAATGGCAAGTGAGGAGAGACCCGCAACATCAGAGCCAGCTCCGGGTTCGCTGAAGAGTTGGCACCAGACCTCTTCCCCTGAGAAAATCTTCGGCAGGAGCGTTTTTTTCATTTCTTCGGTGCCGTAGGTCAGGACCACCGGCGCGCCCATCCCGATTCCGATGACGCTGGCCGGTGGCGTGGTGTGGATGACCTTCGAATGCTTTGAGATCTCGTCGAAGACGATCATGTTCATTTTTGGACTCAGGCCGAGCCCCCCATACCCCTCTGGGAAGTGAACCCAGGCAAGACCATGTTCGTATTGTTTCTGACGAAACGAGATGCTGTCGGTCGTTTCCGGATGGGCTTCTTCGAGCAGCTTTCGAACTCGGGCGCGCAGAGTTTCCTCATCCATCGGGGTCGGTTCGGGCATGGGGGCTCCATCGGGTCGGGCCTTTGGCCCAAGAAAAGCCAAGGCATTTGAAATGAGACCGACGACAATAGCCCGCACCGGCGCCTATCAAAGTGCCTGCGGGCTGGAGCGCAAGGGGTGAGCCCCTTAGGGGCTTGCTGCGGCTTCGGATGAATCCAGGTCGGGATGGCCCGCGGCACTGGTGGTTTTTCGACACGGGGCGGCACGTTGTGAGCGCGGGCCAACGGGCGGGCCTGGCGGAGTGCTCTCAGCTTGAGAGGTCTTCTGCGCGGTGGCGCGCTTGCTGGAAGCCTTTTTTTTGTTCTTTTCCGACTCTAATTGCTCGATCCTTTTTCGGGAATGGTCTTCGATTTCCATGAAGCTCTGGGCAAAAAGGGCGGTGAAGGTACTGAGGTCCGGCACCAGTTCGTAATCGGCATTGAGGCCGATATGCAGTTTTCCGTCATAGCTAAAGAGGGCAATGCCCAGCCCTGTTCCATCGAGAAGGGGAACGAGGGGTTGCATTTCGATCAGCCGGGCGCCCACGGCGTAGAGGGGGAATTGAGGACCGGGGACATTCGTGACGATCATGTTGATGGGGCCAGAGGCCGCCCTGGCCCCGAGGGCGACCAGCGAAGGCGGGACATACTCCGCGGCCTTCATCAGCGTATCGAAGCCTCGCGCTTCTGTTCCCTTGCGAAGTTCCCGGGTGGTAGCAAGCACTCCATCGACCCAGCCCTCTGCGCCCTCGCGGCCAATCGGAAGGTCGACAAGCCAAGTGGAGACGCGGTTGCCCACAGAGTTTTGCCCGGGTGCACTGCGCATGTTCACTGGGGCCGAAATACGGAAATCGATCTTTTTCGGATCCACTCCTCGCCGGAATAAGTAGTGGCGCACAGCGCCGGTAACGGTGGCTAAAACGATGTCATTCAGCTTGCAGTCTAAAGCGTGTCCTGCTTTTTTGACGGCATCGAGGGGAAGGGTGACCCAATCAATCCGACGATGAGGCCCCAATGAGCCATTGATGGGCGTGTCCGATGAGGGGGCGAGAGCTTTGAGTGCGATGTCGCCGACAGCTTTGGCCTGACTCCCCCAGTCTTCCAAGACGCGTCCCGACTGAAAATCCATCTGGCGCAGAGACCGGAGCGCGCGAAGAGGCAGGGAACCGACCCGCTCGACTGCATCGAATAGAAGGTCCGCATGGGAGGGGGCCGGGCGAGGCATGTAGGGCATGGGTTCTGGAATATCGACATCGGGCGACGGCGAATGCAAAATTTGGACGAGACCTGCGCCGGCCACACCATCGATCATGCAGTGGTGAATTTTGCTGACCGCGGCGAATCGCCCTTCCTCCAGACCCTCGATGATCCATAGCTCCCAGAGAGGGCGGCTGCGGTCGAGGGTTCGAGTCGTGATTCGTGCCGTGAGTCTCTTGAGTTCTTCGATACTGCCCGGTCGCGGCAAGGCGGTATGGCGGATGTGGTAGTCGATGCTGAAGTGCGGATCATCTACCCAGACCGGGCGATTCTCGACGGGAACCCACATGAGTTTTTGGCGATAGCGAGGAATCTCGTGCAGGCGGGCTTCAATAAATTGCTTGAAGAGCCGGATGTCGACGCCCCCCTCCTCGGTGGCCAATTCGCCGGGTTCATAGAGGGCGACGGAAGCAATGTGAAGGGGTGTGTGAGACGTCTCGGCCACGAGGAAACCATTGTCCTGTGCGGAAAGTCTTTCGTAGCGGTAGTTAGACATTCAGAATTCTTTCGCCTGGGAGGGCTGTTGCGATTCAGTCGTGGTTGGGTTGAAACTATGTCGGGAACACCAACGCAATCCGCCGATTTCGTAGATTCGCTCTACGAGCCCGCTGCCGGCGGTTTCGGGTGCGAGAAAACGTGCCGTCCGGGTTTCGATTTCGACGGCACAACTGCTGACCCCCTTCTCATCGATCAGCAATTCGAAGGCCGATTCGAGATCCCCTTTCTCTGAGAATTCGAGCTGATAGACGAGGAGGTCAGTCACGAACGGTCAGTAGAGCAAGAACCGGTCCAAGACGGAATGCGAGCTCTCTTGTCCGATTAGAGGCCGGAGACGGATTCTGTGCCACATCCCTGAGCATCGGATGCCCGTTTGACTCGCAGTAAGCCTTGCTTTATGCCGGGAGGAAATCCAGCCCGAGGAGCATTGCTCAGCCTTCGTCGACGAGTTGATAGTCGAGAGACTGGCCCGCCCAGAACACCTGCGGGGCATCCGAGTCCCCGCTCGGGTTTTCGCTCACAGTCCAAGCCGATCGTCGCAATTTTCGTTTCTGCCGGTTTCGGGGGAGCCCGTAAAAGTCGGCTCCGAAGTGGCTGGCAAAACCTTCGAGGCGTTCGAGGGCGTCCACCGACGCAAAAGCCTGGGCGTACAGCTCCAGGGCGATGGGTGCGCTGTAGATGCCCGCACACCCGCAGGCCGATTCCTTGCTAGAGCGGGAATGCGGCGCGCTATCGGTTCCCAGAAAAAAATGAGAATCTCCCGAAGTGGCTGCGGCGAGCAGAGCTTGACGATCCCGCTCCCGTTTCAGCACGGGCAGGCAGTAGTGATGGGGCCGAAGACCGCCGGCAAATAGGGCATTGCGATTGAGTAGCAGGTGCTGGGGGGTCAGAGTCGCCCCCACCCGGTCGGGTGCTTCGCTCACGTAGTCGACTGCTTTTTTCGTTGTGATGTGTTCGAAGACGACGCGAAGACCAGCGTGACGCTCGACCGTCGGCGCTAACCACTCTTCGAGGAAAACCTCTTCGCGGTCGAAGACATCGCAGTGCGGATCCGTCGACTCTCCATGGATGAGAAGAGGTAGGCGGTATCGTTCCATGGCCTCAAGCAGAGGAGCCATCTTATCGAGTCGGTCTACGCCTGCCTCAGCGTTCGTGGTCGCGCCTTTAGGGTAAAGCTTGACACCGAAGACCACGCCGGAATCTGCCGCCCGCTGGATTTCAGCCGCCGTGGTTTCGGCGGTGAGGTAGAGCGTCATCAGCGGTTCAAAGGAAGAATTTTCGGGCAGAGACTTCAGGATTCTTTGGCGATACGCGACGGCCTCTTCCGTAGTCTGAACCGGAGGGTCCAAATTGGGCATGACGATGGCTCGTCCAAACTGGCGCGCGGTCTCCCCTGCGACCCGGCCCAGCATGGGACCGTCTCGAAGGTGTACGTGCCAATCGTCGGGCTGAGCAATTTCGATCATGCACTCGTCATCGCAATGCGATCGTTAGCTGACTCGCGTCAAGGTGTTGCGATCGGTGTGGTGGAAGATTCCGTCCTGGCCAGCCACTTTCATCTGCGTATCTTCTTCATATTCGAAATGGTTTGCATCGACAATTCGTACTGAGAGCTCATAGCGAACCGTTTGGAATTTCTCATCCAGAAATGGGTTCGAGCAGATGCCATAGGTCGGGGAGCCGAGTTCCGCTGCCAGAGAAAAAGACTGGGCATCGGGTTTGACTGTGCCACCGGCCATGGTTGTTATTCCACGCGGCACCAGAAATTCGCGGCAGACTTGATGACGTTCGGCATCCCACAGCCAATAGCCATGCTCTTCATGGAAAGGGTTGTCCTCTGCGGCATCCAGCCTCCAGGCCATCGTGCGGTACCGAAGAGCCTGGAGCGTCTGTTCATGATTGTCGACAACCCCCATGGGCTCAAGGACGAAATGTTCCCGGTAGGGGGTCTTGCGGACGCTTCGGTCTGGCGCCGGCGACACGTCGAGCCCTTGGTCGCTTTCCCAAGTCCCGACCAGGCCGGCCAAAGGCCCGTACTCATCAAATGATCCGTTGCTCATGTCGATTCCTCCAGAAGGTGAGGTGGAGTATGTCTCATGAACCATCGGCCGCCAGTCTTTGCTGAACGAGAGTTACGCCCCCGTCAGAGGGAAGAGCCGGCTCCTCGACTGCTCTGAATTAGCCTGATGGCGAAATAGGGACATCGATCAGCGGCCGTTTGAATGCTTTCGCGGTCATCCTTGATCGGCTGGAGTGTCCGAGACCGTTGTTCCGAATCCAAGGCAAAACTCCTAGGTGCCACTCGAACACAGACTCCAGCTCCGCGGCACGCGTTCCGATCGATTTCGATGTCGAAATCCGACGGACTCATTGGCTCAAATATTGATCCAGCAAAGTGTGGAAATGGCGAATCTTCGTTTCCTGGTAGTGGGCAAAAGTCACATGGGTATGGCTTGCGCTTTTTAGACCGCGCTGGACGTTGGGCAGATTGAATGTGTCCTGTGCAAAGACCTTGGCCAATGGTCCAAGCTCCGGAGCCTCGGTCCAAGGCTCGTCGTAATCCAACCAATGAATCGGCGCCGGCGATGGGCGTTTGCCTCGGAATGGAGCCAAGTAGATGACTTCCATGATAGATGTGTCCGGATCGTTTCCGTTGGGGCGAAATCGGTAAACGATTTTGTTGTAAGCCCCCCATGGATGCATATTGGGGAAGAGCGAGTAATAGAATGAGTCATTCAACTCGGCGTCGGTGAGTAGGGTGACCGAAGGCGCGTTGGCTTGCAGTTGCATCCGGGCCATTTGGGCAAAAAGTTCCCGGGCCGTCATGCCATCCGGGACACGAAAGCTCGGCTCGGCATCCAAACTTGTCGTCAGGATCGATTCGAGCATTTCCTGCTCTGAGGGGTCGTGTCCTAGGTGAGGGCTGGGTGTCATATTGGCGGTGATGGCCCGAGAGAAGTTGTCCCAAGCGTCGTATTGCGAATTGGCATCGCCGATTCCTGACAGAATTTGCGGGTGCGTGGAGATCACGTGATATGCCTCCATAAACGCTTCCTGGGCAGCCTTCCAGTTGCACCGCATCAGATGGGCAACGTGCGCCTCGGTGTAGCGATCTTCGAGCGGCCACCGTTCGAAGTGATTCGGGAGATCCCCGATGAAAGCGTCAAAGGGCTCAGCGTTTGGGTCCATGTTGATGAAGACAAAGCCTCCCCAAGTGGCGGTTCCGTATTGAGGAAGTCCAAATTCTTCACGTTTCACATGAGGGAAGTCCCAGCGGCAGGGCAAGGCCTTTAGGCTGCCATCCAAGTTCCACTCCCAAGAGTGGAACGGGCAGCGAAGGCTGGGGCTGCGACCGGGCCGGTCTTTGAGAGCGCGGCCTCTGTGCAGGCACGTGTTGGGAAACGCTCGAATCAGGCGGTCTTCCCCCCGAACGATTAAGACACTCATGTCTGCAATTTCGTAAAGGGTATGGTCGCCGACTTCCGGAATGTCATCCTCGCGGCAGGCGAACTGCCAAGTTTTCTTCCAAACCTTCTCGACCTCGAGATCATGGAATTCACGCGAGGTGTAGCGGTCGATTGGAACTCGAACGACAGGCAGTTCCCGCGCGGACTCCATTCTGAGGACGTCGGGAACGGTCCGAGTATCCGTGTCGAGGAGTTCTTGGTAGGTGAGCCCGGAAGACCGAGGCCCCTCTCCAGCCGGAACGGCTCGAAGAGAGGCAATCGGCGGGTTGGATTCAGCAGACATATTCACCTCCAGAGGGAGAGTGCAAAAGATGAGGAAGCTTTCTAGAAAGCCGTTCGTTTAGTGAACCCACCATCCGCGACCAGATTGGCCCCTGTGATGAGGCTCGCTGCAGGGCTTGCGAGAAAGACTACGGCTCGCGCTACTTCTTCAGGGCTTCCCATGCGTCCAATCGCGCACTGCTGCAGCGCGCTTTCATACATCGCGGGCATGGCTTGTTTGATCATCTCCCAGTTGCCGCCTTCGAAGTAGATGGGCCCCGGTGAGACTACATTGACTCGGACCCCCTTCGGTGCGAGGGCTTGGGCCATGTCCGAAGCGTGGCTGATCAATGCCGCCTTCATGGCGTTGTAGGCCTGAGGCATCCCGAGGAACTCGAGGGCCGCGGTCGATCCAATGACCACAACTGAGCCTGCATCAGAGGCTTTCAGAAAAGGAGTGGCGGCGCCGATTCCGCGTACGGTACCCATCACGTCGATTGCAAAGGCGTGCTCCCAAGCAGGTAGGCCAGGACCTCCACCCGCACTGGCGTTGCTGACAAAAATGTCGAGGCCGCCGAGCTCTTCCCCCGCAGTCTGCACAAAGGATTCGAGAGCCTCTCCATCGGAAACGTCGAGGGACGCGGTGTAGACCTTGGCTCCCCGAGCCTCGAGATTTTTTCGGGCTACTTCAAGTGCTTCTTCCCCCCGCGCGCAGATGGCAATGTCGCAGCCCTGATCCGCGAGCAGTTCCGCGATGGACAGTCCAATGCCACGACTTCCAGCGGTGACAATTGCCTTGCGTCCTTCGAGTCCAAGATCCATTTCCCTGTTTCCTCCATTATCTGATCGACTATGTCGTGAGAGTTGAGGGGGGAGCGCGGGGCCCCCGCCGGTTGGTGCGTTCGCAGCCTGTGGGCCACGACGTTTAAGCTGAGGTCCTGCGATGAATCCGAGTAGATGGGGATCGGCTTCGTGCAAGGCGCCGCGTACCCATTGGCCGTCGTCGCGAAAAATCCCTTCGACGCCGTCAGGTGTTTTGACGAGGACGGTTCCGTCGCTGCGCACTTCGTAAGTGTCGTGAGTGAGCGGGTGTCGCAGTTTCACGCCGAAGGACCTCCCTCTCTTTGTTGACTGAGATGGTCGAGAATGATTTCAGTCACTTTCGAACCCCCATCCGTCGAAAGCGCGTGTCCGCAGCCCTCAAGGGTTTCGAAACGGCACTGCGGGAGTGCATCGGCGACAGAGCGCGCATCCGGCGTCAACAAGTCCTCGCCGCCGGCCAAAATCAGGGTCGGAACTGAGAGCGACGACAAATCATCAACGCGGGTTCCCGACCATTTCACCAGGCCCTGAGCCTGCCGTTCGAGGGTTTCGGCGGAGCTGCGGCTGATGGTCTGTGATAGGCCGCGAAGCATTCGGGTGCGGATCGACTCATCGTCGAGCACCGCGGCGCCGAAGAGCCACGGGGCCAGGATCTCCGCGGCGCCCTCCACCGAGGCCTCTCGGCGGGCCCGTATCCAGACGCGGGTGAATGCTTCGAGGCGAGGGGTGACCTTCAGGAAGGGAGTCAGCAAAGTCAGCGAGCCGACCTTTTCTGGGTGGGCGAGCGCCAACTCCAAGGCCACGGCTGATCCTAGGCTGGCTCCAATGATGTGAGTCCGAGTGTCGAGGACCGCAGCGACATCCTCCGCGGTCTGTGCGACGGAGGCTTGGCCGTCCGGTGAGGCATCGGACTGGCCGACGCCGCGTGGATTGATCCCGATCACCTCAAACTTTTCCGCGAAGGAGGGGCTCTGGAGTGCGAAGGCGGACACATCGGTTCCAAAGCCGGGCAGCAGGGCAAGCGCGTCGCCTTGCCCTTCTTTGAAGACCTCTAGACCGATGGAGGGTGTAACGGGGGTGAGATTTTGTCGGGCCGTCGCCGCGGCTTCGACATCGGCCTTGGTGACCCGGCCCTTTGGGCCGGTTCCTTCGAGGGTTGCGGGGTCGACGCCGAGCTTTTTGGCGAGGGCGCGAGCCGCGGGCGCAACGGATTTTCGTTCCCCCTTCCCCCCTCCATGCGCTGAATCGACAACAGCGGGCGGTCGAGGGTTTTCAGGCGTTTCATCGGCGTCCCCTGATCCTTCAGGAGGTTGGTAGCCGTCTCCGAACGCCTTTGCGTCGAAGGCCTCGTCCCGAGAATCGGTCATCGCCGCCAGCAGGGCACCGCAGGGAACGGTCTCGCCCACGTCGACGTAGACGTGGCGAATGACACCATCGGTCGTCGCTTCGATCTCGCTCTCTGCCTTTTCCGTTTCGATGACGAGGACGATTTCGCCGCGTTTCACATCGGATCCGACTTCGAGGGGCCAGCTCACGACTGTGCCTTCTTCCATCGTCATGCCGAGGCGGGGCATCGCAATTGCATTTGTGCTCATTGAGGATCTCGATTGACTTTCATGTTCAAGCTTGTTCGCGGACCGCTGCGATCACGCGCTCCGCCGAGGGAATGTAGGTCTGCTCCAAGGTCCGGCTAAAGGGAACCGGAGCGTGTGGTGCCGTGACGCGCTTGACCGGAGCTTCTAGGAAGTCAAAGCCCTGGTCGACGCATAGGGCGGCCACGTCACTGGCCACAGAGGAGCGGGGAGTGCTCTCATCGACTACCACAAGACGACCGGTTTTTTCTAAGGAACCGAGAATGGCTTCTTCGTCTAAGGGTTGGAGCGAGCGCAGGTCAATCACATCGCATTCGATGCCGTCTTCGCGAGCCAGTTTGTCCGCCGCCTTTTGACAGACTGGCACGGTTCCGCCGAAGCCGATCAACGAAACGTCATGGCCCTCACGGATACGCTGGGCTTTACCTATGGGTACCTCGTAGTCGCCTTCCGGGACTTCTCCGCTGGTTCTGAGAATGAGTTTGGGTTCGCAGAAAACCACCGGATTATCATCTCGAATGGCCGCTAGGAGCAGTCCCTTCGCGTCGGCCGGATTAGAGGGGATCACGGTTTTGAGTCCGGGAATACCCGCGGTGATCCAATAGAGCGATTGGCTGTGCTGGGCGGCTGCTTGCATTCCGGCTCCGCTGACAGTGCGGACCGTCAGCGGAATCCGCGCCTTGCCGCCAAGCATGTAGCGGAGCTTGGCCGCCTGATTCAGGAGCGGGTCGAGGGAGGTTCCCAGAAAGTCCATGAACATGAGCTCCACGATGGGGCGGAGCCCAGTCGCGGCTGCCCCGACACCCGTGCCCATCAAACCCATCTCGCTGATCGGGGTGTCGAGGACTCGATCGGGAAAAGATTTGACGAGGCCTCGCGTGGTTCCAAGCACGCCGCCCATCTCATCGATGTCGTCCCCTTCGCGCTTGCCCCCTCCAGCGACGTCCTCTCCCATCAAGATGACGGTGGGATCTGTTTGCATGGCGATTTGAATGGCTTCGTTGATGGCGGCGCCAAACCCGAGCTTCCGACTCATTACGCTCCCTCCTCAAAATAGACATCGGCGGTCAGCTCGGAGGGGTCGGGCATGGGAGCAGCCTCGGCGGCTTCAACTGCGGCATCAAGCTCCTCCTTAACCTCGAGGTCGATTTGGCGAAGATCGCTCGCGTCCACGAGGCTTGCCTCAACGCATTGTTGTTCGAAGCCATCCAAGGGATCTCGATTCTGGATCCAATCTTCGGCTTCTTCCTTCGAGCGATAAACAAGCGGGTCGCCGACAAAGTGACCCCCAAAGCGATAAGTTTTGCATTCAAGAAGAACCGGTCCCTGTCCGCTTCGGCAATGGTCTAGGGCTTCACCGGTCTTTTCAAAGACGTCAAAGAAGTCCATCCCGTCGGCGATCAGACTCTTCATCGCGTAGGAGTCAGCGCGGACGGCAATGTCTTTGACCGGGATGACAAATTCAGTCGGAGTGAATTCGCCGAACCCGTTGTTTTCGACCACGTAGAGCACAGGAAGCTTCCAATTCGCCGCCATGTTGAGGGATTCGTGAAATGCCCCTTGGTTGGTGGCGCCATCGCCAAAAAAGGCGACGGCTACTTCACCCGAACCCCTGAGCTGAGCGGATAGTCCTGCACCCGTCGCCAGGGGGATTCCAGCGCCCACGATGCCATTGGCGCCGAGCATTCCCTTGTCGAGGTCGGCGATATGCATCGATCCGCCCTTGCCCTTACAGATTCCTGTGGCGCGTCCGAAAAGCTCGGCCATCATTTCGGCGATACCGACACCCTTGGCGATGCAGTGCCCATGGCCCCGGTGGGTCGATGTGACGATGTCCTGATCGGAGAGATGACTGCATACCCCTACGGCGACGGCTTCTTCGCCGAGATACAAATGCATGAAGCCACCCATTTTCCCGGCGGTGACGAGGTCGCTCAATCGCTCCTCAAACGATCGGATGCGCCGCATCCGTCGATAGGCTTCTAAAAGCTGGGTGCGATCCAAATTCATAGGGCGTTCCTCTTTCAAGCGGCTCGACCGCCACGCATTCCGTGGCCTCGGGCTCGCTGTGCCGTGACTTGATGCTCTCGGGCGGTTTGTGCGAAGCGTTTGTGGCTGACGCCTGACGTGACCCCCAACAAAGTTAAAGAGGTGTCGAGCAGGGCGGCTGACCGAAAAGCGGAACTGCTCAAGGTACCTCGAGCCCACTCGATGGCCGCGTAGTCGATATGGTCGTGTAGCCGCTGCGAGACGGCGACCGAATCGACCCATGTGGCCAGCTCGTTTGCTTCTTCGAGGGCGGTCAGTGCGCGCCCGATTTGCCTGGAGAGGGCCTGAGCGGCGTATCGTTGCGCTGCACCCGCGTGCTCGGTACTGGTGAGGGCCAACAGCAGCGCTCGATAGTAACGGGGCCGACGAACCAATTGGCGAACGGTGGCTTCGACGACTTCGATGAGGTCGCCTTGAACCCGCTCAAGCGCCAAGGTGAACCCCTGGGTCTGCTCTTCCACCGCGGCCAGCAAGACGGCTTCTTTGTTACCGATGAGGTTATAGATTGTAGGAACCGTCACCCCGGAAGCCGATGCGAGCTCCCGCATTGTCAGGCCTTCAAATCCTCCGGACTCGATCAGGCGGCGCACTTCCTCAAGGAGGCGTTGGCGTCGAGCCTCCATATTTTGTTCCATCGCAGACATTTCACGGGCTCCGCGTTCGGAGGGGTTCGCGGGTTTGGGGGGCCATTCTCCGAGACGCTTGATTGAAGCATTTAAACACGTTAAAAACAAGAGCGGGAGACGCTGATTTCAGTGATCAGAAAAACGGATCCGAATAGTTGAGGGCCTGCCATGCGCCAGCTGGATGAATACAATCCTTTCGACCCTGAGGTGGCCGAGAATCCCTTTGAGTATTACGCAGCCCTTCGCGAGCAGGCCCCGGTCTACCGCACCCCAATGGGCTTTTTTATGGTCAGCACCCATAGGCTCTGTCTTGAAGCGATTCGAGAAACCAAGGCTTTTTCGAGTCGCTTTGCAGCAGCGATGGCGGGCGGAATGGGTGGATCGAATGCGCTCGAAAAGGGTCAAGTCGACGAGACGCCCATTTCTCCAACAGACACGCTGCTGACCAACGATCCGCCATCCCACACGCGATTTCGGAAACTGGTCAACAAGGCTTTCTCGCCCCGACGCGTCGAAAAAATGGATGCCTATGTGAGCCAAATAGCGAGAGACCTGATCGACGGTTTCGAGAGCCAAGACCGCATCGAACTCGTGACGGAATTGGCCGTGCCTCTTCCGCTGACGGTGATTGCGGATCAACTCGGGGTTCCGCGCTCAGGTATGGATGATTTCAAGAAGTGGTCAGACGCTTCGGTGGCCCCACTGGGCGGTATTGTAACCCAGGAGGAGCAGGTCGAATGTGCGCGTTTGGTCGTAGAGCTTCAGAAATATCTTTTGGCTCGGGCCGCAGAGCGCCGAAGCAAGGCCACTGACGATTTACTTTCTGATCTCGTCCATGCATCAGTCGACGGCGAAACGCCCTTGAGCGATGCCGAAGTGGTGAGTATCACGCAGCAATTTCTGGTGGCGGGGAACGAGACCTCCACGAATCTGCTCGCCGCCACCTTGATGTTTATTCTTCAAGACCCGGAACAGGAGGCCAAGCTGAGGGCTCGGCCGGACTTGATCCCGAACGCCGTCGAGGAGGGCCTTCGGTGCGAGACTCCGGTGCAAGGGATGTGGCGAGTGGCGGCGTGCGATACCGAACTCGGCGGAGTTGAAATCCCAAAGGGCAGCTTTTTGATGCTTCGTTACGCCGCGGCCAATCGCGACCCGGCGGTCTTTTCGGACCCTGAACGCTTCGATGTCGAACGGTCTAACGCTCGGGAGCATCTGAGCTTCGGCCAGGGAATTCATTTTTGCCCCGGCGCATCCCTCGCCCGAAAAGAAGCGGCTGTGGCCATTCAGAGCATGCTCGATCGTTTCCCTAAGTTGTCGCTCAGCAAGGAAAACGATTTCCGGCATCATCCGAGCATGTTGCTGCGAGGCCTTAAACGACTGGATGTCGGGCTTCGTTAGGACGGAATATCGGGCGCAGCGCTCGGATTCTGGGCATGTCCCCCGTTCTCGACCGGGGGAAGTTTTCGGCTGATCACCGCGTAGAGAACCAGCGGAAGCTCGATCACCACGGTGAGAAAGGCGCCAAAGAGCACGACGCCGCGTGCGACTCGTGTGGCCAGCAGGCCGTCTGGCAGGAATGTGTAGAAGGCCCAGATCACTAACGCGGTGGCCGCAAATCCCGAGAAGCTCATGACCAAGAACTGACGCAGGTCGTTTTTGCGTGAATCGAAGCTGAAGAGAAAGCCGGTTTTCAGAGTCTTGGGCGCTTCAACCCGGCTTCCGGTCATCCACGCTCCCGCGAGATGACCCCACTCGTGTAGAAAGTATCCGCCGGCCCCGATCAGGAGGCCGATGACCAAACCTGATAGGTCCCCTCGCATCGTATCTTGGGCGCCCCAGTCCGCCATCAGCGACCAGGCCGCAATCCCGATCAAGACGATCGTGAGATCCCGCAATGCAAATTTAAGCCACATTCAAGGGCCTCCGGATTCGTGTCGAACTCTTTCGACGAGACAGGGTCGTTGAGAATCGACTCGGCAAAGGTTAACAAACCGCCAATGTCGGTCGGGGCTGGCTGACGCTACTCTCAGGCGTCATGGAGAGTCTCTGGAACGAAGCCGAAGCCAATGAATTCGTGAGTCGATTTTCGCCGGAAAGCAACCGGGAAATCGCGATTCGAACCTATACGTCCCGACTTCTGGGTCGAGATCCTTCGCTGGTCTTGCATGGTGGCGGCAACACTTCGGTCAAAACGGTCTTGCCCGATCGGGTCACCGGCGAACCTCTTGAGGTGCTCTGTGTTAAGGGGAGTGGCTGGGACTTGGTCGATCTGGAGCCGCCGGGTTTGCCGGCTGTCCGTCTCGATGCTTTGGGTCGTTTGCGCGGAGTGGATCGTCTGACTGATGAGGAGATGGTCAACCAGATCCGAACACAGCTGTTGGATCTTTCTTCCCCGACCCCTTCGGTGGAAACCCTTCTCCATGCGTTTCTTCCCCATCGATTCGTCGACCACACCCATGCCGATGCGATTTTGGTTCTGACGAATCAGGCGGATGGCGACGCCAAAATACGGGAAGCCATGGGGGATGAAGTTCCCCTCTTGCCTTGGATTATGCCGGGACATCCCTTGGCCGAGGCCGTTGCGGATATTGTCGAAGACAATCCCGGTTGTCCCGGAGTGGTGCTGCTACATCATGGCATCTTCACGTTTGGGGAAGATGGCCGAGAAAGTTACGAACGCATGATTAGCCTGTGTGACCGGGCCGAGCGCTTTGCGGCCCGAACGGTCGCTTCAGTACCTCCGATGCTGATGCCATCCACCGACGCGGAAAACAAGCGAGCGGCCAAGGTTGAGAAAGTCCTCCCCGTGATTCGGGGCGCCCTGGCCCATGGGGCCGAGGAGTCGATTCAGCGGTTTGTCTGTGATCTCAGGAATGCCCAGGATCTGATTGCTTTTTCGCTTCATCCCGATGCGCCGTCTCTGATCTCGGAGACGGGTCCGCTGACGCCCGACCACGTGATTCGAACCAAAGCTTCTTATCTTTTCCTGACGGCCGAGGAGGCGGAGAACCCTGAGGCGGTTCGAGAAGCGGTTGGGCTCTATGCGGACCGCTACCGGTCTTATTTCGCAGAGAATGAAAACCGCCTGACCGACGATTTGGTGATGCTCGATCCGCATCCGCGGGTGGTCGTGGTCGAGGGGCTAGGTCTTTTGGCCTTTGGCCCGGACGCGAAGGCGGCCGCGGTCGCCGGGGATCTCGCCGAGCAGACGCTGCGGGCGAAGGCTCTCGCCCAGGGGGTGGGCAAATACGACGGACTGCCGTCCGGCGAACTCTTCGAGATGGAGTACTGGTCGCTTGAACAGGCGAAACTCGGGAAGAAAGCCCCGCCTCTGCTGGCGGGTCAAATTGCATTGGTGACCGGGGCTGGGGGCGCCATTGGTTGCGGGATTGCCGAGGAGTTGTTGGCCGCCGGAGCCCATCTGGTGGTCACCGACCGAGACGGTGATCGCCTTGAAGTCGTGCGCGAGCGTCTGCAAGCCAAGCACGGCGTCAGTCGTCTGCATGCCGTCGAAATGGATGTCACCGACGAAGCGAGCGTTGAAGCAGCGTTCGCGTCCTGTGTTCAGCGATTCGGTGGTCTGGATTTGCTCGTTCCCAACGCGGGGATCGCGCACGTATCGCATTTGTCCGAGATGGATGCCGAAGCCTTTCGTCGGGTCGTCGACGTGAACTTGACTGGCACGATGTTGGTGATCCGGGCAGCGTCCCGGATTTTCGAACGGCAAAGAACCGGCGGTAATATCGTCGTTCAGGCCAGCAAGAATGTTTTTGCACCGGGCGCAGGATTCGGCGCCTATTCGGCGAGTAAGGCCGGCGCGGCGCAGATCGCCAAGGTTGCGGCGCTTGAATTGGCTCCGATCGGTGTTCGGGTGAACTCGATCAATGCGGACGCTGTTTTTGGAGACGACGAGGTGTCGAGCGGTCTTTGGGATGAAGTGGGGCCCGACCGCATGCGTTCTCGGGGCTTGGATCCGGATGGGCTGCGAGCCTTCTATCGAGAGCGAAGCCTTCTTAAAGTCGCCGTCACGCCGGCTCACGTAGGCCGGGCCGTCCTCTTCTTTGCAAGCAGCCAGACGCCGACCACCGGTGCCGTGTTGCCTGTCGACGGGGGCGTTGCAGAAGCTTTTCCGCGCTGAAAGCTCACGGCGCACATCGTCAACACCGGCTGAGAGGTCTCCCGTGGGTCAAGAGGAATGGGCGGAGAAAATCCGCCAGCAGATGCGCTTTGAATTTGAGCGCTCGGGTCCTCCGGAGGATTTCCCCGCTCTGCCGGAGATTCCGACGGAGCGCTACATCTCAAGCGAGTTCTTCGCCCTGGAACGAAAGATTTGGCAGCAATCCTGGCTACTTATCGGGCGCGTGGAGGATTATTCCGAGCCCGGGCGCTATCGGACGATCGATCGAGGCGGTTCGCCTCTTCTAATCTGCCGAGACTTAGACGGTGCGTTGCGTGGATTCTTCAATACGTGCCAGCACCGAGGAGCCCCCGTGGTTCGGGAAGCGTGTGGCTTGGCCAAACGCCTTCGTTGCCAATATCACAGCTGGACGTACGGCCTCGACGGCGAGCTTTTGACGGTACCGGATGAACGTGATTTCCGTGATTTGGATCGCGGAGCACGCGGTTTGCGTCCGGTTCGCGTTGAAACCTATGGTGGCTGGGTCTTCGTCAACGAGGATCTGGACGCGGAGCCGCTGGTGAGTTGGCTGGGGCCCATTGCCCAAGAGTGGGCCCCGCTACAGGGCGAATCACTGCGGGCGATTGCAACGCGCCGCGAGCGCGTTCCGGCCAATTGGAAGATCGTGGCAGACGCCTTTCTTGAGACGTACCACGTCAAGACGATTCACACGTCGACGGTTTCGAAGCTTCTCGATCATCGAGGCGCCGCGATGGGACTTTTCCGCAACGGACATTCTCGGATGGTCACACCGAAATGGGAGCGTGTTGTGGAGCGGCAAAGGGAAGCGGCTTCGGGAATCCGTGAACTGCCTGGCCTGCACGCTTTATTCGCGGAAACCAATCCAGCCTACAGTGTTTTTCCCAATCTCATCACGCCCCTCGATACGGTGGGTTTTCCCTTTATTCAATTCTGGCCAATGGGGATTGCGGAAACGGAAGTCGAATGGACTTTTTACGGCCTTCCCACCGACGTACCCGAAGAGCAGGCTGCTTGGGCAGCCTACGTGGGGGTCTTCGATCAAGTCATGGGTGAAGATTTTCAAAATTTGGGATCGATGCATCGGTCCGTGGCTTCAGGCGCCCTGGCCTCCATTCCACTCAACTATCAGGAGCGGCGAATTTATCACCTACACGAAGAAATCGATCGCCAGTTGGGACAGGATGTCATTCCCGAGGCGATGCAGGCCCCGCCGGTCCTCGAACCATTTTGGGAGAGGCAGTCGTAGCGGGGGTTTTGGGCCCGACCTTCCGGCTTCATTTGGGCGCGACAGCCGATTACTCTTCGAGACGGGGGAAAGGGCCTTGGGGCTCTCGCGGCATGATGCCCTCGGCAAAGGGCACCGGGTCTCGAAAGCTGACGATATAGAGAACGCGTTTGAGCACCTCACCTTCTGCGTGCCATGCGCCTTTCGGGATGACCATCCGGTCTCCCGCGGTGACTGAGAGGCGCTGCTTATTCTCGTCGAGTAAATAGGTTTCGCCTTCGATCACGTAACCGATGATGTCATGATCGTGATAGTGAAGCGGTAACTCCGGCGACCGATTTGATACGTAGGTGGTAGGCCAAAATCCCGTCTTTTGAAGGTCAGCCATGACTTCGGCTCGACCTTGGAAGAACTGCTTGTTGATGGTGAGCTCGGACATGATTTTTTTCCCTGTGTATGGGACTGACTAAGAGGGTGCAGGGTGGGGCGCCGTCGGGCAAGCGGCTCTTTCAGCCGATTTTGAGGGCTCTCCGATGGTTCCAATTCTTGCGGAAGAGGGATTGAGGCGCCCTTTAGATCGTTATTTCTGTCGGTCTTGTGTCGAATCCACTCAAAGGTCCATTTTGGGCTGATGCCATGGGCGGGGCTGTCTAAGATAGATCGAACAGGAGGAACTAATAAATGGCCGAGTCGATCGTTGAAAATGAGAAGCCCTTCCATCTTCGGGGAAATTTTGCCCCGGTGAAGGATGAACTGACGGTGACCGACCTCAAAGTCGAGGGGTCGATCCCGCCGGAGCTCTGCGGCACCTATATCCGGAACGGTGCGAATCCCCGGACCGGAGAGTCATTGCACTGGTTTCTCGGCAACGGGATGGTGCACGGCGTGCGGCTGGAGAACGGAGGCGCTTCTTGGTATCGAAATCGATACGTGAAGACGCCGCTCCTCGACGATCCGGACACCCAGCGAATCTCCGAGACCGGGACCATCGACTACACGGTTTCCGCGGCCAACACCCACGTGATTCGGCAAGGCGGCCGCATCCTCGCCTTGGAGGAGGGCGCATTTCCCTACGAATTGACGCCTGAACTGGAGACCGTCGGCGCGCATGACTTTGAGGGTAAGCTCGACAAAGCCATGACGGCGCACCCGAAGATTTGTCCTGAAACCGGAGAGCTGATCTTCTATTCCTACGGTCAGCTCCCGCCCTATCTTCTTTATCACCGAGTCGATGCCCAAGGAAAGCTCGTCCAGACCGAGGAAATCACGGTCGGTGGGCCGACGATGATGCACGATTTCCAAATTACTCGGAATCACTCGATCTTCATGGACTTGCCGGTGGTTTTCAATATGGAACTGGCGCTTCAGGGCACCATGCCGTTTTTGTGGAATGATGACTACCCGGCCCGAATCGGCATCATGCCCCGGGCGGGAAAGAACGCAGACGTCAAGTGGTTCGACGTCGAACCCTGCTACGTCTTCCACACCCTCAACGCATGGGAAGAAGGAAACGAAGTCATCTTTGATGTTTGTCGCATCAGCGAAGTTTGGCGGGGGACCTCCGATATGGCTTCAGGCGACGGGGTCCAAACGCTTCATCGCTTCACCTTCGACATGGTGTCGGGCAACGTGAAAGAAGAGACCCTCGATGAGCGCGGGATGGACTTTCCCAGAGTGGCGGACGCCCGAATCGGTTTGAAGAATCGTTATGGCTATACGCTGCTCTTTGGGGCCGGCGGAGACGGAGACCCGGCTTTCCAGGGCCATCTCAAATTCGATATGGAGACTGGGCGATCGGGCATTCAGGCCTATGGGCCCGGGATCAGCGCCGGGGAGCCGGTTTTTGCCGCATCGCCTGGATCAGACCCCGACTCGGATGAGGGCTGGGTTTTGTCCTATCTCTACGATGAAAATCAAAACCAATCGGCTTTGGCCATCGTGGATGCGCAGCGTTGGGGTGAGGAACCGGTGGCCGTGATTCACTTGCCTCAGCGGGTGCCCTTTGGCTTCCATGGGAGCTACTTCCCAGATCTCTAGGATTTCAAGTGAGGGCGGGGTGACAGATGACCGAGGGTGAGATCTTCTCGAATTCTGAGGGCTCGACGTCGGAGCCGACGGAGCGCTTTGCCATCGGCGAAATCATGGCGGAGGCTTGGGGGCTGACGAAGGGTTCGAAGTCGATCATCTTCTTGGGCTTTTGCCTGGTGATGGTGGCCAGCTTGGTCGTTAACTCGGCTCTTTCCTTGGCAGGCGGCCTCGATATTGGAGGCAGTCAATCCACCAGCTTGTCTTTCGATGTGACAGGCGGGCAGTCCTATATCGACTTTGGGTCGGACGATTGGTTGGCCACCACCCTGATCAACCAGATCTCCAATCTCATCGTCGCCCCATTATTTGCCGGCCTCATCCTCTACGGCATTCGGCGGGCACGCCGGGATCCGGCCGCCGGGTGGGGGGATGTCTTCGTTCCATATTCCCGGATGTTCAGTCTCTATGGACTCCAGGCTCTGTTCGCGGTTTTCGTGTTTATCGGCCTGCTTCTGCTGCTTCTGCCGGGCATATACCTCGTGGTCGCGTACGGAATGGCCATTCCGCTGTGGGTCGATCGGCAGCTCGGTATTTGGGAATCCCTTGAGCGATCCCGGAAAACCGTTTCGACAGTGTGGTTTCGGTATTTTGGCTTGGGGATCGCGACCGTGCTTGTCTTTCTCGTCGGTACCCTTTTTACATTAGGGATCGGTTTGATCTGGATCCTGCCGTGGTGGGTTTTGGTCCAAGGCGTCGCCTACCGAAGGCTGTTCGGTTCCCACCCGAGTTCCGCGCCGAGCCCCTGAGCGCGGGTGTTCGATTATCCAATCGCGCCGGCAGCCCGCAGCTTTTCGATCTCCTCAGCGCTCTTACCTAAAGCTTGAAGGACGGTGTCTGTGTGCTCCCCCAAGGTGGGTGCCGGGCGCTGGATTTCTGCGGTCGTGTGTTCGAAGCGGGCCGGCGGTCGCGGTTCGCGAATGCGACCCATAGCCGGGTGATCGCTTTCGATCAGGGTCTGGTTGGCAATGATTTGGGGGTGATCGGGCACTTCTTCCGGGTGGAGGATGGGTCCGCAGGGCACGTCGTGTTGCGCGAGCTGTTCAATGATGGCGTCCGTTTCCCACTCGGGTAGGTCGGCACCCAAAGCGGCTCGGAAGGCCTCGAGATTTTGGAGTCGAGCCTCGTTGGTTGCGAAGCGCGGATCGACCAGCATGTCCTCCTTGCCGATGGCCACCAAGAGGCTGGTCATTTGCTGTTCGGTTACTGCTGCGATGGTCACGTAGCCATCGGCGGTTTTTGTAGGCTGGTAGGTGGTCGCAATGCCCGGCAATTTGAGAGCATCTTCTTCGAGCAGCATGGTGTTGACGTGACCGTCGGGCCATAGAAAAGAGAGGCTCGCATCGAGCATGGAAATGCGAATGTGCTCGCCCCCCGAACCGCGCTCTCGTGCGAAAAGAGCTGCCGTGATGGCCTGGGCTGCGGTGAGGGCCGTCGACTTGTCGCACCAGGTTTGTCGCATGAACTCCGGTTTATCGCCCGGTCCCGTCGCCTGCACGTAGGGCGCACCAATCATCCCTTGGAGAATGTGGTCATAGGCCGGGCGTTGGACGAAGGGACCCGATTCGCCAAAAGCGTTCAGAGAAACGTAGATGAGATCCGGGTTTTCCTTTCGCAAAACGTCGGCGCCGAGTCCCAGCCGGTCGATGACTCCGTGGCGAAAGTTTTGGAGAAAGACATCCGCGTCTTTCACGAGAGATTTGACCAATTCGAGTCCGTCAGGTTCTTTTAGATTCACGACGACGGACTGCTTGCTGCGGTTGCAGGAAGCAAAGAGGGAGGTGATACCACCCCGCTGAGAGCCGAGGTAGCGCATGATATCCCCGATTCCAGGGGTTTCGATTTTAATCACCTCGGCGCCTTGATCGGCGAGCATCATCGCAGCGAACGGGCCGGTGATCATCGACGTCAATTCGATCACGCGGATACCGTCGAGAGGGCCGGGCATAAGGTCTCCTTTTTGAACGACTAGTGGCTTTCCATGGGTCGGATGTTGACGGGAATTGCGCTCTGACGAGCGAGCCCCGTCACCGGGTCGTATCCCTCATCGTCTGAAATGAGATGCTGAACGTTGGTTCCTTTTTGGCTGACCGGGCTTGAGTCGTTCTCATTCCCCCAGCCGAAAGCACAAGCGATGGTGTCGGGCCCCACGTCCTCACTCATCTCGACAATTCCTTCGACGCGTCCTTGCCTGTTCTCAAGCCAGACATGGTCGCCGGTTTCGAGTCCCAGACCTTCGAGGCTCTTCGGATGCATGAGGACCGGGTTGTAGGGGCGCTTTGCGGCCAGGGAGGGCAGGTTGTGTCCCTGAGTGCAGTACACCTCTTTCATCCGGTAAGTGATCAAACGGAAGGCGTAGTCATCGTCGCTTGAATAGCCGCCGCCTTGCGCGACGGGTTCGGCACGCACTTCCCGGAGCTCTGCAAGGACTTCCGGATGACCGGCCGCCATCTTCTTATCTTCGTGGGCGATCAGGTTGGGAATGACTCCTCCGGCAGCCATGTGGCGTTCAGCGAAAGCAATGCCGCTTGGGTGCTTTCGCATTTCGGAAAGCGGGTACCGGGCGTGCTTATACATGGCGTCCAGAAGCTCGTCTGAAGTGGGGCAGCCCTCTGATGCATGAAGAGAGCCCACGCGCAGCGGCAGACCCAGTCGCATGGCCAACTCCCAAAAGACCTGCCACTCCTCAATGGTTTCTTGGGGTCCGTCCATGAGGGGAGCCGTATAGTGGGCAAAGGGAAACGGATAGGTGGCATCCATTAGTTTTGAAACGTCTGCCCGCTCGAAGGGGTGCCGGACCCCAAAGACGTAATCCGCATATTCGGCCGTGGCCGAGGGAAAGAGGTCGAGCACCACCAAGAGTTCGAGGTCTTTGAGCGCGCGAACCGCGGATTCGGCTTCCGCGAGGACCAAGGCGGGATTGCCGCCATTGACGATCAGTGCTCGAATTTGACCCTCTCCAGGCGTGAGGATCTCGTCGGCCAGGGTGTTGGTCGGCAGTTCGAAG
>JAQWNI010000236.1 GCA_029268645.1 Myxococcota bacterium
ACTGCTTGAGATCATGAAACTCGAAAAGTAAACGGCTACAAGAGGCTTGCAGACAAGAATTCCAAAGGCCCAGAGTGCACCCTGGGCAATGTCCGGTAACGGCAAAAGAGGGGGCATGGGGGCTTCCCTGAGAGAACTGGGTTCCCGTCGGCGGACCTATAGCGGCCCGCGGCGCTGAGCGAATACCTAGTTTTCGGGTAGGAATTTGAGGGTCTGACGGTATCCCCTCGGTCCTAAGAAGTGGTGTGAGATACAGGCTTAAGAGGGGTGACAGGGGATCTCGAAAGCAGGCAAATAGCCGTGGTTGCGGGTATTGCTTGAACATGACAGCCCATCTCTGTAGCTTGCCCTCGCGACCAAATGGTACGACAAAATTGGCAGAGGCTACGCGAACCTCCGAATCCCGGACCCCAGAATTGCACTTCTCCTGCACGACGCGCTCGGAAACAGCAAAACCGTAGTCAATATTGGTGCCGGAACAGGTTCTTATGAACCCGCCAATCGAAATGTCATTGCGATTGAACCGTCCTCATTGATGCTGACTCAACACACGAGCGGCAGCGTACGAATCCGGGGCACCGCAGAGTCCATTCCCCTTCGCAGTGACTGTGTCGAAGCGGCGATGACCATCCTCACCCTGCATCACTGGAGTGACTGGAAGCGGGGATTGTCGGAGATGCATCGAATCAGCCGGGGGCCAACGGTAGTGCTAACCCATGACCCGATTGAATACGACTTCTGGCTACTGGACTACTTTCCAATCCTTCGAGAAATGGATCGTGATATGTTTCCCACGGTCGAGGAAATTGCGGAAGAGTGCCAGTCGAATGGATGGGACGTCAAGAGCATTGCCGTGCCAGTGCCGCATGATTGCACCGACGGTTTCCTGGGAGCATATTGGCAACGACCGAAACCCTACTTTCTTGCCAACGTCCGAAGGTCGATATCGACGTTCAACCTACTAGAAGAACAGCTGTTAAAGGAAGCTCTGAATCAGCTTCGGCGTGATCTGGAATCTGGCACGTGGGAGATCAACCATGGCCATTTGAGAGAACTCACCGAACTTGATATCGGCTATCGAATCCTCAAGATGACGTCCGGCGCATAGGAAGCTCAACGGTCCATTGTAAAACATTGGACCTGGATGCTTTTTATCAAATAGCCCCGACGGCCGTATGCGGCCTCTGCACACCCAACCGGCGACGGACCCCGGCCCTCCCTCAGTCGGGTCTTTTGTTTTGACTTCTCGCGGCAGATCGTGGGCGTCCCCGAGTTGAGTGACTCCCCGATGCAACCAATCGACGTCGCGCGACCGGGTCTCGCCCAAATGGCCACCGAAATAGCTCTGGCGGGGTGAATGGGATAAATTGGAGCGAAGCCGACGAATTCGAGAGCCATGGGTGCACGGGGGCATCCGCAAGAGGTCTGGAGAAAATTTGCATGTGCGGAATCGGAGGCATCTTTCGCGAAGAGGCTGGCACGTGTGATCGAGCCGCTCTCGAGAGGATGTCTCAGGCCATGCGAGACCGTGGCCCGGACGATCACGGCGAATTCATTGGACCCGGCATTGGCTTGGTTCATCGACGACTAAGCATCCTGGACCTCAGCGACGCGGGACGCTGCCCCATCAGTAACCAGGACGGAACGATCCAGGTTGTTCACAACGGCGAGATCTATAACTTCGCCGAATTACGCCAGCAGTTGATCGATCGAGGCCACCACTTTCTGTCAACCGGCGACAGCGAAGTTCTGGTGCACGGATACCAGGAATGGGGAGAGGGGGTGGTGGAGCGGCTCGAAGGCATGTTCGCCACCGCCATCTGGGACCAATCTAGACGGCGTCTGATCCTCGCACGGGATCGCTTCGGCAAGAAACCGCTCTACGTGCTCCAGAGAAACCACCAGTTGGTTTTTGCGTCGACTTTGAACGCGATTCAAGCCCATGAGGCCGGGCAGCTCGAGGTGGATACGAACGCGATGAAGTGTTTTCTTTCACACAACTTCATTCCACATCCGCATACGATCTGGCGCAATGTCGAGAGCCTTCCGCCGGCCCACTATGCAGTCATCGAATCCGGTGGTGAACTCCGGCTGAACCCTTATTGGGAGTTTCCCGACAAGGCTCCTCAAAATATTTCACTTCAAGACGCTGAAGATCAAGTGGATGAAGTGATCGAACAAAGTGTGCGCCAGCGCCTCGTGGCCGATGTGCCGGTGGGGGGATTTCTCAGTGGAGGCGTAGATTCGTCGCTGGTGATGGCCCTGGCGGCCAAGCATTCACCAAGAGTCGATACGTTTTCGATTGGGTTCGATAAGCAGGACGAGAGCGAGCTCCCCTATGCGAGAAAAGTGGCCGAGCACATCGGATCGAATCACCATGAACTCGTTCTAGACCCGAGTTCGATTTATGACATTCTGCCGAACCTGGTATGGCATTATGGTCAGCCCTTTGGCGACTCGTCCGCCGTTCCTACACATCTCGTTTCTCGCCTTGCGCGTGACACCGTGAAGGTGAGCTTGAGTGGCGACGGCGGAGATGAATCTTTTGCGGGCTACTGGCGGGCGGAATCCGGAGTCTATGCCGATTACTTCGGACGTCTGCTGCCGCAGTCCTTGCGGCGCCACGCCGTGCCGCTGGCCGTACGGGCTCTGGAGATGGTGGGAAAGGCCTCGGTTGGGGAACGCCTAGAACGTCTTAATCGGTTGGCGGCGGCGGAGCCCGGAGCCGGCTTCAGCAACAAAGAGAGCTGGTTCGACCACCTAGACGGAATCATGGGTGACCATCTGCGCCCTCAGAACTCTCAGCACGATCTCGAAGCCTGCCGAGTCGGGAAACGCTTTCCCGGTGGCGAAATAGGTGTGCTTCGCCAGATCCTTTATGACGATTTTCAGGTTCTCCTGCCCGATGCATATCTGGTCAAGGTCGACGTGGCCAGCATGGCGGCTTCACTCGAAGTGCGTTGTCCGTTGTTGGACCACCGCCTGGTGGAGCTGGCTTGGACTTTGCCCGATTCCATGAAGCTGAAAGGCTCGCGGCGAAAGTGGCTGCTCAAACGGGTTGCGGCCAGGCACGTACCAAAGGAAGTGATTTACCGGCCCAAGCAAGGCTTTGCGTTACCCATGGGCCACTGGTGGGCCCACGGTCTCATGGACATCCTGGCGGAACTGCTCTCAGACAGCCGGGCCGCGGCTCTCGGCTTCATCCGCGTCGAGCCGGTCCGCCGTGCAATAAAAGAGTACAACCTTGGCGAGAGGGAGCACGCAACGCGACTGTGGTTGATTCTTTGGCTCGAATTGTGGGTGCGGATCGTGCTCGAAGGCAGCATGGACCGAAACACTTCTCTTCTGCAGGTTCTACCCAAATCCTGACCGCACAGAATGCCGCACACTGTGTCAACGGGTGTCCGCCTTCACCCCAACGAGGCCACCCGAATGGCGAATTTTGAACGCCTGATGTCGTCGAGGGCCTCTGTTAGACGACGATCTTCACTTGCGGATTACCCGTGTTCTTCGCGAGACGGCTTGGCGGGCGTGGGGCGACGATTCCACACGACAGACAGTAAAGCGATTCAGGGGGCGGGGAGACCCATGGAGGCGGTGAACTCCAAGTAGGCTGAGCCTGCCCATGCGGCCTTGTTGAATTCGAGGCGGGTGCCCGTCAGCTCGCCGATCGGTCGCTCTCTGGGCGTGGGTCTGAAGAAGATCCTGCTGAACACTAAGCCCGCCGAGCCACTCGGGCTTGACGGTGGAAGCAGGGTAAATGGATGCGCGTTTCGAGCGACAGGTGCAACCGTCGACTCGGAGGCGCCGAAGCTTTTACACCTTACACCCATGGCCCGAACGTCAAGCCAAGCAAGCCACGAAATAGAAACACTTCCTAAACTGCTTGAGATCATGAAACTCGAAAAGTAAACGGCTACAAGAGGCTTGCAGACAAGAATTCCAAAGGCCCAGAGTGCACCCTGGGCAATGTCCGGTAACGGCA
>JAQWNI010000237.1 GCA_029268645.1 Myxococcota bacterium
TCGGAATCTGCAAGGGCAATGCGTTGGCCCCGAGCCGATCACGCATCATTTCGACGGCACCATCAAAGTCAGCCCCAACTCGGTCCATCTTATTGACAAACGCGATCCGCGGAACTCCATAACGGTCAGCCTGGCGCCACACCGTTTCGGACTGGGGTTCGACCCCCCCGACACCACAAAACACACCCACCGCTCCGTCTAGGACGCGAAGTGAGCGTTCGACTTCGATCGTAAAGTCGACGTGGCCAGGTGTGTCAATAATGTTGATCACGTGATCCTTCCAAGAACAGGTTGTGGCAGCCGACGTAATCGTGATGCCCCGCTCCTGCTCCTGCTTCATCCAGTCCATGGTCGCGGCGCCCTCATGCACCTCGCCCAGCTTGTAAGTCACGCCCGTGTAGTAAAGAATTCTTTCGGTCGTGGTTGTCTTTCCGGCATCGATATGAGCCATGATGCCGATGTTTCTGATCTGCTCCAGAGTCGCCGCCTTCGCCATCGATCTAAACTCCATCGACTCGGTCTCAAGCGACCGAGCGGCAACGGCTTCCCCTAATTCTTCTTCACACCCTACGCACCCGCCCCAGTGTTTCCCCGAGGCCCACCCGGTGCACTACCAGCGGTAGTGTGCGAACGCCTTGTTCGCATCTGCCATACGATGGGTGTCTTCCCTCTTCTTGACGCTTTCGCCTCTTTCATTGGCGGCGTCGATAATCTCATTAGCCAGTTTCTCTCGCATACTTTTGCCGGGGCGGGACCGGGAGTACGACGCCAACCACCGCATCGCTAGCGAGGATGCTCTACGCGGCGAAATTTCGATCGGCACCTGATACGTGGCTCCACCGACACGCCGACTCTTAACTTCGATGCGGGGCCGGATGTTCTCCAAGGCCCGTCTAAACATCGCCAACGGGTCGCTGCGCATTTTCTGTTCGATTTCATCGAACGCGCCGTACAGGATGCGTTCAGCTGTACTTTTCTTGCCGTCCCTCATCAATACATTGATGAAACGACCCACAGCCTGATCACCGTGTTTCGGGTCCGGCCGATTTTCTCTCTTCGCTACTTCTCGCCGTCTGGGCATAAGGTCTTTGTCCCGCTGTTTTGGGAAGTAAAAAACCGCAAGTCGTCAAACTCGACGATCGCGGCTACTTGGGTCGCTTGGCCCCATACTTGGAGCGCCCTCGGTTACGCCCATCGACTCCTGTCGAATCGAGCGTGCCGCGAATGATGTGATACCGGACACCCGGAAGGTCCTTCACTCTTCCGCCGCGAACCAACACGACGGAGTGCTCCTGCAGGGTATGACCCTCGCCCGGGATGTAGGCATTGACTTCGTTTCCGTTGGTGAGACGCACACGCGCCACCTTACGAAGAGCGGAGTTCGGCTTCTTCGGCGTCTGCGTAAATACCCGAAGGCACACCCCTCTTTTCTGGGGACATTTCCCCAGGTCGGGTGAACTCGTCCGGGACTGCTTCGGCTTTCGCCCTTTGCGAATCAACTGCTGAATGGTGGGCATGAGATGTCGAATGACCTCTTCACTCATCTCGAACCAGATGGATTGATCGATCTGACCAACCGGTTCGGAAATCGTTTATCGGGGGCCCATGCGGCTCCCAAGGCCTCTAGACCCAAAGACAATTCTCCCCCCATACCCGCCCAACAGGGATGAAGGGACCGGAGAAGCAGCCTCGAGACTCTCTGAGTCTCTCGACCACACGGAGCAATGGGCTCCGCCTCGGGTTTGCCCCTCCAGCAGCTGAAGGCGGACCGCGGAAAAGAGCGGTCATGGATCTGAAGCGGACGCATCTTAGCGACCTGCGGGGTGCTGTCAACGATTCCAGGGCCTTCTCGGACCGGTTGCGCCCGGCTGGGTCTGTGCCCACCCCTTCGCGGCCTGAGCCACTTCGGCCCCGCCGGCTTCGGCCGACGCTCAAGCTTTCTGAACCGTGCCCAGCGTGCCCTAAACGGCAAAGGCGCCCCCGGGGAATCCCGAGAGCGCCCAAGTGTAGAGCGACCCTGCCCGCCTTCAGCCTTCGACCGGGCCGAGGTCCGCTGCAAAGCTGGACAGCGTCTCATCAGAGAGTTCGGCTTGCTCCTCGAGCATACCCTCACCGGCGGATGCGCCCACGGTGTCAATCGTGGCCTCGAAGGGAGGAAGCTCGACCTGGATCCCGAGCCCCTTGTATTCCTCCAATCCCGTTCCGGCGGGAATCAGTCGGCCCATGATGACATTTTCCTTAAGACCCCGGAGACCATCCGTCTTGCCCCAGATCGCCGCCTCGGTGAGCACCTTGGTGGTCTCCTGGAAAGAGGCCGCCGAGATGAACGATTCCGTCGACAAGGAAGCCTTCGTGATCCCGAGCAATTGCGCCTCCGCTTGAGCCGGCTCACGGCCCTCGGAAGTCAACTGTTCGTTGATCGCCTCGAAGGTGTTCCGCTCGACCTGCTCCCCGAGGAGAAGATCACTGTCCCCCGCATCGGTGACGCGAACCTTCCGGAGCATTTGGCGAACGATGACTTCGATGTGTTTGTCGTTGATCTTCACACCCTGGAGTCGGTAAACCTCCTGAACTTCATCGACCAGATAAGAGGCCAGCTCTTTTTCGCCCTTAATCTTGAGGATGTCATGAGGGTTCGAAGATCCGTCCATCAAAGCCTCACCGGGTCTCACTCGATCCCCTTCATGGACGCTGACGTGCTTGCCCTTCGGAATCAGGTACTCATCGGGTTCCCCAGCGTCGTCCGAGGGAGTCACGATCACGCGCCGCTTGCCGCGGCTGTCCGGACCGAAAGAGACAATTCC
Organism: Myxococcota bacterium; assembly: GCA_029268645.1. Lineage (GTDB taxonomy): Bacteria > Myxococcota_A > UBA9160 > UBA9160 > UBA4427 > TMED88. Next base: position 2,805 of record JAQWNI010000237.1, read on the forward strand.
CTCTATCTCCGTCACCACTGCGCATTCCTTGGGCTTTCGAGCCTCGAAAAGCTCAGCCACCCGAGGAAGTCCGCCGGTGATATCCTTCGTCTTGCTCGCCTCCCGCGGAATCTTCGCCACGACTTGGCCCGCACCCACTTCCTCTCCCTCTGAGACGGAGAGGTACGCCCCAACGGGCAGGATGGAACGAGATTCAGCCCCGTCGGAGAGTGAGCGAATCGTGATTCGCGGCCGCAGGTCAGGATCCTTCGATTCGATAATGACCTTAGACGAGACGCCGGTGAACTCATCCACCTGCTCCTGCATCGTCGACCCTTCAATGATGTCCGCAAACTCGATCACACCGCGCACTTCCGACAAAATCGGACTCGCAAAGGGATCCCAGTCGATCAGGCTGTCGCCGTTTTTGACATGGCTTCCCTCGGCCACCCGAAGCGTCGCCCCGTAGACCACAGGATGACGCTCCCGCTCGCGTCCGCTGGCATCCAGGATGCCAATCTCGCCGTGTCGCGTCATCACTGTCTCATTGCCCTCAGCATCCTGAACCGAGCGGATATTGTGAAAACGCACCTCGCCCTCACTGGCTGCCGATGCATGAGACTGCTCGGCTCGGCGGGTCGCAGCCCCGCCGATGTGGAACGTTCGCATGGTCAGCTGCGTTCCGGGCTCGCCAATGGACTGAGCAGCAATGACCCCGACCGCTTCGCCCAGGTTGACCATCGTTCCTCGGGACAGGTCTCGGCCGTAGCATTTGACGCAAACACCAAAACCCTGCGAACAGGTCAGCACCGATCGCACGTTGACGGTTTCAATTCCGGCATTGTCAATCTTACGGACGGCCTCTTCGTCGATCTCATCCCCCGAAGCGAGCAGGCAATCGCCATTGACCGGGTCAAGAACATCCGTCGCCGTCACCCGCCCCAGGATTCGCTCACCCAGGGGCTCAACGATGTCTCCGCCCTCTACCAGAGCTCCAATTTCCAGAAAGTCTTCCGTTCCACAATCCTGACCACGGATAATCACGTCCTGAGAGACGTCCACAAGCCGGCGGGTCAGATAGCCCGAGTTCGCCGTCTTCAGAGCCGTATCGGCCAGACCCTTTCGCGCGCCATGGGTCGAGATGAAGTACTGAAGAACCGAAAGGCCTTCCCGAAAATTTGAGGTGATCGGCGTTTCGATGATCGCGCCTGAAGGCTTGGCCATCAGACCTCGCATCCCGGCCAGCTGCCGCATCTGTTGGGTCGAACCTCGAGCCCCGGAATCGGCCATCATAAAGATGGCGTTAAAACTGGGGACCGTATGCTCTTCGCCCTTCTCGTCAACGACGACCTCTGTCGCAATGCCGTCCACCAGCTGCTCGGTGATTTGCTCGGTGGCCTGAGCCCAGATATCAACGACCTTGTTGTATCGCTCACCGTCCGTAATCAGACCCTCTTGGTACTGATCTTGGATCTGGGCCACTTCGGTCATCGCCTCGTCCAAGAACCTTTCCTTGTCCGGCGGAATGGCCATATCGTCGAGGCAGATCGAAATTCCAGCCGAGGTGGCGTGGCCGTAACCCAAAGAACGCAAACGATCGGCCAAGAGCACCGTGGCTTTATTGCCGAGCCGGCGATAGCACTGATCGATCAGTTCTCCGAGAGCCTTCTTGTCCATCACTTGATTGATGAATTCGAAAGGGATCTCCTCCGGAACGACGTCCTGCAAAAGGATTCGCCCCGTCGTGGTTTCCACCACCTCATCACCCAGCCTCACATGAATCGAGGCATGGATGTCGACCACATCCGCATCGTACGCAATCCGGACTTCGTCAGGGCTCGAAAAGCGCATCCCTTGGCCCCGAACACCAGGCCTTTCGCGACTCATGTAATAGCAGCCAAGCACAATATCTTGGGTAGGCCCAATAATGGGCCGGCCCGTTGCAGGACTGAGAATGTTGTTCGTCGACATCATCAAAACGCGAGCTTCAATTTGAGCTTCGACTGACAACGGCACATGAACTGCCATCTGGTCGCCGTCGAAGTCAGCATTAAAGGCGGCACACACCAGCGGGTGCAACTGGATCGCCTTGCCTTCGATCAGCATCGGCTCAAAAGCTTGCATCCCCAACCGGTGAAGCGTCGGCGCCCGGTTAAGCAGCACCGGATGCTCCTTGATGACATCTGCCAGGATATCCCAAACTTCCTCGCGCTCGTTTTCCACCATCTTCCGTGCTGCCTTGATGGTCGTCACATACCCGAGCTGTTCGAGCTTGCTGTAAATGAAGGGCTTAAACAGTTCCAATGCCATTCGGTTCGGCAACCCACACTGGTGCAACCTCAACTCGGGACCGACCACGATGACTGAACGCCCCGAATAGTCGACACGCTTCCCAAGCAAGTTCTGCCGGAAACGGCCTGACTTGCCTTTGAGCATGTCGGAAAGGGATTTCAGAGGGCGCTTGCTCGGGCCGGTAATAACCCGGCCTCGGCGACCATTATCGAAGAGCGCGTCCACTGCTTCCTGAAGCATCCGCTTTTCATTTCGGATGATGACTTCAGGTGCATTCAATTCCTGGAGTCGCTTCAACCGATTATTCCGGTTAATCACCCGACGGTACAGATCGTTCAAGTCGCTCGTAGCAAAACGCCCGCCATCCAAGGGAACGAGGGGACGAAGATCGGGCGGAATGACCGGAACGACTTCCAAGACCATAAACTCGGGTCGATTGACACCGGACTCCCTGAACGCATCGAGAACCTTAAGCCGTTTCGCGATCTTCTTGCGCTTCGCCTCAGAAGTCGCTTCTCGCATTTCTTCCCGAAGCGTTTCACACTCGCCTTCTACATCAAGCTCAGCGAGCAGCTTCCGAACAGCCTCCGCACCGATTCCAACCTCGAAACCATCTCGGCCATATTCCTCACGGAGTTCAATCAATC
>JAQWNI010000238.1 GCA_029268645.1 Myxococcota bacterium
TTATATAAATATATATATATTATAATTTTCACAGAACTGCTCAATCTCCAGAGTTGACATTTCGGAACGATCGGTCCATAACTGCTCGTGAACGAAGGAGATCGCAGAGTGGCGCGTCCCATCGCTTTTGAGCGCGGCCAGGCCCTTGATGCGGCCATGAGGCTATTCTGGATCCGAGGCTACGCAGCAAGCTCTCTAGAGTGCCTCACCGAAGCCATGGGCATTTCACGCTCCAGCCTTTATGCCAGCTTCGGAGGCAAGCGGCAGCTGTTCCGGGAAGCCCTTCAGCTCTTTTCCATTCGCACCCGGAAAATCTTCGAGCGCGAGTGGTGTGAAGAGCGGCCCCTCGACACCCTCCCCCGATTCTTCTGCGCCACCATTCTTGAAGTGCCTCGGCGAAGAGCGGCCCGCGGATGCCTCCTCGTCAACAGTGTCCTTGAACTCCGAGACGTCGAAGCAGACCTCAACGAAGTCGCGGCCACGGAACTCGGGCGGGTCGAGAAAGTCTTTGAGGACTGCTTCTCCGCAGCCCAAGAGCGTCACCAGTATTCCCGGCAGCATTCCCCGCGCGCCCTCGCGGCTCAACTGATGTTGCTCAACCAGGGCCTCCGCGTCCGCTGTCGGGCACCCGGCGCGCTGGAAGAGATCCGCTCTGAAATTGACGTGGCGCTCTCGCTCATCGCACTGCCGGCCCTGGATTCAACCCACGGCGTGCCCCCGCGAGCCCCTTAACACCGGGGCTCCACCCGGACCCTTGCTGATCAACAAAAGGAAAAATGGATGATCTCTGCTGCATTCAACTTCTCGAAGAAGTTCGCCACGATCAATGGAAAACGCCTCGGCTATGTAGAGGAAGGGGAAGGCGACCCCATCGTGCTGCTCCACGGTAACCCGACCTCCTCCTACCTCTGGCGCAACGTCATCCCCGAGCTGCAAGGATCCGGACGCGTCATCGTGCCCGACCTGATCGGCCAGGGGGACTCGGAAAAACTGCCGAGCGAAGAGGGGCCCGATCGGTATCGATTCGAGGTGGCTTACGCCTATTTAGAGGATCTATTGGATGCCCTCAACGTGAGTGAGCGGGTGACGCTCGTGCTTCACGATTGGGGAAGCGGACTCGGATTCCACTGGGCCTCACAGCATGCAGACCGCGTCCGAGGCATCGCCTACATGGAGGCCATCGTTCGACCGGTCTCCTGGGCGGATTGGCCGGAAAGCGCCCGGGGCATCTTTCAGGGTTTTCGCTCGTCCAAGGGAGAGGAGTTGATCCTCGAACGCAATCTTTTCGTTGAAGCCGTCTTGCCCTCCGCAGTTCTGCGCACCCTGACCGAGGAAGAGATGCAGAATTACCGGGCTCCTTTTGGAACCCCGGAGGACCGCCAGCCAACCCTCAACTGGCCCCGGCAGATTCCCATCGATGGAGAACCGGCCCACATGGTCGAGTTGGTCGATCACTACGCCCAGTGGATGGCCACCAACCCTATCCCGAAGCTTTTCATCAACGCAGAACCGGGATCCATCTTGATCGGACCCCAGCGAGAATTTTGCCGGAGCTGGCCGAATCAGACCGAGGTCACCGTCGCAGGTTCGCACTTCGTTCAGGAAGACTCCCCGGTCGAAATCGGTCAAGCCGTTGCGGAATGGCTCGGCCAACTCTGAAAGCCCGTGAGAGCACCGCGCTTGAAAGCCCGATTTCCGTTCGTCCGTCCACCCAAACAAGATAGGAGTTCATTGCATGGCCGATGTGCCGGTTTACATGGTTGTCCATCTTCATATTGAGGATTCCGCGCGCTATTTGCAGTACGAGAAGGGGTTCTTTCCCCTCCTGAAGAAGCACGGGGGGCAATTCATGACTTACGACGATGCGCCATCGACCTTCGAGGGTCTCAGTGCCCCCGACGGACGGATCGTTCTCTTCAGCTTTCCGTCGGAACAGGCCGCTCAAGACTGGTACAATGATCCGGAGTATCAGGACCTCTCCGAGCACCGACGCGCAGGAACGCGGCTTGAGTTCCTCACCCTGGTGCACGGACTGCCTCCGCGCTGAAGCCCGCCGCCCACGATTCAAAGGATCGCCATGCCCGTCCCGCAGCTGCCGTTCATCCCCCGCTCCATCAATCGAGCCGGGTTGGCACTGACGAGCCTGGGCATGGGCCCTGCGCGCTTTGACGCGGCGGCAATCGAAGAAGCGGTTCGGCGGGAGACCGGCCTCGAAAGGCGCTTGGCCGCTGAAAGCCGTGAGGGCCTCGTGCGACTGGTCGATTCCCTTGAAGCGGACGCGGCCCTCTCGACCCTGGGCCGTTTGATCACTAAAACCCGACTGCACGAGGCCGTCGGTCAGCGGCTAAAACTTGAAGAGAGCCACGCCCAGCACGCCTCGTTGCGGGCGCAAACCGTCCGAAAGCCGATCTTTATTGTGGGCCAGGGACGAACTGGGACAACGATCCTTCACGAGCTCATGCAGCTCGACCCCGCCCACCGCCTGCCGCTCACCTGGGAATGTGAGTCACCCTTTCCGCCCCCGGAAACGGCCACCCAAGCCAGCGACCCGCGCATCGCCGCTTGCCAGAAGCAACTCGATCGATCCGAATCCTTGATCCCTGATTTCAAGCGTATTCATCGAATGGGGGCTCAGCTTCCTCAAGAATGCATCAGCCTCACATCCGCCGATTTTCGCAGCGTCATCTTTCCCGCGCAGTGGCGAGTGACCGATTACACACGCTGGCTCCTCGATGAAGCCGACATGGCATCCGCCTATCGAATGCATCGCCAATTTCTCCAGTTGCTCGGCTGGCGGTGCCCGGCCGAACGATGGGTCCTCAAATCACCGGGCCACCTGTGGTGCCTGGACGCCCTCATCGATGAATATCCGGATGCGCGCTTGGTGCAGACCCATCGGGATCCGGTCGCCATCGTCTCGTCGCTCACCAGCCTCGAATGCGTGCTCCGTAAAATGTGCAGCGATGACATCATCCCGAAGCAAGTCGCCCAAGAGTGGTCAGAATGGCTGCAGCGCGCCTACGAACGCTCCTTGGCGTTCCGCCAGAGTGGGCGACTTCCGGATTCTCAGGTGGTCGACTTGCATTTTGACCGCTTTCTCAAAGACCCAGTCGCATCGGTTCGCTCGATTTACCAACACTTCGAGCTCGACCTCCGACCGGAAGTCGAAGAGGCCATGCGAAACTATGTAGCCCGCAACCCGCGAGATCGCGACGGCCGGCACACCCATCAGTTTTCGGAGACCGGACTTGAACTCGAGGCGATCCGAGAATCCACGAGAGACTATGTCGACTACTTCGATGTCGCTTTGGAAAACCGCGAGTAACGGGCTGGGCTAAACCGATCACCGTTGCGGTTTGGGAGCAAACACCGCCTCTCGCACATCGAACTGCTCGTCCTCGAGGGAGCCGTCTACGAGCTGAGTCCGGCTCAGGCAGCGCGCCGCCTCCAACACGTCTTTTTCCACGGCGGCCAATCGCTCCAAGGTCCGAGCATTCGCCACCAGCACCATCTGCTCAACGGATCGGCCCATTGAGACTTCGGCGTCGGCCTTCGCTTTGTTGATCGCAGCCAACGCCGCGACACCTCGCTCAAAACTCGCGGGATCGGTCGGGGCTTCTATCTCCGCGAAATCCTTTTCGCCCGGCCAGGGCGCGGAATGGATTCTCCGATGACCGGACTCTTCTGCAAAGGCCCAGGACCAGATCTCCTCCGTGATGTACGGCAGAACAGGCGCCAACAGTCGAAGCAAAACCGAAAGGCCGAGTCGCAAGCTCGCCACCGCTGAACCGCTCGCTTCAGCCGCTTCGCCCACCGCCCCATCCGCATGGCCCCGGGCCCGAACCTTCACCAATTCAAGGTAGGTATCGGTAAAGTGGGTCCAGAAGAAACTTTCGGTCTCCTGCAGCGCACGAGCATACTCATAGTCTTCAAACCACTTCGTGCAGTCCTCAACCAGACTTCGAAGTTTCGCGACAAAAGCCCGGTCGATCTCATCACGGATCGGATGGGACTCGCCGGTTTGTGAAAGGACAAATTTGCCCGCATTAAAAAGCTTCGTCACCAAGCGCTTGCCAACTTTCCACACCTTCTCATCGAAGGCTGTGTCGGAACCGAGCCGGGCGCTGGCAGCCCAATAACGACCCGCATCGGCGCTGTACTGCTCAAGCAGGGGCATGGGAGTCATCACATTGCCCTTGCTCTTGGACATCTTTTTTCGGTCCGGGTCCAAGATCCAGCCGGAAATCATCGCGTGTTGCCACGGGACAGAATTCTCGTGGAGCAGCGCCTTCGCAATCGTATAGAACGCCCAGGTCCGAATGATGTCATGGCCCTGGGGTCGAACATCTGCAGGAAAAAGCTGGGCGTGCCTTTGATCATCATCGCCCCAATGAGAGCTGATCTGGGGAGTCATCGAGCTGGTAAACCAAGTGTCGAAAATATCAGAGTCCGCCGTGAACCCTCCGGGCACGTCCCGCTGATCAGCTTGGTACCCGGGCGGCCGATCCACCGTGGGATCGACAGGCATCTCGGCCACATCGGCGACAATCGCACGTTCGTATTCGGGTTCACCCTCGGAGTTCAGCGGGTACCAAACCGGAATCGGCACGCCAAAGAATCGCTGACGACTGAGACACCAATCGAGACTCAGGTTTTCCGTCCAGTCCCGGTAGCGCGCCGCCATGAAGGGCGGGTGCCACTGCACCGCTTCACCCTTGGCCAGCAGTTCGGACTTGCGGTCCAACAAACGGGCAAACCATTGACGGGTCGGCAGGTACTCGAGCGGCCGGTCGCCCTTCTCAAAAAATTTGACCGGGTGCTCGATGCCCTCGGGCTCTCGGATCAACGGGGCCCCGGAACCGGTTGCGCTGGCCTCCGGCGCGCGCAGCAAATCAACAATCCGCTTCTGAGCCTGCTTGACCGATTGGCCTACCAGCTCGGCATGCGCCGCATTCGCCGACTCGGGGTGCAGGCTCTCGAATTCCGAGGTTCCATACTCAACAGGCAGCACACGGCCATTTCGACCGATGATCTGACGGAGAACCAAACCCTCATCCCGCCACCACAGCACGTCGTTTTGGTCGCCGAAGGTGCAGACCATCAGAATCCCGGTGCCTTTCTCGGGATCCGCCAAATCACTCGGAAAGATGGGCACCGGGGCGTGAAAAAGAGGCGTCACCGCACGCTGGCCAAACAATTCCCGATAGCGCTCGTCTTCCGGATGCGCCGTCACCCCCACGCACGCACCGAGGAGCTCCGGACGCGTTGTGGCTATGACGAAGGACTCGTCGCGATTCTCGACGGCAAATTCAAGGTGGTGATAAGCGCCTGGCGTCGGCTTGTCCTCGATCTCCGCCTGAGCCACTGCACATTGGAAATCGATATCCCACATCGTTGGGGCTTCGCTTGTGTAAACCAAGCCGCGGTCGAATAGATCGCGAAACGAGCGCTGCGCCGTACGCCGGCAATGATCGTCAATCGTTTGATACTCTTGACTCCAGTCAACCGAAAGCCCCAAACGCCGCCAAAGCGCGCGGAAGTGCTCTTCATCGGCATTGATCAGCCCATAACAAGCCTCGATAAAATTGGGGCGCGAAATCAGGCGAGCCGGCTTTTTTCGGACTTTGGCGGAGGCTTCTTCGAGAACCAACCCTTCTTCGTAGGGCTGGCTGGGATCGCAACGCACGTGGTAATAGTTTTGGACGCGACGCTCCGTCGGAAGTCCATTGTCATCCCAGCCCATGGGGTAGAAGATATTGAGGCCCCGCATGCGTTTAAAACGCACCATCACATCGGCTTGGGTATAGGAGAAGACATGGCCCACGTGCAGGGAGCCTGAGGCCGTCGGCGGCGGCGTATCCACCACATAGGTCTGCTCACGGGGTCGACTCGGATCCCAGTGATAGATTCCCTCTTCCTGCCAAACCTCATCCCAGCGGATCTCAGCAGCAGCGGAATCGAAATGCTTCCCCACTGTTTCGGGGTCTAGGGCCAGTACGGGGCTCCCCGGAGGCGGCCCTCCATTCTTTGTCTGCTGATCGCTCATAGCTTCCTTACTCTCTCCGCACTGCGGCCTGCCCTCGGTGGTCCTCGAACCGGATCCACAGCGCTCGCCGGGAGGCAGATAACCCGAGGGGCCGGTAACATAGACCAACCCCGAGCCGTCGCGTTCCCGGCGAGAGAGTCGAGATGGCGCTGTCGAGCCCCAAAGGCGAATCGCCGGGATGGTTGCGCTGGAGAGGCCTTCTGCCTACTCTCCCGCGCCCGGAGTTCCAAAAGGGTCACGGCCGACGAGCGCGCGATTCGAGGAGCACCCCCAAGGTGGTGCGGAACCCGTAGGGAGTTGGTCTTCGCGCCCTGGGTTGAAATCAGGGCGACGAAGCCAGGGAAAGCGGTCCACCCGATCACATCCCTTCACAAGAGTTCAGAAGATGGAAAAGAAAAGAGGACGGCGTGGCCAAGAAGTCACAAGTCAACCGAGACAATAAACGTCAGGCGCTGATCGCGAAGTATGCAGAACGACGCGCGGAGCTTCGCAAGCAGCTCAATGACCCCAACGTCTCCGTCGAAGAGAAGCTCAAGGTCCAGGAGGCCTTCGCCAAGCTACCGCGAAACTCCTGCCCAACCCGCTTGAACCACCGCTGCGGGGTTTCTGGCCGCTCCAAGGCCTACTATCGGAAATTCGGCGTCTCCCGTATCGCCCTTCGCGAACTCGCACTCGCTGGCCAGCTGCCCGGCGTCCGCAAGTCGAGCTGGTAGGAAAGCCAAGGAAACCAACCGTGAAGCCTGAAATCCACCCCGATTACCACGAAGTTCTTTTCCACGACTCCGCCACCGGCGAAGAGTGGATCAGTCGCTCAACCATGACGTCCAAAGAGACCCGCGAAGTCGACGGCAAGGAGATCCCGCTGGTCCGGCTGGAAATTTCCGCGGTCAGCCACCCGTTCTGGACCGGCAAGGTTCGAGAACTCGACGCCGACGGGAAGATCGATCGCTTCCGCAAGCGGTACGGACAGTCAAAGTCCTAGCCAGGCCCGGAAGCTCAAAACCGCGGCCCGTGCTCATCCGGTGTGGCTCGGGGGCACTCGGCCCGATGTTGAGCGCTGCCTTCCTCGCTCTGCGGCCTCAGCCCGCTGAAAGACCCAGCCGGTCCCGGGGCGCGAGAAGCCCTTGCATCAGAACCGGCCCATCTCCCTGCCAATCGGCGGAGCTAGCGGCCTGAAAGCTTCTTCTTGATCTGGCGCTTCAGCCGTTGGGCGTCGGGCATCAGCTTCGCGTCGTCGGTCCCCAGAAGAAAACCGTCCAAGCCGCCCTTTTTCTGCACGGTTCGCAGGGTGCGGGTGGCCACCCGCAGTCGAATTTCGCGGCCCAGGGCCTCCGAGGCGAGCGTCACCTTCTGGATATTGGGGTCGAAACGGCGATTGGTCGCCCGCATCGAGTGGGAAACATTGTGTCCAAACTGGACATCTTTGCCGGTCAGCGCGCAGCGTCGGGCCATGCTGAAGCCTCTTGAAACGGTCACGCCATCGATCGGCCGACCGGTCGGGGTCAATGAATCACGGCACGGGTCCGCGCCGAGGGGGCCGATAGGTAGCCCAAGGGCACGCCCCCTGCCAATCCCGAATCCGCTTCACCTTTCGCAAAAATCAAAAATGGCTGCGGAAACCAAGGGCTACTCGAAATCGGTTTCCCGCGGGATTTCACATCAACCCGCCCGCACTTCGCTCGGACTCAGCGCTAGAAGAAACTGTAGGTCACACCCCAGGTCACGCCCATGTAGCTCGGATCGAAGCCGCTGTTCTCCGTCCACCAGACCCATGGCCCATAAAACGTCGCCTGGCCTTCGGTGGTGGCCGTGTAGGCAAACTCGCTCGTGAGCGCGATGTTGGGGGTGATGTAGATATCCAGGCCCACGCCGAATCGGCCCGCGAAGGAAGTGAAAGTTGCTGAACTTCCGAGGTTGCTGTTCAACCATGAGTTCACGCCCCCAAGGCCAATCAGAGCATAGGGCTGAATGCGGCCGATCAGCGGATAGAAACGAGCGTTGACGGTAAAAGCCAAAGTGTCTGCGGAGGCGCTCGTCAGACCCGGCTCCCCCAAGTTGTTAAGGAGTCAGTGTTAAGACTCGCGCGAGTATGACAATCAATCCCCCTT
>JAQWNI010000239.1 GCA_029268645.1 Myxococcota bacterium
AGGTCTTTGAGCGCGCGAACCGCGGATTCGGCTTCCGCGAGGACCAAGGCGGGATTGCCGCCATTGACGATCAGTGCTCGAATTTGACCCTCTCCAGGCGTGAGGATCTCGTCGGCCAGGGTGTTGGTCGGCAGTTCGAAGTAGCTTCCGAAGATGCCGTTGATGCCCGAGACGTCCCGGATCCGCGAGGTGGGCGGTGTGGGCAATCGTCCGGCTTCCATATCCGGGGTGATCGGCCTCGAAAGGGCGCCCTCGGTGCGCACCATGCCCCCCGGCCGATCCACTCGGCCACAAAGGCCGTTCAGGGTCATCACCAATTGGGTCGCCAGATTGTGATGGGGGGCCATGTGCATTCCCGTGCCGCTCACACCGCCCCCGGATTTTGCTGTGGCAAACGTTTCGGCCGCCGCTGCAATTAACTCAGCGGGGACACAGGTTCGCCGAGACGCATACTCCAAATCGAAGGGGGCCACGGCTTCATGGAGCGCCTCCACGCCGCTGACAAATTCTTCGATGTATTCGCGGTCCTCGAGTCCTTTGTCGAGAATCACCTTCACCATGGCGGCCAGTAGAGTCGCGTCCTCGCCCGCCTTCACCTGTAGGTGGATGTCCGCCATGCGGGCTACGTCGGACCTGCGTGGGTCGATCACGATGACCTTCATGCCGTTTTTCCGCGCTTGCTTGATGCGGGCCGACGGGCTGGATTGAGGCATGTTGAGCTGGTGAGACGCAGCCGGGTTGGTGCCGACAAAGAGCGCGCATTCGGCTCTTTCGACATCCAGGACATTGGCGGGAACGGGTCCCCCAAAAAAGCGATTGCCCGCGATGGTGAGGCTGGGCGAATCAATCGTATACGATGTGTACATCTTGCTCGAACCGAGGGCTTGAAGCCATCGCCGAACGAACCAGGGTCCTCCGGCGGAGGTGCGATGCCCTCCGCATCCCGTATAGACCGCCACCGAATCGGGTCCGTGTCGAGCGATGATGTCACTGAGCTGCTCGGCGACCTCGTCGAGTGCGGGCTGGAGTTTCAGGTCTTGCCATTGGTCGCCCTCGCGCTTCCTCGGGGCGAGGACGCGATCCGGGTGATGGATACGTTCGGGTTCCGCGCGTCCCTTTTGGCAGGTGTAGCCCTGGGTGACCTCGTTGTCCCGGTCGCCGCGCACGGCTTGGACGTGACCGTCTTCGATCTCGACTTCGACCCCGCAGAAGACATGACAGAAGCGGCAGAACGATTTCTTAGTCTCGACCATGGCCCGATGGCTCCTCAAGATGGATGGACTCTTGCCCCGAATCCGAGGACTTCAGCCTATCAGAATCCGGAGGGATTCCGCAGCACGATCGAAGGTTTCCGCGGAACGGTCTTGCTCAACCCTCAGCTGGTAATTAGGTCTCAAAACCGTTTTCCCGGGCCACTTGGCGGTACCATCCCCCCGAGTCCTTGAGGGTCCGGTCACCGGTCCGAAAGTCGACCCAGGTCAGACCGAAGCGTTGAGCGTACCCCTCCGCCCATTCAAAATTGTCGAGCAAGCTCCAGGCGTGATAACTCCGGACGTCTGCGCCTTCTTCAATCGCCTCGTGGAGCGCTTTTAGAAAGCTCCGGTGGAACTCGATTCTTCGAGAGTCACAGATCTGACCGCCGGCATCGGGCCGATCCCCGTAGGCGCAGCCGTTTTCCGTGATCTCGATGACGGGTTGATTGTAGTCTCGGGTTATTCGTAGAACCATGTCCCGCAGGGCGACTGGCCAGACCTCCCAGCCGAAATCCGTCAGGGGACCTCCGCGCCCATCCTGGGGCCCAACCGGTTTGGCTCCGATCCCATACTCGTCGTTGAGATCTTCCTCGACAAGGGTGCGTGTGTACAGGTTGATGCCGATAAAATCGAGAGGGGCGAGCATGATCTCCGAGTCGCCGTCTTGGATCCCCATCATTTCTTCAGGGACACCCTTGAGAAACGCGTTTGGATAGCGACCGTAAAGGGCGGGCTCGAGAAACCACAAATTGACGAACCGATGCCATCGCTCCGACGCCTCTTCGTCTTCTTCCCGGTCGCCGGCAGGCTCGCACGGGCTCATGTTGAAAGCGGTTCCGATTCTCAGTCCAGAAGATTCGGCTCGCATGGCGCGCATTGCTTCGCCTTGAGCGAGGTTGACGGTGTGGGTCGCCCTAAGCCCTTCCTCGACGGAGTGATGGCCGGGTGCGTGAATTCCCAACACGTACCCCAAAACGGTGAAGATATTGGGTTCATTGAAGATCACCCAATCCGACGCCAGGTCCCCCAACGCGCGGAGGGTGATCGCCGCATAGTCGGCAAAACGCCATGCGGTGTCGCGCTCGGGCCAACCTCCGCGATCTTCCAATGCTTGTGGCAAGTCCCAGTGGTAGAGGGTAGGAAGGGGACGAATGTCGGCCTCAAGAAGCGCTTCCATCAGGCTTCTGTAGTAGTCGATACCGTGGCGATTGATCGGCCCTTTGCCCTCAGGTTGAATGCGCGTCCATGCGATGGAAAATCGGTAACTTGAGAGGTTCATCGATTTGAGCAGATCGATGTCCTCTGGAAAACGGTGGTAGGAGTCGCAAGCGACGTCCCCAGTGTCTCCGCCTGCAATGCGACCCGGCGTATGACTGAACCGGTCCCAGACCGACTCCCCCTTGCCCCCCGTCCGAGCCCCGCCCTCGATCTGGTAGGCCGCGGTCGCTGCCCCCCAAAGGAAATCGGGCGGAAATTCAAGTCGTGACATGGAGCCGGTTCTCGTTCATCTCTCGATCCTACCACCCCTCACGGGTTTCTTCCCCAGCGGATCCGTTGCAGATGATATGGAGCAGGTTGACTCTCAGCACGGTCGCTCAGAAAACCTCTTGTCTCGCGAAACCTTCCTCGACACCGAGGGTTGAGTGATCAGGAGGGTGTATCATGAATTGGAAGCAGCGCAGTCGATTCTTACTGACCGCCGCCGTGAGTCTCGGACTCACCCTCAGCCTCGGCTGCGAGAAGAGCAGCCCCTTTGTCGACCACGCCTTGAATCGATTGGGCTATGGCCCCGATCCGTGGACGCAGCAGCGATTGATTGAATTGGGGCCGTTTCAATATATCGAAGAGCAACTCGATCCGGCCTCAATCGACGATCGCGCGACCGAGATCGTGTTGGCCTCCTACCCGAGTCTAAACATGAATCTATCGGATCTATGGCTCAACTATGGGGATTCGGATGGTTTACTGGGACGGCCCATTGATGCACGAATTCAACTGAGGGCCGCAAAGATCGTCCGTGCGATTGCGAGTCGTCGTCAACTTCTCGAAGTATTGACAGATTTTTGGTTCAACCACTTTAATGTGGATGCCGCTGGAAACGCCATGGCGCTCAAGACCGTTCACTACGAGTTCAGCGCGATTCGGCCGAATGTTCTTGGGAAATTTGAAGACCTTCTTCTGGCCACGGCTCGCCATCCAGCCATGCTCGACTATCTCGACAACCAATCCAATTTCAAGGATGGCCTTCAGGCAATGGGCCGGACCTGGGGCATAAATGAGAACTACGCCCGAGAAATCTTGGAGCTCCATACCCTGGGCGTCGATGCTGGCTACGACCAAGAGGATGTCGTCATGGTCGCCAAGGCGTTTACGGGCTGGACGACCACGTACGCGCTCCAGAGAAGTTGGATCGGAGATGGATTCCAGTTCCTCCCAGAGGGGCACGATGAAACTGCGAAATCCATCATGGCCGGTCAACTCGTTCTGCCACCCAATGGCGGTGAGGATGATGGTCGCCAAGTGATCGCATTTCTCGCAAACCATCCGAAGACAGCCGAAAGGCTATCGAGGAAGCTTGTGGCTCGATTTCTTGACGAAGAAGCAGGCGAGCCCATTCGAGAAGAGCTGGTTCGTGAACTCAGCCAGATCTGGCTGTCGACTCAAGGGGATCTCCATGCCGTGACCCAGCGATTGCTTGAAGAGGTTGTTCTGAGCTTGGGCGAACAGCGCCAGAAGGTGAAACGCCCTCTTCATTTCGCCGCCAGCATTATCCGGGCGGGTCGCGGCGATGCAGCGACGGAACCTGGTCGGCTCGCCGGGGCATTGAGCTGGATGGGTGAGGACCTCTATATGACCGGCCCCCCAACGGGTTTGCCTGATCAATCCGGTCACTGGGCCAGCTCTGGGGGCCTGCTCTATCGATTCAACGGGGCCGATGTTCTGATCAGTTCAAGCGAGGCTTTCGACCTTCAATTTGATGTGGAGCAAGGAACAACGGAAGCCCTCGTCGACGGAGCCATTTCTCAGTTCACCCCATCGGGTGTCCATCCCGAGGTTCGTCGGGCAATCGTCGACAGCCTGGATGGGCTGCCTGGCGCCACCGATCGAGAAAAGGCCGAGCGGGCACGTACGCTGGTTCTTTCCACCCCTGAATTTCTGAGCCACTAGGAGGCCATCATGATCAAAATGTCTCGTCGAGATTTGCTTCGTTCAGGTGCCTTTGCGATGGCAGGCTTGGCGACTTCTCCCGGATGGCTCCGGCTGGGTGGGGTTGCTCAAGCCTCCGGGCCCGAAAACGTTCTGGTCAGTGTTTTTCTTCGAGGCGCAGCCGACGGATTGAGTCTCGTGGTGCCGCATGGAGACGCTGACTACTACGCTCTCCGACCCAATATTCAGGTGCCCGCGGGAGATGAGATCGATCTCGATGGTTTTTATGGATTGCATCCCCATCTGCAGGATCTCGAGCCGCTCTATCGATCAGGCGAGATGGCGCTGATTCATGCTTGCGGCAGCCCTCATCCGACCCGTTCGCATTTCCAAGCACAAGACTTCATGGAATGCGCCGCACCGGGGCGACCAGATATCCACGAGGGCTGGCTGAACCGGACGGTCACGGCCTTGGGGGGCGGGAATGGCTATAGCGGTGTCTCGATTGGCGGAGCTCTTTCACTCTCATTAAAGGGGCCAGAGCCGGTTGTCAGCATGGCGACACTCGATGGGTTTGCGATCACAAACGACCCATTCGGTCAGCGCCGGCAGGCCATTGAAGCCATCTATGGCTCAAACGATGAATCGCTCTTGGGGCAGCAGGTTTCCAATACCTTTGCATCGGTGGATGGTTTACAGGGGCTTCCGCAACCCAGCGTGGATTACCCCAATACGAATATCGGCCAACGGCTTAGGGATGCGGCTCGGATTATCAAAGGCCGAGTGGGAGCGCGGGTTTTGTCACTGGACTTGGAGGGCTGGGATCATCACTCGGGTGAGGTCGCGGGAATGGACAAGATGGCCCCCCAACTTTCGCAAGCGTTGGCTGCATTCTGGGCAGACCTCGGCCGGGATTCGTCACGGGTTGTCTGTCTGGTGATGACTGAATTCGGTCGAACCGCCGCCGAAAACGGCAGCCTGGGAAGCGATCACGGCCATGGGAGCGCGATGTTGGCCCTGGGTGGACCGGTGGAAGGAGATCGGGTTTTGACTCAGGGCGGGTGGCCGGGCCTTGATGAGGCCTCGCTTTACCAAGGTCGAGATCTCGCGGTGACGACTGACTTTCGGGACGTCTTTGCGGAGGTTCTTGATCGTCATCTCGGCATCG
>JAQWNI010000240.1 GCA_029268645.1 Myxococcota bacterium
TCCAAGGACTCGACTTCAGCTTCGGAGAGGAGGAGGCCAAGAAGCAGGTGCTCTTTGATATCGATCTGGAAATAACTCGAGGCGAGTTTGCCATCATGACGGGCCCGTCCGGATCTGGAAAAACGACCCTACTTACCTTGGTCGGCGCCCTGCGTCGCCCACAGAACGGCCGACTGCTTTCAATCGGACATGACCTGCATGCCATCCGCGGATTGGGTCTGGAGGAGTACCGAAGCCACCTCGGTTTCATCTTCCAACTCCACAACTTATTCCCGGCTTTGACCGCCTTTGAAAGCGTTCAAATGTCTGCGGACCTTCACCCCGACCCCGATCAGGACAAGGCCGATCGCATTGCAGCGCTACTGGGCGAACTGGGCTTAGGCGATCGACAGCACTACCGCCCAGACCGTCTCTCGGGCGGGCAACGACAACGGGTGGCTATTGCCCGGGCTCTGATCCACCAGCCTGACCTCGTTCTCGCCGACGAACCAACGGCAGCGTTGGATGCTGAAAACACGGAAATCGTACTCGAGCTATTTCGACGGCTGGCGACCGACCAAGGCACCACGGTCTTGATGATCACGCAGGATGCCCGGGTCTTCGAATCCGCCGATCGTCTGATCCACCTCGTCGATGGTCGCATCCACTCAGATCAAAAAAGCCATCCGGCCAGAGCCTAGCCCCCCCCTCGGGGATTCGCTTTAGCGTCGACTGACATCCCCCGGTATTTCGACCGCATCCGCCGTCGGCTACGGTCCCGCGAAAGGGATGGCGCCTAAGCGTCACAGGGGAATCACGTGCCCCCGAATCGGCCTCCGACGCCCTGCGGAGTTCTCCCTCCCTCTCCTAGGCGGGCCAATATCAGAGGGATGATCTGACCATGACCGAGCAGAACATCCTAGCGGTCGATGTCGGAACTTCAGAAGTCAAAGCCGCTTTGATCTCTCACACCGGAGAAATCCGGGACTGCGCGCGCAGCCACCTAGAGGTCCTTTACCCGGAACCGACCTGGGCCGAGCAAGACCCCAATGGTTGGTGGCAGGCGATCACCTCCGCGGTCCGAATGCTTTGGGATCAGGTCCCGGAAAGGCGCGACACAGTCACGGGATTGGTTTTTTCGTGTCAAATGTTTGGGGTGCTTCCCGTCGATGCCGATGGCAAGCCTCTCATGAATGCCATGATTTGGCTGGATACGCGCTCCCGAGAACAAGCCCGCGCCATGACCCACGGCTTTCCAAAAATTTCCGGCTACGGGCTCGGCAAAGTCCTCAAGTGGCTGAGAGAAACAAATGGAGCCCCCAATCTCGCGGGGCGCGACACGATCTCCAAATTTATATGGCTGAGAGAAGAGAGGCCCGAGCTCTGGTCTCAAACCGCCAAACTTCTCGACGTCAAGGATTACCTGCTGCTGCGAACGACCGGCCGTACAGTCACGACCTACGATCTCGCCAGCGGAGGCTGGCTCTTTAAGACAAAGAGGGGCGAACTCGGTTGGTCGCGCCCGATCTTGAAGATGCTCGATTTTGACGCCGAGCGTCTTCCCACTGTTCTGCGCTCGACGGAAGTGGCCGGATCACTTCAGAAAGATGCCGCAGCCGACCTAGGGATCGCAGCCGGCACCCCAGTGATCGCCGGGGCCGGAGACGTTCCGTCCTGCGCGGTAGGTTCCGGTGCCGTACGAAATGAAGAAGTCCACATTTCTCTGGGTACAAGTTCATGGGTTGCCGCACACCGGGACAATCGATGTGTCGATCCTTTCTCCGCGACCGGCACGCTTTGCGCAGCCGAGTTCGATCAATACATCCTGATCGCCACACAAGAAACCGCTGGAGCCTCAATGGAGTGGCTTCGGCAGAACATCATCGGTCCAGACCTCGACTACACAGAGATCAATGCCCTCATCGAGAAGAGCCCTCCGGGTGCGAGTGGAATTCACTTCTTCCCTTGGATGATGGGAGAACGGGTTCCCGTGGACGACTCATCGATTCGAGGCGGATTTGTCAACCTCTCTCTTGATCACAGTCAGGCAGACGTGCTTCGATCGGTACTGGAGGGGGTCGCCTTCAACACGCGATGGGCGTTCGAGGTCGTTCAAAAATTTCTACGCTCTCGTGTGCCCAGTGTTCGAATCACTGGAGGCGGCGCACAAAGCGACCCGTGGTGCCAGATTATGGCGGACGTACTCGGCCGACCGGTCCACCGTGTCGCGAATCCTCAATTCTGTGGTGTCCGGGGTGCCGCTTTGATCGCGCTTCGAGCCCTGGGAGAAATCTCGCACCTGGAAGAAACAGCTGAGCTTGTCGAAGTAGCAGACACCTTCGAGCCTAATCCTCAGAACGTACGCTTATACGATTCCCGTTTTGCGGCGTATCGGGATTTCTACAAAAGAAACCACACGTGGTTCAGGCGCCTCAATGAGGGCCGCTCGAGGAAGTAGTCGAGTCCAGCTCCGCGGCCTTCGAAAAAGTCATCCATAAGGCGCCCACACAAATCGCTGCGACGTAGATACCTATTCCAACCAGAGCCCAATCCAATACGCCGAGCGCACCCGCAACGGCAATCACAAAAACGTAAACGAACTCGAGGCCCGTCAGAATCATCATCAACCAATCTGTAACCGGAATCGACTCCGGCCTTTCGGCCTTGAAATACGTCTGCATTGCGTTTTGGACCGCAAAATTGTCCCGCGTCTGCCGGTTCAAAAGCAGAAGCACACAAAGACCCAAAGAAACGGAAACCCCATGTGGGCCAAAAATGGCACTGCCCGAATGATTCACGAGTAAACCAAGGGAAAGAAGAAGCAGGCACCAAAAAATCATATCAACGGTCCCGTCGAGGATTGCCCCCAAACGGCTGCTCTGATCGAGCGTTCGAGCCATATTCCCGTCCACACAATCCAGTACGTGATAGACGAAACCCAATATTGCAACGCCGGCCCACGCCAAGCCGCCGCCCAAAGCTGCAATCGTCACCATCGCGACTGCGACGCAGAAGGCTCCCAGAGTCACCCCCATAACAGGCACTCGGAGATTCAAGAGCCAGGGCGTGACCCAAAAAGAGATCGGGCGATAGAGCAGATAGCAGAAGAGATCTCCCTGCATCTCGCCCCAGGCCTTTTCCGGCGGAAAAGAAGCACGTACCGCTTCGACATCATACTTTTTCGATTGTTTGCTTGAAATGGCGATCTCCCGGTGATTCGAATCGATGTTCTGCCCGACCGAGACTTTCCATTCGGGTACTACCAAAACCAACTTCCGGCCAATCGGCTGGGAAAGATTCAGCCCCCTGCCCCAGACCCTGTCCATCGCAAAAAGTAGTAGAAAATGGGGGCGACGAAGATGAACGCGTCGTAGACGTCGAGCACTCCACCCTGTGTCGGAACAGCCTCCCCATAGTCCTTCACGCCGACTCTGCGTTTCAATCTGGAAGCAAAGAGGTCACCGGCGAGACCACCCGCAGCGATCATGATCGCTGCGGCTCCCAGCTCCACGGCACTAAAGTTAGGCACCGCGAACCAGAGGGCGAAAGACAGCCCGAGGGTGAAAAGCACTCCCCCCAAAACGCCTTCGACGGTTTTCTTCGGACTCAGCTTCGGAAATATCTTATGCCGCCCTAAAGTGGAGCCCACCAGATAAGCAGCCGAGTCATTCACCTCGGCCAAGCCGTAGTAGAGCACCACATAGCCAAAACCCTGTTCTCGCAAGCCCAAGTCCACGAAAAACGCGAGGCAGACGAACGGGTAAAGAACCCCGAACAGCGTCCGCTTGATCCGAGCGAGGCCTCCCGAAGGATCTGGCCCGGAAATCCAGCGTAGAATCCAGTACAACAGCAACAGTCCCGGGAAAACCCATCCCACCGCACCGGGGATCCGGTAGGCCAAAAGGATGCAGCCCATTCCAATGAGAATTCCCCATAGTTTCCAGGGCCTTTCCCCACCCTCTTCAAATGTTCCATACAGTTCACCCGCGCAGAGCCCACCCAGCACCAAGGCGGCCCCCAGCAGCCAAGGCCCCCCCAAATAAGTCGGGACAAAGACACCGGCCAGGAAGAGAGCCTCTAAGCCAAAACGTGTTCCCATCCTTGCCTGAGAGGCCGTTCGACCTTTCACCGCGAAGCTCACAAGAAGCCCGGCCGCAGCCACAGCGAAGATTGCGCTCAGGGTATAGAGAAGTCGAACGGCAATCTCTTCTTTCATGGAGAGCTCAATCCCGATCGGGCACTGAGACACACCTGTTCAAGGGCTCGCAAAAAGGCTTTGACGTCTCGCTGGTCGATCGCTCCCAGTACGGAGAGTCTAAAATTAGGTGCTGCACCCGGCTTTCCTGGGTAGATGGTGAAGCCCTGTTCGAACAGCTCATCGTGGATGCGATCGAAGTCGAACCACCCTTCTCCCGGCGCCTCGATGGCCACGAGGATTCGGCTGGGGGGGCCGCCGGTCTCAAGAAGCCGAAATCCAAGCCTCTTTAGACCACTGAGCAAAACATCCATGCTTTGTTCGTAACGTGCCTGACGCCCTGCCCGCCCCTCGACCTCAAGCTCCTGAAGCGCTTGATGCAGAGCCGAGACGATCTGGGGAGGAACGGTGAAACGACTCTGACCTGTTGCACTCAGGTGGTCGTACTCACTGACGAGATCCAGGGCAAAACACCGCTGACGACTCAGCCGCGCTGCATCGATCATCTGCCGTGTTGTGATGACGATTCCCAGACCCGCCATTCCCTGGACACACTTGTTAGAGCTTGAGACCAAAACATCAACGCCATCTGAACCAACTGGGGTAGGAAGGCACGCAAAACTCGACATCGCATCGAGAAGCGTCCGGACCCCATGGCGGCGAAACACCTCGCTCAACTCTTCGAGTGGATTTAGAATTCCACAGCTGGTCTCATGGTGGACGAAGTACGCATGCGTGAAGGGGCGATCCGACTCGCGAAGCACACCCTCTATACGGGAAATTTCGATTGCTTCCCCCCAACCCGATGCCAGCACTGCATGATCCACATTGAGAGCCCGCGCCATCGAGGCAAGACGCGTTCCATAATCTCCGTTATCGAGAACGAGAAGACGCCCATCGGCGGGCACAAAGGAAGTCATCGCCGCCTCTAAAGCGGTGGTTCCATTGCCCACCACCGGGATCGCCACGGCCTCCAGGGGATCCCCCACCAGACGAGCGAGACGGATCCGTGTATCGGCATACAACTCACAGAACGACGCCTCTCGCGGGCAAATGTCGGGGATCACCAGAGCTTCTTTCACGGACTCTGTCGTCGTCGCGGGGCCCGGATTGAGCAGAACACGACGCTCAACCGTCACTGTTTTTCACCTCGATCGCCCTTTGCTCTCACCCAGGCTGGAAAGACTTCGTCTCGAACTCTCAGATAGTGCTGTTCGTAGTCGACCTCACCCCAGATCAAACCGTTTACTCTTTCGACATGAATCGGAATGTCTTGAGCAACCGCTACCAGAGCTTCGGTCTCGTATCCCATCTGACCATGGCCGTGGACTGAAACGAAGCGGTGATAGGCCTCCAGCATCGCGCGTCCAGTCGCCGCTGAGATTTTGACGATGCCCACCAACTCACCGGAAACATGATCGAGATCTTCTGATTGCTTGGACATATTGACTAATGAATTTCCTACGTCCGCCTGAATCCAGACTTCGTCTGTGGCCCCCGTTTCATCGGATGCGAGCAAGACATCAGGTTCCGGTCGCTCGCAGACCGCATGAACGGCTCTCTCCTCATAGAAGAGGTCGCTCTCGAACAGAAGAAAGTCCTCTTCGACGACTTGTAACGCACAAGCGAGAGAAGCCATGCTGCCCGTCGTTTCGAAATCTGGGTTCTCAATCACTTCGACACCGGGAGAACTTCGAGAGAGCTCTACATACGCATCGCTGCGATATCCCGCAACGATGACGACACGGTCCACCCCTACTCCAGCCACCAGGCGCAAGCATCGTGCGATGAGCGTCTCGCTGCCAATTTCAATAAACCCTTTGGGCTGATCAGACATCACTGATCGAAGTCGCGTACCCATTCCAGCCGCCAGAACGATGGCCGTGCGCGGCACGGCGCTCATAGTGCACCCGCCCTCTCCGCCGATTGTTCTCGCCGGTTATGCCTCGCTTCGATGGATCGCCTCATCTGCAAACCAAAAAAACGGGGGTTTTTGTCCACCAATTTGTAGGCTTCCCATCCAAAACCCAGGGCTGAACCGATCATGCGGAACTCCGACCACAGACTTCTTTGTAGATCGCCTCAACTTGCTGGACGACACGGGGCCACGAGTACTGAAGGGCTGTTTTCCTTCCTTCTGTCCCCATGGCCGAAATTTGAGCCGGGTGGTCGAGCAATCGGGAGAGACGCTCGGCCAGAGCCTCCGCCGTCGGTTTCTCAATCAAACAACCGTCCACTCCATCCGAAACAACGTCGCGGTAGCCCGGAATCGCAAACGCGACGGGCGGGCGGCCAGCGGCCATGGCTTCGAGGAGAACGATTCCTTGGCTCTCCTGACCCGTGGCGGGAGAGCAGAAAACGTCGCAGCTTGCATAGTAACGGGCCATGTCCTCGGGGGCGGCATACCCTTCAAAGCGAATAGACTTTCGAACCTCAGAATCAAGTCCGCTCAAGTCGGCCGCAACCTCGTCCTCGCCGACGCCCACAACGACGAGTTCGGCACCCGCAACACGGCGACGAATTTCAGGAAAAGCTCGGAGCAAGATCGGCAGCCCTTTACGCGGATCGGCTCGGCCGACAAAGAGCACCCGTCGCGCCGGACTCGCCAACTGAGGCAGCTTTTCGACATCCGGCCGGAACCGTTCCGTATCAACACCATTGGGAACAATCTGAACTTCTCCATCGAAGTAGTGACCAATACTCTCTCGCGCGGCTGGGGCCACCGCAATGCGGGCCGCTAAACGATGCCAGGCCGGAGATGTCAGGGGCCTCGCCCAGCGATACAGACCGTCCCACAGAGCGCCAGGGTCGAAATTCGCGTGAAATGTTCCGACCACCGGACACTCCGCTGCGTACACCGCACCGATGGGCAAGAAGGGGTCCATCGGCGCATGGACGTGAAGGACGTCGAAGTGATGAACGCGGAGAGTCCTGCGAAAATGAAGGAGATAGTTCCCCAGGACCAGTCGCGAAAGCGCCCCGTTGCTGGTGAATTCATAGGCAAAGCCGAGACGTTGAACCGACCGGCCTTCGTCCACCCACCCTTCAGGCGCCGGCCCCGTCACGATGGTCACTTCGTGACCTCGCCGTTCGAGTTCCTCGGCCTGATGATGAACGTGCTCGGAAATGCCGCCCGGCCAAGGTCGATAGTACTCAGCCACGATCCCGACGCGCATGGCTCTCCTCGCTTAAATCGCCCGTCTCCGGGCCGGGTCACCCCCCAGGTTCAGCCACGAAACCGCAGACTTCGATCACCCAATTGGAAGCGCCGCACCCAACGGCTCCCCCGAATGAAAGCTCCCGTCCCGTTCCCGATCGGATTCCCTCAACGCGGCGCCGACCCTAGCATGACGGTCCCGGCCATTGCCAAACTGCCCGGGGGGAAAGGAGCCGGCCGAACGGGGCCGCAAACAACGGCCAGATCGTTACTCTCTGGGCGCTCGAACGGGGTGAGCATTCGCGGACCGAGCCCACCTCGCCCAGGATCTGCCCACGCCCGGCAAACAATGACGCGCTCGGCGAGGGCTTCGATCGAATCTCAGCCGGCAAACCCGGCCCCCGGAGCCCGCGCATGATCGATGAACTCTACAAAGACCAAATGGATCGCGGCTGGGATGCCGTCGGACGGGTCGTTGCCCGAACCGGCCTCACCCCCAACGCCGTCACTTGGATCGGGCTGGCGCTGGCCGCAGCCAACGCCCTTTTCTTCATATGGCACCAAAGCCTCCTCGCATACGGCCTGCTGGTCGCCCTCGTCGAGCTTCTCGACAATGTCGACGGGGCCGTGGCTCGAGTCACAGGGGCCAGCAGCAAGCGCGGCGCCTACCTCGACGCGACGACCGATCGCTACAAGGATGGTTTCATCCTACTCGCCTTGGGCGTCGTGACCCAGTACTGGCTGCCCGTTGCCCTCGCCTTATCTGGATCCCTGATTACCAGCTATGCCGCAGCTCGAGCGGCCATGCTGGGCGCCGGAGATCAGGACAAGAAAGGACTGCCCGATCTATTCGAAAGACTCGAAAGGATTGGCGTGCTCTGCCTTGGCATGGTCGCGACGCCCTTCTGCCCGCTCATTTTGGGAAACACCGTGATCTTCTGGGTTTTATGGTTTGTCGCGATCATGACCCAGATCACTGCAGTTCAACGCTTCTCTCGCAAACTCAGCCAGCTCCGCGAATTGGATACCCAAGAAGAAGATTCCTAGACCGGGAGGCCCCTCAGAGCGCTCCCCCCACCCGAGACTCAAGAAGCGCAATATTGGTCGCATAGTCAACGAGAGCCTCGAGGAGTAATGTCTCCGCACGAATCAGCTCCTGATCAGCATTCGTGATATCAAGATTGTTCGCTAAGCCCATTTCAAATCGCCCACGGGCAATCTCCCGCTTCTCTCGGGCACTGGTCACCGCGGCAGTCAAGTTCTCGACTCGAGCCAAGCTTTCTCGAAGCCGAATCTCGATCTCTCGGACTTCGAGTTCTATGTCCCTTCTCGCCCTGGCAATCTCATGTCGAATCTTGACTTCGGCGAGTCGTGCTTGATCCAGGCGCCCCTGCGCCGCTGCATTGCCGAGCGGATAGTCAAAGCTTACGCCCGCATTGTAGTTGTAGCTTTTCCAGTCAAAGCCAGGGAAAAAACCTCCCTTGACATCCAAACCTGGCAGCTTCTCATTTTTCCGCACTTTTACGGCCAGCTCAATTTTGGCCCTCTCGCTCTGAAGAGCGAGAAGCTCCGGACGCATATCGATCGCCCGCTCGACCCACCCCTTCAGATCCATTTGAATCGGCCAGAAAGGAATCGTCGTATCGGTGACCTCTACATCCACATTCACCGGAAGGCCGATCACCTTCCGAAGAGCATTCTGTGCCACTTCAAGGTTCGCCTGAGCGGTGGCCAGCCGCGCTCGGTCATTAGACTGACTAATTTCAGCGCTGAAAAGGTCAACTTTGCTGACACGTCCCGCATCAAATAGGGCAGACGAAGCTCTAATTAATTCACTATCTCGGATTAAGGCCTGCTCGACGACTTCGATTTGCCGACCCGCCCCAATCACTTGGTAGTAGGCCGCTTTTGTTTCCGCCGTGACTCGAAGGATTTCACCCTTCAACTCGGCTCGCCGAACCTCTGTGTCGTATCGGGCATCCAGAATCCTCTGACGAGCAACATACGTTCGGCCGCCTCGCAAGAGTGGCTGGCTCACCTCGATCCCGAGACCCGCGATTTCATTCAGATTGGTTTGATTGAAGTCGCCGTTTGCTTGATCTGTAACGACCTCGTTCCTGAATTCACGGGCGTATCCGACTCCGAACGAGACGTTTCCTCCCGTGGGCACTTCTTGCCTCAAGACGACCTGGGCCTCTTGGAGATCACTCGCCTGATCTTCCAGCAAAGGACTTGATTCGTTGCGTCGCGTCCCTGTCGCTTCGCCCTCGACCGCCGCCACCGGATGGAATTTAGACTTGGATACATCAATCTGACGTTCACTCGAAGCCACGTCGACAGCAACGATCTGAAGGCCGAGATTCTCTTCGAGTGCCGTCTTGACTGCTTCTTCAAGAGACAGGGACCGAAACCCCGTCGTTCCCGGCTCATCGATTTCGGCACGATCGTCGATGATCGTCCGGAGGGCTTTCAGGTCGAGATCGCTGATCCGGCCCACATCAAGACCACTGAGCTTTTCCGCGTGGAGCCCCCCCACGAGAAGAAAAAGGCACGCCGGCAAAGCCGCCCACCCCGCGGCCCCACCCGGTCTGCTCCTCGATCTTTTGGCCATGCGTCTTTCGCGCATCGTTCCTCGCCGGGTTCGTTCAAGACAGATTCAGCTCACGCCGGAAGCCTCGAATCGCGATCGCGCCCGAGACTACCACATGAACGAGCAGCCAATTTCCTCTCTCTCCCAGACGCTGCTCACGAGCAACACCTGCCGGCCCCACACCTTGACCCTTCATTCCACCAAGGAATGAAGGGTTTGCCTCGCTTGCCCTGCCAATTCATCGACGATCTCCCCGACTGAAAACGACTCCTTGAGAAAGCCTACGCCCTGACCCACCGCTTCAGTCATCAAATCGGCTCGGCGAGCATCGTTGGCCCCTTGAAGATACTTCGACGTCAGAATCATCTGGTAGGGGCTCTTCAACACCGGGGGCGCTTCGGGCTGTTCCCATTCATCAGCCCACGGAAAACGCAGCACGCGCATTGTCTTCCCAGAAATCGTATTGGTCCGAGTCGTATCTTCCCCGGCCGAGGCCAGAATACGTTTCTTCATAATGGGATCGACATCGGACTCCTTTGAAGTCAGCCAAACCGTCCCGGTCCATACACCGACAGCCCCCAAACAAAGAGCAGCCGCAAGATGGCGGCCCGTCGTAATTCCCCCTGCCGCAACCACCGGTACGTCTCCTGCGCATTTCACGATCTCAGGCACCAATGAGAAGGTGCCCACCCCGCCCGTGTGCCCCGCCGCGTCGTAGCCCTGTGCGACCACCATGTCTGCACCCCGGTCAATCTGACGAATCGCTTGGCGCGTCGAGCCCACCAAGGCCACCAATTTGATGCCTCGTGCCCGGGCTTCATCGAAGAGAAACTCTGGAGCGCCCAAGCCTGTGGCGATGAGCGGAACTCGTTCTTCCAGCAAAATTTGAATTTGGTCGCGGGCGACCTTCTGATTGTTTCCACCCCATTGGTGCAGATCCACGTTGCCTACAGGGGCCGGGACGTTAAATTTTTTTTCGACCTGACTTGCGAAATTTCGATGGGTTGCCGGAATTTCTTGAGCGAGTTCCTTGACGCTCCCTTGGCGAGGCGCCCGGGCAGGCAAGACCAAATCGACGCCAAACTGGTTGCCTACCCTTTCTCTAAGCCAACGGATATCCCTTTCGATTTCCTCCATGTTTCGCAGCGCCTCTCCGAGCACTGGGAACGCTCCCGCCCGATGGGCCGCGGCCGCGACCTCCCGACAATGGGTAAAACAAATAATCGGAACGTCGATTTGAAGAGCTCGACAAAGACGGGTCGAAAGGGGATCTTGGCCCATGCTGCATGCTCCAAGGAGTGAGAGACATCGACTGCGGCCCCATCCAGCGAACGACTTTTCGAGCCGGAGCGAGCCGGGCGCGTTAGGATAGAGCACTAAAAAAAGAGCCGCAGGCCGGCTCGAGTCCAAGATCCGAATCTGATTTCGGAAAGACATCTAACGGGAGATCTCATGGTTCCCTGGCTTTTTCTTGCCGCAACGATTTGGGGGGCCGCCTTCACCCTCAATGCTTACACTCCTCAACGAAGCAGCCGGATCCTCTTTGCCCCGAGCTTCTTCGGGGGCTGGCTTACATCCGAATTGCCCCGACACCATTTGGCTTGGCAAATCGTCGCCACGGTCATTTTTGTATGGGCCGGCGCCCTCGATGCCTGGCCGGGCTGGGTCGGCATAGCCATCACCACAGTTTCATGGGCCGCCTTGTGGCATCAGAGGGTCTACTCCGATCGGTCGGGTTTAGTCTTTGAAGCTGCACTTCAAGCCGGCCTAGGACCTGACTACCTGTCCAACATCGACACCGACCTCCGCGATCAGATCGATTCAACATCGCCCCCACCGAGTCGCCCAATCAACCCCTTCCGGTTTACACATCCGAGCGTGAGGGTTCATCGTAACATCCCGTACCATGAGGGCGGCGGAAAGCGCAATGAACTCGACGTCTATGTGCCGACCACTGCCATAGAAAATGCCCCCGTATTGCTTCAAATTCATGGTGGTGGATGGACAATCGGAAACAAGAACGAACAGGCTCGCCCCCTGATGAACCACTTGGTTCAACAGGGATGGATTTGCGTCGCATGCAATTACCGTCTCAGCCCGAGCGCGACCTGGCCTGATCACCTCGTCGATGTCAAGCGAGCCTTGTCATGGATACGTACAGAGATCCGCACCTTCGGAGGAAATCCCGATTTTGTCGTCGCCACTGGCGGTAGCGCAGGCGGACATTTGGCCGCCATGGTCGGACTGACGGCCAACGACCCCGAGTATCAACCAGGCTTCGAATCCATCGATACTTCAGTGGCTGCCGCCATTCCGTTCTACGGCGTCTACGACTTCTCTAACCACTGGGCCCTCCAGGCCCAGTCAAGCACTCCGGACTGGATCGCCAAAACCGTGCTCAAAGTCGACCCCAAGCACGAGCTGGAATCGATGCGGCGCGCCTCTCCCCTGCACCGAATTCACTCAGACGCCCCGCCTTTCTTTGTCATACACGGCACGAACGACAGCCTGACCTCCGTGGAAGAAGCGCGCCATTTCGCTTGGTCACTCAACCGAGTGTCTCAGCAGCCCGTCATTTACGCGGAACTGCCTGGAGCTCAGCACGCTTTTGAAGTCTTTCATTCAGCCCGAACCAGCGCCGCTGCTCAAGCCGTAGGCCGGTTTCTCGCGTGGCGTTTCAGCGCTGAACGCCGAGGGATTGAGGCGCCCACACTTCGGTCGATCCCTGGGCAAAACGCACTCACCCAAGAACCTTTAGAATCGGAGTAAGTAAATGGAGCGGGAATTTGATGTCATTGTTTGGGGCGCAACGGGCTTCACCGGACAGCTTGTCGCTCAGCACCTCTGTCGTCGACACGGTACGACAGGCGACTTCCGCTGGGCCTTGGGGGGCCGCAATGAAACGAAGCTTAAGTCCGTCCGGGACAACTTGGGCGAGTCTGCGGCGAACCTGCCACTGGTCCTAGGAGAAAGCCTAGACACCGAGTCAATGGCTTCGGTCGCCCAGAAAGCCAAAGTCATTTGTTCCACGGTTGGGCCGTACGCAAAATACGGCAGCCCAATCGTTCAAGCCTGTGCTGAAAACGGCACCGATTACTGCGATCTGACCGGTGAACTTCACTGGATGCAAAAAATGATCGATACTCATTCTCAGACCGCGCAATCGAGCGGAGCGCGGCTGGTCCACACATGTGGTTTTGACTGCATCCCCTCCGATTTGGGCACTTGGTTCATCCAAAAAGAAATGCAGAGACTTCACGGAACAGTCGCTCCACATGTAAAAATGCGGGTCCAGGCGTTCCGCGGTGGTGCGTCCGGCGGAACCATCGCCAGCATGCTCAATATGATGGAAGAAGCCAAAAACGACCCCTCCGTCATGCAGGCCATGAATCACCCGTACGCCATCAATCCCGAAGGTGAACGGGACGGACCGGACGGACCGGAGTCCTTTCGCCCGCATCACGATGAGGCTTTCGGAGAGTGGGTGGCCCCCTTCGTCATGGCGGGGGTGGATACGAAGGTCGTCCGGCGGACCAATGCACTTCTTGACTACAGCTATGGGCGAGATTTTCGATATGACGAAGGCATGCTGATGGGATCAGGTCCGATCGGCGCGGTCAAAGCCGGAGCGGTCACTGCGGGAGTCGGGGGCGGCATGGCCTTGGCCACGCTTTCACCGGTCCGCAACCTTCTCGCTCAGCGAATGCCGTCGCCCGGTGAGGGCCCCTCTCCGGAAACCCAAGCATCGGGTTTTTTCGACTTACGATTCTTTGCCCAGCATCCTTCTGACTCCTCACGGTGTCTGCATGCTCGCGTGACCGCCGATCGGGATCCGGGCTACGGCGCAACATCCCGGATGCTCGGGGAGGCTGCCGCCTGCTTAGCACGAGATGACTTGACGAAGCAGGGAGGTTTCTGGACACCGGCCTCCATCGGAGGAATGAATCTGCTCGAGCGTTTGACTGATCACGCAGGAATGTCGTTCGAACTCATCGATCCCCCGCAAACCTGAAGGCGCACCGCGCTTGAGGGGAGCCAGTCCAACGATCACCCTCGAGCGCGAAGAAACCTACGCCCCGCGCGCCGAAGTTGCATAAAGAACGGTAGGATGAAGGCAACCTCTGCTCCCAATCCGCAGAAGATCTCATCTCCCGCATCGACACCGCGAAGATCCACCGAATCCGTCTCAATATTCCGAGACCGATCGGAGCACTCGCCATCCTCTGTATCGATTTCGCCATCCAAATCATTGTCGAAACCGTCGTCACAGAGCGGCACCTCCCACTCGGAAAGGGCACTGGCACACCCAGGATCGTTCGGGTAATCGACGAGTCCGTCGGCATCGTTGTCGACACCGTCACTACAGGCTGGATCCAGGCCACTGATTCGGTGGATTCCGCCATCCACGGTCAGAACAAAGAGCTCGCCCGTGCCTCCCTGGCCGATGCCGACTGCCGGCGCGGTCCAGGTCCCTGCCGAAGCAAAGTCATTATTTCGATTGCGTAGCTCATCGCTTTCACGGTCATAACTCCACACGTTGCCTGAACAGCCATCCACGAAGAAGTACTCGCCCTGGAACTCAGTGTGAGCACCGCGGTAAACATGACCTCCCATAATTCCGCAAGCGGCCTCAGTCGGCTCATACTCCAAGATCGGATCAGTGAGCCCAGGATCATCGCAGTCAATGGAACTCGATGGATCCACGCCATTGCAGAGTGTCCCCGAGGTGACATCCCAACCATAGTTGTGCCCACCCGGGTCATCGCCTGATTCAAAATTGACTTCTTCTCGAAGCCCGGAGCTGGGATCAGTGATCCACAAATCGCCGGTCATTAAATCGACACCAAGGCGACGGGGGTCGCGAAGTCCCAGAGCCCAAATCTCGCTCCGCGTAGCACTCTCCTCTACAAAAGGATTGTCTGAGGGAATTGCATAGGCGCCCACCGGTATGCTTCCAGCCATTGCAGGTACGCTGACATCGAGACGAAGAAGCTTGCCTCGGAGAGCCATGGGATCCTGAGAGTAATTACCGGGGTCTCCTACGCCTCCGCCGTCGCCGATTCCGACAAAGAGAAAGCCTTCGGAATCAAAGGCAAGTCCGCCGCCGGGTTGATCAGAATCGGAAAGCGGTACACGAAGTAGAACCACCTCGCTCTCAGGGTCGGCCTGGTACGGGTTGTCGCCGCGCAGAAATCTTGACAAAACCCAATCACCCGCCGCGTCCAACCGAGTCACAAAGAATCGACCGTTCACCGCATATTCCGGATCGAAGGCTAGGCCGAGCAGCTCTGCTCCGGGCCTCTGGGCCCGCTCATCCGAAAAGTCGAGGAACGGCGCCGTTCGAGGATATCCGCCCTCGAGAATCCGAATCTCGCCACTCGGAGTCGCCACAAAAAGTCGGGAATCGTCGGGCGGACCGGTTGCCGTCAGGGGCGCTTGCCCAACCTCGCCAGTCAAACGCAATCCAGCAGGCTCAAAGTTGTAATCGACAGGCGGGGGGCTCGGGGGCTCGGGCTCCGGGGGCGACGGAGGCTCGGGGACAGACTGGACGTCCACCACCACCTCACCCGGCACCAAGGTGACGTTTCCCTCATCGTCAGTCAAAACGAGTCGGACCGTAAAAACACCGACCTGGGGAAAGGTCACCCAGCCGGGGTCCTCGACAGCCTGATCGGGCACACCCGACGCGACACCATCGAAATTCCATAAGAAGGCCACCAGACCTCCATCCGGGTCCGAACCTGAACTCTCAAACTGAATACCCTGCCCAACCAAGATCGAAACGGCCGCGGTGGGCTGGTCGATCTGACCAATCGGAACTTCGTCGGCCGGCGGGGGACTGGGAAGGCTTTGCTCGTTCGACAAGTCGCTTTCCAGGGACGACCCCTCCAGAGCACTCATCGCAAAAAAGAGGTCCTCACTCTCCGGGACGACCACTTCCACGCTGAAAATCCCCTGACTATCCGGCACAGGAAGCCCGAGGTCGACTCCAGCCGCGAAAACCCCCGGGCTGGTACCGACATAGAGTCGAAAATTCGTCACCGGAGACGGCGCAGGGTTGGGGTCCGTCCAGCGAACGGTTGCCGTTCGCGCCTCGGCGGAAGCCGCCATCATGGAGACGAGAAAGACCGCCACAGAGGCCCAGCAAATCGACCGTCCTGTGAACACTTTCCGTTTCGAATGCGCTTCAAAAAATCCCATCCCCGGCGTCCCTTCCCTGTCGCAAACCGCTCTTCATTGCGGAGCCAGGTCTTGGATCGCCAGATCGGCAGGATCGAGATGTGACGGACATCACCCTCTCTCTTTGATCGACCGCCTCAGATATTTCAATTCGCATGGAGCTGAACGCATGTGTTGAGACAACACGTCACGGCACTTGTCTGGTGCAGCGCGGACGCAACTCGCGCGCAACTCCGTAAACACGAACCAGTCACGGAGCTCGGGGCTCGGGGCTCGGGGCTCGGGGCTCGATCATCGGCAAGAGAGAGACCACCTCGCCTCCGACCGCAGCATTTCAATCCGAAACGGGCAGACCGCCCTTCAGGATCCAATACTGACGCTCGGGCACATTACACAGCGAACGGTTAGTGCCCCCGCCTTGATCTTGAATCAAAGCGGCTCCCTCCGGCGCGAATTGAATGATATATGCCTTACGCACATGATCGGAGGTGAGATTTGGACCCGTTTTATGTGGAGTCAGCGAAGAGAAAACAACGACACCTCCCGCCGGAACAGGGGCCGCCACAGCCTGCCTCGGCGGATCAGAAAAACACTCCCAACCTAGATCCGTCATCTCGTGCCGTAAGGTCCCGTTCAGATGAACGCCCGGCACCACCCAGGGGCAACCACTCTCGACGGTGGCCTCGGTGAGTGCAACCCAACACGTCAAATACTGCTGAGGCTCAACGAAGGTGTAGCCATTGTCTTGATGCCACGGAAAGGGTTGATCGGTTTCAGGTTTTTTATAGACAGCTTGGTCCCAATACAATCGGACGTCTTCGCCCATCAAGTCATAAACAGTGTCCTGAAAGAAAGCAGAGTGCGTAAACTCCCGAGCGCGTTCTGAGCGCGTCACCAGGTGCGTGGTAAAAGTAATGTCATCGGCACGGGCAATGAAAAGTTTTCCGTCGGGCTGGGTTCTCAGAAAAGCGTCGACGCCCTCTTCCGCCGCGTCGAGATCCCTGATCAGCGGCTGCAGCGCCGACGGGTCAAAGGCATCAGGAATCACGAGAAAGCCCTGCTCATTAAAGTGCTGACGCTGCTCCTCGCTCAGCCTTCTCAATGATCCTGAACGATTCCGCCAATGAAAACTCTGATTTAAGGAATGCAGCGACAAGTTGGAATTCATAGAGGCTCCAGTTTGGGCACTTTATTCAACAGGGAACGCCCTTTTTGATAGCGCACCACATTTTCGAGAAAAATCTTGGTGGCCTCAGTGTGATTTCCTAGCTCTTCACCCGAGCTATGCGGTGTAACGATGACATTTGACATCGTCCAAAGTGGGCTTCCCTGGGGCAAGGGTTCCTCTGCAAAGACATCAAGTCCTGCTCCGCCTACTTGACCGGACTCGAGCCCGCAAACAAGAGCTTCTTCATCGAGGCAGGCGCCTCGCCCTACATTCACAATTAGGACTCCCGGCTTCACTCGAGACAAGCGAGACGCTCCCAAGAGCCGATCTGTTTCAGGAGTCAACGGTAGTGCCAAAACGATCACGTCCATCTCGGACAAATGCGAATCAAGTTCTGCGATCCCATAGGTGGGGCATGGCTCGTCCCCTCGAACCGTCCGACGAAAGGCGATGGCGTCCATCCGCATCGCCTGACAAAGTCGAGCAATTTCGTATCCAATCGGGCCCATGCCCAGCACCCCGACTTTCAGCCCCTGAAGAGCTCCAATCGACCTTGGGTTCCAAATTCGATTCGATTGATCCCCTAGCCACCCGGGCAAATCACGCGTCAGGGCCAGTAAATAAAGCATGACCGTCTGCGCAATCGGAACAGCATGCACCCCGGAAGAAGTCGATACGCAGACGCCCTTGCCCAGCAGAGTCTGAAAGAACGGGGAGTCGACACCTGCACTAAAAGTATGCAGCCAACGTAAATTCTCTGACTTCAGGGCCGCTACGGCAAAATCTCTGACGCGGGATGGATAAATATCCCCTGAAAAATAAAAGAACTCGATGGATCCGTAGTCCGGCTCGACACCATCGGGCCTGGCAACGAAGCGTGGCCAGTGCGGGGCAATCTCGTCAAGCTGTCGGCCGTAAACTTCCTCGACGGCATCACTGATGTACAGCATCGACACCGAGGGCCCTCCAACTTTTTCCTGGGAATAAACCTTCCGCCCCATCCTGCACAAAATCGGTGGAGCCCCAAGCGGAGGCTACGCGACCAGTAAACCTTGCATCCAATTCTGCATTATGTCGGACCCCGAATTGCAATTCACTTCTCCTCGAGACTCTGAGGGGTCCCAAAACAAGCCAAAACCGGCGCCTAAGCGACTGATCGCCTCCCAAGTATCCGAATTGTGGCGCAAACTGACGCCCCTGTGAAGCTTTCCCGTGGCGAGCCCGGATCCATGAGAAGAAACCAACTTTTTCCCGATTCATGCATTTTCGTCAGACTGGCTTTTCCAGGATGCGTCCGTGCCGAAGTCGAATCAAGAAGAGATGGCCGAGTGAATCGCAACGCTCCGCGTATCCGGATTCAACATGACAGCGACAAAAAGTCATTCGGAATCTGAATATTGAGAAACTTGCCCCCTGCCCCAACTTCCTCCGCCAACACCTTACCCAATAAAAAAAGCCATCGAACGAACCCGATCCGTCGTGTTGCCGGATTACGAAGGATATGGCCCTCGGGATCCCAATCTGTGACTCAAATCTGATCGTCCCCCAAAGAACCGGTGGCGATTTGGAAGGTATAGGAGGGTTGGGCCCAGGTTTTCCGCCCCCTTCGGCATCGAACACGAATGCGATTGCTCGCCCTCTCCGGCCTTTCCATAGAGGACCCCGAAGACATTTGGGGCCTCGGCGGTCTCGAACACCTCAGCGGTGCCCTCTGGCGACTTCCATGCTGTTTTTGACAGAGGGCGCCAGGACGATCAGACTACGGAGCGTGAAACAATCTCAAACTCTCGACCGACTGCAAGCGGGCCAACTCCTCGTATTCGGGGGCAACCGAACTGTGCCGGTTTCACCCGATCTCGCTGAACAATTTCGCTCAGGGGACTCGATCTACATAGTCGAGTCCACTGAGGAAGTTCTCCACATCCCGGCGGCTGAACGGCGAATCGCCGAGGAGGCAATTGGGCGTGCGGAGGAAGCGTTCACCGGCTTGGCCTCGACTCCTGATCAGAACATCTCCGCTTTCTACTCGGGTTTTGCTGGGCGATTGGCGGACGAATCAACCTGGTCGAAGATTCAAAGAATAAACGAAATCGACGTTGTCGCGGCACGGAACCGAAATCGTTCAACGACGCGACTGGTCGCGGATGAAAAACTTCGGACGGGGATGATCGAGGGCCTCCGGGGATGGATCAACGCGCCCAGCCGCCGCGGTCAGGTACTGGAAACCGTTTCCCATGATACTTGGCAGGCCCATCTGATGGGCGACGCACTCGGGATTGTTGGATTCATCTTCGAAGGCCGGCCCAACGTGCTGGCCGATGCCACGGGCGTTCTTCGGGGAGGCAATGCCGTAGTTTTCCGCATCGGCAGCGACGCCCTTCAGACAGCGCGGGGAATTATGGCCGAGGCTCTCATACCCGCCTTGGTCGAAGCAGGGCTACCTGCCGGGTCTGTTTCCCTGGTCGAAAGCAGCACTCACTCTGCGGGCTGGGCTCTATTCTCCGATTCACGCCTCAGCTTAGCCGTGGCCCGCGGGTCGGGTCCGGCCGTCGCCACACTCGGCTCCCTCGCTCAGCAAGCCGGTGTACCCGTGAGCCTGCATGGAACGGGTGGCGCGTGGATGATGGCAACAGCGCATACCCAAGCAGACACCTTCGAGGCGGCGGTCATCCGATCCCTTGATCGAAAAGTCTGCAACACCCTTAACGTCTGCTGCCTGCCCCGCGCTCGGGCGGATGTCCTCATCCCGCGCCTTCTCTCAGGCCTCACTAAAGCTGGAGAACGACTCGGACAAAAGTACAAACTTCACGTTGTCGAGGAAGATGTCGGCAGCGTCCCGGCTCAGCTTTTTGAAACTGAAATTTTGGTACGCAGAGCCGAGGGAGACATTCCTGAAATGCAGGCGCAAAAACTTTCAGTCGAGCAGCTTGGCCACGAATGGGAGTGGGAGCAAACGCCTGAAATCAGCCTCAAACTCGTCGACAGCCTCGAAGAGAGCGTTGCCTTGTTTAACCAATACAGCTCCCAATTCGTCGCCTGTCTGATCTCAGACGATTCGGAAGAGCAAAAAACATTCTACGAAAGCGTCAACGCCCCCTTCGTAGGTGATGGCTACTCGCGTTGGGTCGACGGACAGTTTGCCCTAAACCGGCCCGA
Organism: Myxococcota bacterium; assembly: GCA_029268645.1. Taxonomy (GTDB): domain Bacteria; phylum Myxococcota_A; class UBA9160; order UBA9160; family UBA4427; genus TMED88. Next base: position 20,426 of record JAQWNI010000240.1, read on the forward strand.
ACTTGGCCTCTCGAACTGGCAAGGAGGGCGCCTCTTCGGAAGAGGCGGCATCCTATCCGGCGACACCGTTTATACCGTCCGTACTCGCGCCACGGGAACAACCGAATAGCCCTTCCCCAGGCAAAACACGTTTTCGACCCTTCGGTTCAGACCAGCGTGAGATGTCCTTCAGCCTCAAGCCTCACGGGCTGGCCGATCCATTCCTCACGAGTCAACCGGTTCAAGAGATTGGAATCCTCACTCCAGCCCCAAATGCGAACACCCTCCGCATTCAGACAGGCCGCCGAAACACCCATCGCTTTTCCGCCTTGATAGCGCAGAGCATAAGTCTCCACTTCAGCAAGTCCTTCAAACGTCTCGCTCAGCGGACGGGTGGGTAGATCTGCCGCTGCACTGGAGAGGTCCTCATACAAAAACCCCCGCTTGGGAGGTGCGCTTCCGTACACTCCGAAGGCGTGCTTATCGACCCAACCTCCGATCGACGTCACCAAACCACGCTGCCCCGGAGCCGTTCGCAGTCGATTCATCATGGTCGAAATCGAATGCAACACGTAGCTATTGAATGGCCCCCCCGAAAAGCTGAGCCCCCCCGTCACCGTCAAGGCCCGCTCCTCTGGAATGCTGAGTGCTTGGACCCCAAGTTGGACGGCCGCAGGAAAGCAGCTGTAGAGATCTAAATGATCCATTTCGTTGATCGATGCATCCGCCAGCTCAAGGGCGCGTTCTCCCGCCCGCCGCATCGCCGGCTCGCTCTTAAAGTCCCAGCGATGAGAAAGCAGAGAGGAACCGGAGGAATCTGTTGCCGCATGGGGATAGACGCGCCGGCTTCGGGCAACCCCCCAACGGTCCGCAAAACCCTCGGAGCAAAGAATGACCGCCGCACCGAGATCGACCACCATATTTGAACACATGCGCTTGGTATACGGCCATGCAATCAACCGATTGTCGGCCGTGGCCTCCTTGATCGCTGCAGGCTCCAGCGCTTCCGGCGACCATGCATGGCGGTTCTGAGCAGCGACCTTGGAGAATTCAGACCACAATTCAGCAACGCGCTGACGGTGCTCGGCCAGGCTCTCACCTCGAGCGTGACGAAGTGCATTTTCGTAAAGCGAGAAAAATGCTGGAGGGCGCGCAATTCCGCGATCAAACTCGTGAGAGCTCAAGACCTGCTCGCCTTGACCGAAATCGAGATCGAGCGGTGACTCAGGCAGATCCGACCAATTGAGATTAAGGCCTCGGGCTTTCGCACGCCGCTTGCTGTGCTCCGCCTCGGCTCCCACGATCAACACGGCCTCGCGATCTCCCCTAGCGATTTCACGGGCCGCAAAACTCAGCATGTGTTGCACCATACTGCCGCTGATCGGTGCCAGCCCCGTCGCAGCAGAGGATGCGCCCAATCGGTCGCGGAGCGCCGCAGCCGGGTTCGAATAGGGCCAAAGGCCCCGAGGCACTAGAATGGCATCAAGCTGATTCAAAAAGCCAGAACACCCGGAATCCAACTCTGCCAATCGCGCAGCACGAAGCATCAAATCCAACGGCTCGACTCCTTCGCGAGGATCTTCGAGTCGTTGTTTGACCTGGCCCGCCCCGATGAGCACAGGGGTCCGAGGGTCGACGTTCACTTCCATCCTGCCCTGCTCCTCTGTCACATCAAGCGATCGAATAGCCGCCGTCGACCACCAACGTCTGACCTGTTACAAAACCTGCCCCCGGAGAGGCCATAAAAAGCACTGCCGGAGCGATGTCTCCGGGGAGTCCCCAGCGTGCCATCGGAGTTCGAGCAATATGGGGCTGTTCAAGGGCCTCAACCCCCTTCATGGCCGCGGTCATATTGCTCTCGATCAGGCCAGGCGCAATGGCATTAACACGGATCCCCTCACCGGCCCAAGTCGCGGCCAAGTTCTTTGTCATCTGCACGATCGCTGCTTTCGCGGCCCCGTACCCGGGGACGACGGGCACGGCAAAATAAGAGGATAGGGAGGCCAAGTTAATGATGTTACCTCCTCCCGAAACCGAGCTGGCTCCAAGTAGCCCCTTGCAACCCACAGACAACCTGAACGCGCCAAACAAATTAATCGCAACCGACTCTTCAAAAACGTCCGGCTCCCACTCGTTCCGCCCCCCCGGAAAATTAGCCCCGGCGTTATTCACGAGTACGTCCAGCGCGGAGATCGAGGAGGCCAAAGACTCAATTTCGCTGGACTCCGACATTCGACACTGACGATATTCGTAGTTCGAGAGATCGCTCTCATATTCTTTTGGCGACTCACGTGTTCCCGTGACAAAAACCGTCGCGCCGGCTAGGAAAAACGCAGACGCGATCTCAGCACCAATCCCACTCGTGCCGCCGGTGACCAGAACACGATAACCCGAATAATCAAAAACGACCCTCTCACTCATCCTCCAACTCCTTTCTGCTATTCGGTTTCCGAACTGCGGCCTACTCTTCCGAAGACTCGCACAAAGAAACGCAAGTCTCAGCGACTGTTTTCAGCCTGAATTGGAAACTTTTTGAAATAGAAATCAAACCGTTCACGCAATCGGTCGGGGTCAACCCCAAAATCCCCCTGAAGGTCGTACTCGATTTGACCAAATTTGCCCCGTGGATTGGCCGCCATATAGGTATCCAACTCCGTGCGCGCTTCCCGCGTCATCTCTAGATCGGCCAAATCATAGATTCGCTCCACCATCGCGAGATCATCCGACATAAATTCATGAAACAAAACGTCCAGACTCCGATCTGACGGGAGGAGATCTCGATCCCGGACGCAGGACCGGAGAAGCGTCTCAACCCGTTCACTCCAATAGGCCGCGACCGTCGGCGGGTCCACCCGGTGACGCCGAATACGATCTCCATAGGCCAGCATCGTGATCGCCGACCGAATGACCGACACCGGATCACGATGCGTCAACACGAAGACAGCGTCTGGAAAAATGGTCTGAAGAGGGCCTAACTGCTCCATATGCTGGGGCGATTTTAAGATCCAACGATTCGGCCCTCTCAGCCACTGGAGGGCCTTCAAAACACGTTTCATGTAGGCGTAGTGAGGCGTCTGATCGTGTGCCAGATAGAAATCCCGCCAGCGAGGCACCGTGGCCACCCACTCCAGCTCATAGGATGCAAAATCGAGGCCCTGCAACTCAATTTCTTCGTGGACATGTTCTGGGGACATGTCATGCATATTCCTCAACAAGGGGAGTATCTCGACCTGTTGTGCATAAGCTTCGCGACAGCGTTGCAATCGCGGATCCACCCCGCTTTCGTTGAACTCTTCACGAAAGTCAGGAATCGGCTCGAGGCTTTCCCAATAAGGCAAAGATCGAAGACGCGAATCGGCTGCGATCAAGTTCAAGAGATGTGTCGTCCCCGAGCGCGGTAATCCCCCAATAACGATCGGCGCTTTGATCTCCACATCATCAATTTCTGGATGACGACGCCACAAATCTTCAAACCGAAGACGATTGACCGCATAGCGAACGATGTCACGTCGAACCCCATAACGCCCGACCGGCGCGAGCCCGTCATCCTCGGCGACGGCCTGAAGCCAAACGCGTAGACGTTCTCTGAATTCATCATCTCCAAAGTCTTCAAGGCCGGCTTGATCTCGCGCCTCCGCCAGGATGCCTTCTTCGGAAAGGTCGACTTCGACTTGCGAAAGGGCTTCTCGAGCCATTTTCTGCATCGGCGTCAAAATCGGATCGCTGAGGTCTTCGATCCGCAGAGTTTTGCTGGCTTCGCTCATTTTGAATCCTCCAGTGCGACACGCCGTGTGAGGGCAGAGTCCCAAGCTTATCCAAATCGCGAGCCATCATCCTCGAAAAATCCGACCAAGCAGCCGCGACGCTCCTCCGCCTGCAATCCTCCCTTGACGGGGAGAAAAATCCCGTTGTCGGTCGCCCTGTATCGCATGGGGCCCCAAGGCGCCCCGCTCGATTGAGGGGGATGGCACGGCAGCGACAGCTTCTCCATCATCCAACTTAAAGCAGAACAAATCTCGCATTCAAGCTGCACTCAAACCTAGATCCGGTCTGGCTTTGGAGGGTCCCATACTATGGAAGCTTTAAAGGATGGAAAGCTTGGTCTAGGCCCCATCGATCAGGTGGGATACGTCGTCCATGATCTCAACTCTTCTCTTCCGCTCTACGAAGCGCTCTTCGGCCCCTTCGAACTCATGGACGCCCCGCTCGACGGCGTTCTCTTTCGAGGTAAAGAAATCAGCTGTCACCTAAAGATTGCGATCAACACAAGCGGTCCCGTCGAGGTCGAACTGATTCAGGTTCTGGAAGGAGAGACGCCTCACAGTGAGCACCTTCGACGCTGCGGTGAAGGACCTCATCACGTTCGCTTCATCGTCGAAAATCTCGACGCGAAGGAGGCGGAACTCGCTCAGTTCGGATACCGCTCTATTTTTCGAAAACGATTCGGTCCTCATCTCGCATTCGCCTATGTGGAAACTCCTCACGCGCTCGGACCCAGCCTGATCGAACTCTTCGAAAACGGCTAATGGTAGCTCTCGCCTAAAGTGCCACAGGCCTGTAGTGTCTTCCTCCGCTAATGATGTCTGAAATTTCTAAAAAAACTCATCTTCAGTTGAGCCGACTCAAGGACGGGGGAACACCCCACCGAGCGGGCTCCGGCCTAGTCGATTTCGGGCGTACAGAAAAAAAACGCTTCGGCCACCGCGCTCGCAAGATCGGCTTTGGCCTCGTGCTCGCCCTGCTCCCCCTCGTCACTTGGGCGAGTCCGCCTACAAAGCCGCCGTCGTCCTATCCGCCAGAAAAACTCGTCGCCGATGAGCAATTCCAACCCCGCGAGGAGGCCGGCACCGGACAGGACTGGATCCAGCTGACGTCCGGCGAATGGCTCCGAGGCACCGTAAACCGCATCCGGGTTGATTCTATTGAATTCGACAGCGAGGAACTCGACGAACTCACTCTCGATCTAGATGACGTCTATGCCGTCGTAACCAGCGGCCCTCAAACCGTCAGCTTGGATACGCGCAGGCTAGTGGTTGGCAATGTGGCCATTCGCGGCAATATCGTACGCATCCGGAGCCAAAGCGGGGTTCAGAGTTTTACCCGAATAGACATTCTAGGGATGGTGCCGGGCTTGCCCACCGAGTGGAACTACTGGAGCGGAAACGCCAGCATCGGACTCACTCTACAGAAAGGCAACACGAATCAAACTGACTTTACCGCCATCGCGTCCATCATGCGGGAAACTGCGAATACCCGTGCCACGAGCCAGTACAACGGAACTATCAGTGCGGCGAATGGTTCGCAAACCGGGAACAACCACCGAGTCGATGTCCAAGGAGACATCCTCATAACGCGCCGCTTCTACATCACAGTTTTTGCTTTCGAGTACTACACCAATCGGTTCCAGGACATCAACCTCCGACTCGTCCCCTCGGCCGGAGTCGGCTATTCCATCATCGATAATGGCCGCACCGCAGTTGATATCGAAGTCGGCGCAGGCGCAACCTACACCCGAACATTCGACCCCAACACCCCCTCAATCCTAATCTCTAGAACGAATGCATCCGTCATCTTCAGATTGCGATTCGATACCGACATCACAAAAAATATCGAATGGAGCGGTGAGTACAAAGTCCAACTCGGTGTCCCGGAGACCCAATACACCTTCCAGCACGCTCTGACGACTCTCTCCGTCGACCTATGGCGTGACATCGACCTTGATACAACATTTATTTGGGATCGAAATCAAGCCAATGCCTACCAGCCAACGCCTGACTCACCAGTCCCCGACGACTTTCGCCTGACCTTTGGCCTAGGAATCGACTTCTAGAAACCAGCCAGTCAGCCTGGCGGAGAGGTCAATCGCCAGTCGCCTTGAGGCTCAGTGAATCGCAACCGGCTGGGAAAGCTCGAAAAGCCCAATTTCGGCCTCAAAATTTGTCCCATCGCCACGTTGCATCCGATAGCTACCGGACATGCTTCCGAACGGGGTCGTCAAGGGGCAGCCCGACGTATATTCAAAGGATGCCCCTGATTCCAAGAGCGGCTGTTCTCCCACCACACCCGGACCTTGGACCTCTTCGGTCTCGCCCGATCCGTCAACAATGTACCAATGCCGGTCAGTTAGCTGGACCGCCTCACCGCCCTCGTTGATAATTCGAATCGTGTAGAGAAAAAACCAATGCCCCCTGCTGGGATCGGAGTGCTCGGCTGAGTATCGGGCCCGCACTTGAACGCGCACGGCCTCCGTCACGGCCTCAGATCGAGTTACGGGCGCTTCGTTTTCTTTGCTCACAGGGCAATGCTAGCAGCCCCGTAGATTCTGACCTCACTGGCCCGTGAGAGGTTCAACCACTTCTTCGGCGAAGCGTGACAGCATTTCTTCATCGCCTCCTTGGATGACGATATAGCTAATCCCGGTCTGCTCGCGACGCAGAAAGAGCCTGTCTTGGATCTCTTGAGCGCTCCCGGTCAGCGCAAGCGGAGTCTCCGCCACATCTTCAGGCGTCATGCCGAATGCTTTCGCCAGTCCCTCTCGGACGGGCACCGGGTCATCACTCAGCGCGACCACAAAAACCAGACTGTTCAATTCGATCTCGTCCAGCCGTCGGCCAGCCCGCTCGGCACCCGCCTGAACCCACTCGATCTTCTGCCGCAGGCGGTCTGCCGTCAAATCACGCGCGGTATCTCCCGTAATTCGACCTTCTTTCATCGCCGGATTGATGCCAACAATATCGGCGCGTTCGCCAGCGAGTCGAAGAATACGAGGCCCACCCCCGCCGACGAGCAGTCGGGGCCGAGGCAACCCGGCTAAATCAACTGACCGTTGCATCCCCCGAATCACGAAATGCGATCCTTCGAAATGCGTGGTCTCATTTTCCCAGAGGCTCACCACGATGGCGAGCGCCTCCTCAAGACGATCGATCCGAACGCCTACAGGGTCAAAGGGAATTCCTGAGCTGTCATAATCATCCTGCATCCAGCCAGCGCCCAGACCGAGTTCGAGGCGTCCACCGGACATCACCTGGATCGTCGCCGCCATTTTGGCCAAAACGGCCGGGTGTCGAAAATCGACATCACACACCAGGGTTCCCAGCCCCAAAGACTGCGTGACGCCAGCGGCCCCAGCCAGGGTCACAAGCGGATCCCACTGACCGCTGAAGTGATCGGGCAGGAAAACCGTGGAAAAACCCGCCGACTCGAGGTGGAGCAAGGCCTTGCCCCAGTCATCTCGAGGAAAGCTCGATATTTGAACGCCAAACCGAAAAGGCCGAACCATGGTGAACTCTCTTCCCCCGCGAGAGTCCAAGTTAACCCATTCACCCAAGAACGGTTCAACGAGCGCTTTTCGCTTTGATTCTTCGGTGAACCGACTTAGGGGCTCGCCTAACCAGCGGTCGGCAAGACCGGGTCCTGCGCAAAAGAAGCAAAACCAACACTCTCCCCCTGAGAATCAAAAGCATTCAGGAAGGCTTCCCCATCTCGGCGACCCAAGTCGTAAGTCTGATCAACTAAAACAGGGCTCGTATAGTCCCACTTCTCGATGGGTATGGGACGCGAGGGCGCAACATAAGTTCGCCTCGGGTGATTCGGCAGTTCATCCCTGTCGCAGTGCCGGCTCAGCATAACCAGCGTCGATCGTGCGGGACCGACAAAATCCGCGGGGACGTTTTCAATCAGACCTCCATCCAAAACGGTCCGCCCCTCTCGCTGATAGAGAGGCAAGAGCGGAGGCGTACACGAAGAGTGCAGAATCAGCTCAACCAATGCTCCGACACTGGCACACTCACGAAGAGAGACGACTTCGGGAAGAAAGCCAAACCTCTGTGGCCATTGCAGGTGAGAGAGTGCTGGGGATTGGTCCAGCGCATAAGCCAGGGCTCCCAGGGCGAAGCCGAGGCGCCCCTCAGCCCAACGGGGCGGACGGGCGAGAAGGATTCGAATATCAGGTCCTTCTCGAAGACGCTTGAAGTCAGAATCGGAAATCGTGGCCTCGATCGTATTCCGATAGATCTCCTCGTGGGGAAAAACGGTTTCACCGCGCACCCAATTTTGGGGGTACCAATTGCGATGATTCTGCCCCGCCCTCTTTTTAAAGTCCGCCAGGACCCGCTCCTGGAGGCCGAGCAAGGCTGCGCATGCGAAGGCTGCTCCAGCGCTTGCCGCAGTCACGACTTGGGGTTGCAGCGCCAAGCTTGGACCGACGACCCCATAGAACCCGGCCTGCCAAAAACAGCGGCAGCCCCCCCCGGCAAATACCAGAGCGTCAAAAGGAGAGGGGCTTTCTTCCTCTGAGGAATGCCCCGAAACGAGAGAGAGAGCGGACATAGGCCAATTTTAAACATACGCGGCGGCCCGAATCAATCCTATTTCTGCTTTCCCTTCATGCGCCGCACCCTACCCTCCGGACCGATCTCCATCGAACGCGACCGCGCAAGTCACTCATACGCGAGCATCATTGTCCAGAAGTCCAGAGAACACATGACGTTTTAGTTCAATCGCCGCCCAGCCTGCACGGTTTAGGTGGGATCGGCCTTCGGCGTATTTGGACCACTCGGGGGTAAGGGAGGTTGTGCCACGTAGGCGGGTTCAATTTGGCCGGTCAGGGCTCCCAAAAAGGCAATGAGATCTCGCGTCTGCTCAGGCGTGAGGGTGACGCCGATTTGGTGATGGGCCATCAATGTCACGGCCTCGTCGATCTGACCGATCGAACCATCATGAAACCACGGCCCAGTTTCGGTCACATTTCGAAGAGACGGAACCTTGAAGACATGGAGATCTTCAGGCTGGCCGGTGACTTTTTCTCGACCCCGGTCTTCCGTCGGATACGGGTTCACCAGTCCCAGTTTCCGATAGGTCCCACCCCCAATGGCCGCTCCGTTATGACAGGCGACACAGCCTACCGAGATAAACGTCTGAAGCCCGGCAGCCTGCTCTGCGTTGAGAGCCGCGTCGTCCCCGGCAATAAACGCATCGAGGGGAGCGGGGGTAATCAGCCCGCGTTCGAAAGCGCCGATCGCGATGCCCATATTGTCATAGGAAATCGGTTCCGACTCGCCAGGAAAGGCCGCCCGAAAAGACGAGGCATAACCAGGGATCGAGACGAGGACCGCGACCACTGCTTCCTCGGAAGGCATGGCCATCTCAACGGGATTCAGGACGGGCCCCTTGGCCTGCTCTTCGACGTCAGCCGCTCGGCCGTCCCAAAACTGAGAAACGTGTAAGGCTGCGTTAAAAGTGCTCGGCGAGTTCCGGTCCCCCCGCTGACCTTTGTGGCCGGGAGAGGTCGGCTCTCCATCCACCCCGAAAGCATCCAGCTGATGACAGGAGTTACATGAAATATCGTGATTCTTTGACAACCTGGGGTCGTAATACAGCGTCCTCCCGAGGTCGACTTGAGCGGCGGAAATCGGACGCGAAGGATCAGAAGCATCGGTGGGGAGCTTCCCAAAAATGGCCTTGGCCTGGGCACGAAGCGCGCTGCGATCCGTCTTGGACTGCGGACTGGGCTGCTTGACTGCGTCCGCTTTTGACCCGCCGAGCGCTGAGCAGCCTCCCAAGGCCAACCCACTCAAGATAATCAATCCCTGGACAGCTCTGCGAAGCTTCGGATGCTCGTTCGACATTTTCTCTCCCTCACTTGCTCCGTCCACTCGGCCAACGTTTAAAGAGGCTATAGAATGGGGCCTGTTTTACAGTCCGGCAATCTTTTCCGCGCCTAGCCTGGCCCACGGACAAGATGCGCGTTCCGAGCCCTTTTTGGAGAGACGTCACCGCATGCCCTCAAACCCTTCGAGCCTAGCTTTCTGTTTCGTGTTTTCATCAGTGTTGGCTGCACTCAGCTGCGGCGTCGAGCCCTCGCCTGCATCGCGGCCCACGGACGCTGAGGCCGATTCTGCCGGCCATACTGCCGCCACCACGGAAACCGTTCAGCAAAATGTCGATTTCGGCGCGAGGCTTCCCCTCAACGACCCCATCGACTTCGAGAACGCCAGCCGGGGATTCATTTCCGCGGACCCTGAGGTTCATATCACCCGGGCGGATGGACGCGTCGTCTGGAGCACTCGCGAATACGCATTCGTCGAGGGGGAGGCCCCCGACACCGTCAATCCCAGCCTCTGGCGCCAGGCCCAGCTCAACGGGCTGCACGGGCTCTTTGAAGTGATGCCCGGCCTTTATCAGGTTCGAGGCTACGACCTCGCGAACATGACCTTGATCCAAGGGGACAGCGGATGGATTGTTGTCGATCCTCTCACTTCTCGGGAAACCGCCGCAGCGGCCCTCGACCTTGCCCGACGGCACCTCGGCGATCAGCCGATCTCGGCGGTCATTTTCACCCATAGCCACATCGACCACTTTGGCGGTGTCGGGGGAATTCTTCCCGACGATCCCGCAGCGAGATCGCAGATTCCGATCATCGCGCCCGCAGGCTTTACTGAGGAAGCGACCAGCGAGAACATCATTGCGGGCCCCATCATGCTCCGACGTGCGAGCCTCATGTATGGCATGGCGCTCGAACGCGGCCCACGCGGACATGTCGATACCGGATTGGGAAAACAACCCGCCCGAGGGCATGCCACCCTTGCGCTGCCCACCGAACTCGTCGACTCCACCCCCCAGGCCATGGTCATCGACGGGGTCCGTTTCATCTTCCAATACGTTCCCGAAACAGAGGCTCCGGCGGAACTTACTTTTTACCTACCGGACTTCAAAGCATTCGACGGGGCCGAAGTGGTTTCGCACACCATGCACAACCTGTACACGCTCAGAGGGGCAAAGGTTCGCGACGCCCTTAAATGGAGTAATGCGATACAGCAGGCAATCGATCTTTTCGGTCAGGCCGAAGTACTCCTCGCGAGCCATCACTGGCCCGTTTGGGGCAACCCCGAAGTACTCGCTTTTCTCAAGCGCCAGCGAGACCTCTACAAGTTCATCCACGACCAGACACTTCGCTTGGCAGGCCAAGGGCTGACTCCAAATGAAATTGCGGAATCACTCGAGTTACCGCCGAGCCTAGCGCCTCACTTTGGAAATCGAGGCTACTACGGCACCCTCAAGCACAACTCGAAAGCGGTTTACCAATGGTATTTCGGCTGGTACGACGGCAACCCGGCTCACCTCGACCCGCTACCGCCCGAACAGGCCGCCCGTCGATATGTCGAAGCCCTCGGCGGCTCCCAAACAGTCCTTGAACAGGCTCAAAAGGCTTTCACTGCGGGCGACTATCGTTGGGCCTCTGAACTCCTCAACCATGCTGTCTTTGCTGATCCGAAAAATCGAGAGGCCCGGGAATGGCTCGCCCGCACTTACGATCAACTGGGCTATCAAGCTGAGTCAGGCCCCTGGCGCGACGTTTATCTGAGCGGCGCCTACGAACTTCGCCACGGTCCCCATCAAGGCGGGTCTAATCTTCAAGACGCCATCGAACTGCTTCGAGAGGTGCCCCTTGACCAAATCTTCGACACCCTCGCGACCCGACTCAACGCGGGCGATGCGGCTGATTCAGACACTGTGATTCAATTCGAGTTCACTGACCTCGGAGAGACCCACCTCCTGTGGGTCGAGAATGCAGTTTTACATCATCGCTTGATCGAGGGTCCTCTCGAAAACACCGACGCGACAGTTCATCTAACCCATGAATTTTTACTGGGACTGCTGACGCAACAAATCGGACTCAAAGAGGCTCTTTTCGCAGACGACCTTTCAATCGAGGGCAGCCGAATGGCCCTCCTCTCGTTTTTCTCGATGCTTGACAGTCCCGACGAGGGCTTCCATATCGTGACCCCGTAAGAGCAAACCCGTCATCGCCCGCCCCCTACATACTTGGGTAACGCGTCCTTCATAAAGACCTGTTACTCAGCAGCCGGACCTGGAAAGTCCTCCCTCAAGAGCCGCTTCAAAATCTTGCCGCTGGGATTCCGCGGGATTTCTTCGATGAAGGCCACGCCTGTCGGAATCTTAAAACCCGCCAACTTTCCCTTACAGTGCTCGAGCACATCCAGCTCGCTCAGCCCAGCGTCAGATCGAACGACGATGGCAAAGCCAGACTCACCCCACTTGGTGCTGCTCTGACCGATCACGGCAACGTCCGCGACCCCCGCATGAGCCAGAATGACATTCTCAACTTCGGCTGGATAGACGTTCTCCCCTCCCGAAATGAACATGTCTTTCTTACGATCTTGGATATAGATAAAACCCTCTTCATCCACAGTCGCCACATCGCCTGAACGCAACCATCCATCCACCAAGGTCGCGGCTGTTGCTTCGGGACGATTCCAATACTCCTTCATGATGTGGGGGCCCCGAATCCAGACCTCACCGCCCTCGCCTACCGCCACGTCGGTTCCCGACTCATTGACAACCCGCACTTCCGTATGAACGAAAGCTTTCCCCGTTGATCCCGCTTTGCGAACGGCCGTCTCCGGGGTCGTGAGACACGCTGGACCGCATGTTTCGGTCATCCCATACACCTGATGAATATCAAGTTGCATCTCAGCGTATTGGCGAATCAAAGAAACCGGAACGGGAGCCGCACCACTCATGATCCAACGCAAACTCGACCGGTCCACTTGGTCGCGATCCGGAACCTGGAGCATAAAATTCAACATGGCCGGCACGGCCAGCATATTCTGGACTTTTTCAGACTCGATCAGGCGCCAAACCTGAGACGGATCAAAAGCCCTTAGGAGAATGCTCGTCACTCCACGATGAATGTTCGCCGTCAGCGGGGTCAGTGCACCCACGTGAAATAGAGGAAGCGCGACCATGTAGCGATCTGCGTGACGCATCTCCGCCGTCACCAGAATGGTCAGACTTCCCCAGAGAGCCGTATCATGGGTATGCACTACGCCTTTGGGCAAGCCCGTCGTGCCAGACGTGTACATAATGTAGAGATCATCAGAGCCACCCGCGCTGACTTCGGGTTCCTCGAACGAAGCGCCCTCAGAGAGACCGGCATAGTCATGGGCCCAGGTCGCCGTTTCACCGTCCACCTGCAGGTAATGCCTCAGATTCGAAGCCCCTTCGCCCTCTCCAGAAAGCGCCGGTCGGCCTTGGAGTTCGGCCACCGTCTCCAAGAATTCCCGCCCAAAGACTAGGGCCGATGTTCCGCTGTCTTGGAGGATGAATGCAAGCTCGTCGGCCACCAGTCTCCAATTCAAAGGCACACAGATCGCCCCGATTTTGGCCACGGCCAAAAATGTCTCGACGAATTCGACACTGTTCATTTGAAGCAGAGCCACTCGATCGCCCCTGCGAACACCTAGCTCCAGCAAGGCATTGGCGATGCGGTTACATCGTCGGTTTAGCTGCGAGTAGCTCAGGCGCCGATCGGTGGCCACGTCGACCACCGCCTCCAGATCAGGATTCAGCATTGCTCGCTTAGCCAATAGAAGTCCGATGTTATTCAGCATATCCCTCTTTCTTTGGACTGTTTTCCACAAAGTCGACCGTCTCAGCCGAAGTCCTCAAGCTTGCCCATAAGTCTAAGCCGAAGTGCGAGACGCCAACAGTGCAAGCTCCTCCTGAGCACCCGAGACAAGCGAAGGAATTGCCCTTTTTTTCGACACGCAACCGTCTCGGCAAAGCGGCTCTCCAGACGCAAATTTCAAGACGGCAGCTAGCAATCCGCCGCCTGCAGTCGAGCCGCCCTAGAAAGTGACGAGCACCGGACAAGGGTGATACCTTCCGGAAGGAAGCCAAATGTCACTCAGTATCGGGGAGAGTAAAATTGGAAGAACTGGTCGTTGAGGTCGACTCACATATTGCGACGGTCACTCTGAATCGCCCGGATCGGATGAATACGATCACGGCCAAGATGCTTGACGAATTCGCTCAGACTTTCGTCCAGCTCGACCAGGACCCTAATGTTCGAGTTGTGATCTTGACCGGGGCCGGCCGTGCCTTCTGCGCCGGCCTTGACATCAAAGCTCAATCTGCAGGGGAAGGCCTCTCGGTCAACTCCAATGCGCCACCCCGATTCGATCTGCGCAACGCCCCGCCGACCGTGCTTCACAACGTCGACAAGCCGGTCATCTGCGCTCTCAACGGGGGCGCCGCCGGTTACGGGATGGACCTGGCCCTGGGCTGCGACATTCGAATCGCCTCGGATCAGGCCAAGCTTTCCGCTGCGTTCACTCGCCGAGGCGTGCTCCCTGAAAGCGGAGGGACCTGGCTCCTGCCTCGAATTGTGGGATGGGCCAAGGCAGCCGAAATCATGTTTACGGGCCGAACCCTCTCGGCCCAGCAATGTCTGGAACACGGCCTCGTGAATGAAGTCGTTCCGGCTGACGGGCTCAGTGCATATGTCCGAGAACTCGCCGGAGAGATCGCAGGGAATGCCCCCCTTGCTGTTCAAGCGACCAAAAGAATGATGCGGATGGCCGCGAATGAAACATTCGAAGCCAATGTCCATCACGTTTTCCTCCAGCTCTTACCCCTTTTTCGAAGCGAGGACTTCAAAGAGGGCATGCTGGCTTTTCTTGAGAAACGGGATCCTGATTTCAAAGGTCGCTGATAGACCCCAGTAAAACTACCGAAGGGCTTTACACCCTTCGGCCGCGCTCTGCATCGGCTGAACAGCTCCAGGAAGCCGATCGGCTCTCTTAGCCCACCCGGCAAAACGAAAGAGCGCGCCTTTGGCAATGCCCCAGACATCGCGCTGGACAGAACTTCCTTTTCGGCGGCTGATGACGGTCGATTCGGCTGATTCGATTGCCTACCGCCCAAATGCATACGAGTTGCCTTTTCGTGATCAGGACGTTGGCGTTCACACATAAGGCGGAGTTGCGTATTTATGAGCCGGCATTCCGGCGGCCAACTATTCGCATGCACTCGGTAATTGAAGGGCAGTGATAAATACACTAATCACCCTACACTAAAAAGTTATCTAACAAAGTTCACAATGGATTCGATTTTAGAAACTTATTCCCATCACCATCCTGTACATTAAGGTCACTCACGGTCGGTAATCATAGAAAGAGCGTGTCTTTCAAAACCCACGGTTGTTACGACAGCTGATCAAGCAGCCCCAAAAAAAGAAAAACCTGAGGAGCCAGGGACCATGAAGAGAATCCGCACGACGACACTTAGCCTGGTGACGGTTTTCGTCATGCTCGCCGCACCGACCCTTAGCGCCGCATTCTCAAGCGGCGGCACCCGCAGCGCAGCGCCGCGCAACGCCATCACCCAAGTGCCTCCGACGGTCACTCCGCCGCAGGAGGAGGGCTCCGCCGCAGCAGTCCCCGAGCCCAGTGCACTCCTGCTGTTTGGTGCTGGGGTGCTTGTGGCCGGTGCCGTGCTTCGTAGACGGCAGGCTTAAGAACTGCTTAAACCGTTCTTAGGCAGCAGGCCTCCCATTAAAGCGATTGCTCCGCAAACCCAAGGCAGAAGCCAGCCCGCCCGGGCGTAGAGGGTTCGGTCACGACGAGGTCGAATCGTCGCTACAGCAATGCCTGGTCTTTCACCCCCGTGATCGGCGAGAACCTCCCCTGTGGCGCTCACAATTGCGCTCAGGCCGAGGTTAGAAGACCTCAGAAGCGGCCTCCGTAATTCGATCGCGCGAAGCCGGACGATGGCAAAATGCTGAGCCGCGGGCATGTCTCCCGGGATGACGCCGTCGTTCGCCATATGGATGAGTACTTGGGCGCCCTGATCCACTCGATGGCGCGCCATTGAGGAGCCCAAAGCCTCCGAGCAAATGATCACTCCAACGGGCACGTTGGAAACATTCATCAGAGGCTGAGACCATTCACCAGGCGAATAAGGCACCCACTTCAATTGCTCTTTGAAGATCCGATCGAAGCCAGGGATCCACATCCAGGCACGCGGGGATGCCTCAGTAATCGGATACAGCATCACCTTGTCGTAAAGGCCTTCGATGTTTCCCGATGTCCCCAACAAAACCGCGCTATTGAAAAAAACACTTTCTTGATCGGTCCTGGATTCTCGAGGCGCTCCCACGATCAGCTTCGACTGCGGCCACTCGCCGGTCTGCCGCCGAATTCGTTCGCCGAGCCCTTCCGCCTTATCGATGTGGGTTTCCACCGAGGTCTCAGGCCAAACGATCCACTGTGCCCCTTCACCGAAGGCCTGCCGGGATAGCGCGAGCATGCGATCGATCCGGGGCCACGCCTCCTCGGCGACCCATCGGTCCGACTGAGGAATCGCCAGTTGACCCACGGCCACGCGTACCGATTCATCCGGGTGCTGGAGCCTCAGCGCCTCTTCCGCCCGCTCCTTGACCTGACCCGCAAGAAGGAGGCCGACGGTGAGGATGGCCGCGGAAACCAGAAAAGACCAACGCCTACGTCCAGCGCGCGGTAGCAAAGACTCGACGATCAATGAATTCACCAGAACCAGAACAAATGAGAGCCCAGGGGCCCCAGCCCAATCGGCCAGTTGAATCACAGACGAGTGACCCGACTGTGTATGGGCATAAACCAACCACTCGACCGCCGGCATGCCTGCCCCTCGAAGGGCCTCGAGAGTCACCCAGGCAATTGGCGCCGAGAAAGGTCCTGCCAGACGTCCCCTTTCGATCCACTGAAGCAAGAGGGGAAACCCGACGAAAGCCAGGGTGAACCAAAGCGTGACCCCGACCGCCAACCCCAAGGCCACGACAGGCGACACTCCGTTGCCCTGCGCGATGGATTCGGGCATCCAGTAACTCGTCCCAACAACGGTCACCAGCCCAAAGCTAAAACCGAGCAGAAGACGCATCCCAAGGTGGCTCTCCAGGCGGAGAACGGCCAGAAAAGGCACCAGCGCAACGAAAGCCAGCGGGCCGAACGGGTCTGGCGGCAATGCCAAAACGTGCAGCAGACCGGACCCAAGAGCGAGCCCGACCGCCCAATATTTCAACACAGGCCCGGTCTGCGGCTGGGTCGTCGGCTGTGCCTCCTGGCTGATGGCCTCTCTCCCTCTGCGTGCCGTTTGGTTCGGCTGCCCAGCCAGCCTACCCCAGGCCGGCACCCTCAGCCCCGGCCGCTGCCCTAGAGGATATCTTCCGCTCCGCGATCGTCTCGGGAAACTTCGATTCAAAAAAAGGGAGATACGAGGAGCGAGCAGGCAAGGTAGTCTCCAAGGCCATC
Source organism: Myxococcota bacterium (assembly GCA_029268645.1). Taxonomy (GTDB): domain Bacteria; phylum Myxococcota_A; class UBA9160; order UBA9160; family UBA4427; genus TMED88. The sequence goes on from JAQWNI010000240.1 coordinate 37,495, forward strand.
GTGGCCCCGTTTTGAAAATATCAGGAGATCCAATTGGAGCGCCCCCGCGAAAACCAACCCGTCGAACACAGGGTTCGAACTGATGGCGTGGAGCTGACCTGCTACGAATGGCATCCCGAGCTTCGTGGTGTCGGGGCCCCTGTTCTATTTGCTCACGCGACCGGCTTTCATGGACGTATTTGGGATCAGACTCTCCGTCACCTCGGCCCGCGTTGGGCTTTCTGTCTAGATCAAAGAGGCCACGGACGAAGCGACGCTCCACTGATCCATGACTGGCAGGTTTTTGGAGACGATCTTTCGGAGATCGTGGAAAAAATGGATCTCAAGTCCGTCATCGGCGTAGGGCATTCCATGGGGGGACACGCCATGGTCGAAGCCGCCGCCTTTCAGGCCGATCGTTTCGAAAGACTGCTCCTAATCGACCCTGTCATCGGACCTCCCGAGCAGTACATCGATCCGCCCTCCCTGCCTGCGTCCATCACTCATGAGGGACACCCCACTGCACGTCGACGAGCGTCCTTCAGATCACCAGAGGCGATGTACGATCGTTTCCGCAAGCGAGCTCCTTTCTCCCGTTTTGTCCCCGCTGCTCTTCGAGACTACTGTGAATACGGTCTGACTCCCTGTCCCGACCCCGCAGGATTCCGCTTGGCGTGCCCCCCGGAAGTCGAAGCCAGCATCTACATGAGCGCGCGATCCAATAGGCGAGTCTTTGAAAGCATTGAAGACGTCACCACCCCCGTCACCATCCTACGCGCCAAACTGCCTCAGCCGGATCGAGAGATAATGGACTTTTCCTCCTCGCCAACATGGCCTGGCCTCGCGGACGTCTTCGCGGATGGACTCGACGTGCACTTTCCGGAGGCAAGCCACTTTATTCCGATGGAATCTCCCGCATTGACAGCGAGATGGGTGGCCCAAAGAAATGCGACACTTCCAGACGGTGTGTCTGGATGAATGAAGCCGTTGATGGAATGCCTTAGCCAGAGTGAAGCCAGGAATATGCGGCGTCCGGAGGTCGCGAAACGGCTCGTTTTACCGTCCGGTTTTCGGAGAGACCCGGCGGTTCATACCCCCGGGCCTGAGCGAGCCTCTGGCGCCGACTCCGCCACAGCCCCCAGGCGACCGGGAAGCTGGCAATTCCTGCCCGGCGGCGGTTTCCTGACACACCCGGGCCGGACCCCCATCCAAAGCCCGGGTGCGTCATCCAGGAATCCGGGGCGCCCCGCCTCGCCACGCTCCGCCGAACCTAAACTCAGCGGGAAGCAAAACATCAAGGCACCCTCCAGCCCCGGGTAAAGCAAACTGCGTGCCGAACAAGACGAGTCCAATCAGGCGCTTATGGGCCATCTTCGACTCGAAATGAGCCTCATCGAGGGGCCGCTCTCGCCCTTCCCCGCCGCCTTCACTTGCAGGAGAGCCTAATTATCGGGCACACGTCGCTGCACCCAGGAGCCAGCCGAAGCGCGGCCCGGCGAAAACGACTTAGCCCCCACCCGGGGGCGAAGCAGCGTAAGTGGGAGCCCGAACGAGTCGCAGAGATGGCCAGCCCCCCCCGCCCGTGGCTACTCTCAGCGGCCGCCGCACGATTGAGCGACCGGGGGCGTCGTCCGTTCCTTGACGACCGCGGCTTGACATTCAAACGATTGGAAATATAGAGGAGCATCGAATGAGCATGATCGGACAGCCGGAACCCGAATGGACCGCCACCGCCTACGTGAACGGTGAAGAGAAAACCGTCTCAAGCAGCGACTTCGCCAACAAATGGCACGTTCTCTACTGGTACCCGCTCGACTTTACCTTCATCTGCCCGACCGAAATTAAAGGCTTCCAAGCCGAATTGGAGAATTTTCAAGACGACGGCATCGAGGTCATCGGCTGCAGCACGGACTCTTATTTCAGCCACAATGCCTGGTTCGCCGACCGAGAGATTTTCCCCGCGGAGATCACTCATCCCGTCCTTGCGGACACCAACCACGCGGTGTCCAGCGCCTTTCATGTCCTGAAAGAGGATGAAGGCATTGCCTTCCGAGCCACCGTGATTGTCGACAACACGGGCACAGTGCGATCGGTCAGCGTCAATGACCTGTCAGCAGGGCGAAGCCCGGCCGAGACGCTGCGGACCGTTCAGGCCCTGCAAAGCGGCGGCCTCTGTGGTGCCAACTGGCAGAAGGG
>JAQWNI010000241.1 GCA_029268645.1 Myxococcota bacterium
ATCTCGTCGAAGAGCACAACGCTATAGGGGCGCCGTCGGACGGCCTCGGTCAGCTGGCCTCCTTCGTCGTAGCCCACATAGCCTGGGGGCGCGCCGATGAGTCGGGATACAGAATGCTTCTCCATGTACTCACCCATGTCGATGCGAACCATGGCGTGTTCGTCGTCGAAGAGGAAGTCAGCCAGGGCCCGGGCGGTTTCGGTTTTACCCACGCCAGTGGGCCCGAGAAAAATGAACGAGCCGATGGGTCTTTCAGGGTCTTGGAGTCCGGCTCGTGCTCGTCGAACCGCATTGGAGACGGCGACCAGCGCTTCTTCCTGCCCGATCACGCGTTGATGTAAGGCCTCTTCCATATGAATCAGTTTTTGCTGCTCACTCTCGAGCATCTTTGAAACGGGAACCCCGGTCCATTTCGAGACGATTTCAGCGATCTCTTCCGAGGTGACTTCCTCGGAGAGCAAGGAGCCCTCGCTTTGGAGCGAGTCCAATCGGACCTGCTCTTCTTCGATTTCTTTCTGGACCTGAACCAGTTCGCCATACCGAATCTCGGCAGCGCGCTCCAGATTCCCGGTTCGGGTTACTCTTTCAAGCTCAAGCTCAAGTTCTTCCTTCCGTTCTTTGGCCGTGCGCACGTCGGCAATCACCGCTTTCTCATTTTCCCAGCGGGCCTTCATGGCATCGCCTTTGGATCGCAACTCAGCGATCTCGAGCTCAACCGCTTCGCTGCGGGCGAGACTGGCCTCGTCCTGCTCCTTTTTGAGAGCCTCGCGCTCGATTTCCAGCTGCATGCGTTTCCGTTCGATCTGGTCCAGCTCTTCCGGCATGGAGTCGATCTGGACGCGAACTCGGCTTGCGGCTTCATCCACCAGATCAATGGCTTTATCGGGCAGAAAGCGATCGGTGATATACCGGTTGCTGAGGGTGGCGGCGGCCACAATGGCATTGTCGCTGATCCGTACGCCGTGGTGTACTTCGTATCGCTCTTTCAAGCCGCGAAGAATCGAGATGGTGTCTTCCACGCTCGGTTCTCCAACCACCACCGGTTGGAATCGCCGCTCGAGGGCCGAGTCCTTTTCGATGTGTTTTCGATATTCGTCAAGCGTGGTTGCGCCCACGCAATGAAGCTCGCCGCGGGCCAGCGCGGGCTTCAGCATATTGGCGGCATCGGCCGCCCCTTCCGCAGCCCCGGCGCCCACGATGGTATGCAACTCGTCGATGAAGAGAATGATTTTCCCTTCGGCCTCCGAGACTTCGCGCAGAACAGCCTTGAGGCGATCTTCGAATTCACCGCGGTACTTGGCGCCGGCAATGAGGGCGCCAATGTCCAAAGCAATGAGCTGCCGATCCTTCAAGGTATCCGGCACATCTCCGGCGACGATGCGTTGGGCCAAGCCCTCAGCGATGGCCGTCTTGCCGACGCCCGGTTCTCCAATTAGAACAGGATTGTTCTTGCTGCGCCGCGAAAGCACCTGCACCACACGACGGATCTCTTCGTCGCGCCCGACGACCGGGTCGAGCTTTCCGCTCCGGGCGACGTTGGTCAGGTCACGTCCGTATTTTTCGAGGGCTTGGTACTTGGATTCCGGGTCGGCGTCGGTCACGCGCGCACCGCCGCGGACCGAAGCCAGCGCCTGAAGGATGGCTTCGTGGTTCGCCCCTTCTGCTCGTAGAATTTGGCCCGCAGGATCCCGCTCGCTGGCCACCATCGCGAGCAGCACGTGCTCGGTCGAGATGTACTCGTCTTTGAGCTTCTCGGCCTCTGTGAAAGCGGATTCGAGAACTTGAGCGGCGCTCTGTCCGAGTTGAACAGGACTCCCGCCACTGACCTTGGGCAATGTGTCGAGGGCCTGGCCTACGGCCTCGCGGAGGCGCGGAACCGACAGTCCGAGCTTTTGAAGCACCGGGACGGTACTGCCCTCTTCTTGCTCGAGAAGGGCGTCGAGCAAGTGGGTCGATTCGATAAAGTTGTGGCCACGCTCCCGGGCGATGGCTTGCCCACGGTTGATGGCTTCTTGGGTTTTGATCGTAAGTTTGTCTGACTGCATGCCCAGAGGATTGGCACGCGTCCGACCGATGCAAGCGTCCCGAGGGTGCACCCCGTGAAAATTTTCATGAAGGCGCCCCGGAGGGCTCTCGGGGCCGTTTCAGCCCCTGGATACAGCCTCCGGACGTGCGGGGCGTCAGACCGCTTGCGATTTCCGGGCGCTACCCCTCGAGGCCGGCCCGCAAGCGTTCAAAAAGGGTCTCGAGATCGCTCGGCGTAAAGGTGAAAGCGGGGGCGATCAGCAGGCTGTCGCCGGTGGCTTTGAGGTGTAGGCCGAGGTCGAAAAGTTTTTTCTGGGCCTCGTAGCCGGCACGGCCGGGCTGACCGTCCACCGGCTCCACGTCGACTGCGCCAAACAGGCCGCAGCATCGGGCGCCCGTCACTCCTTCAATATCCGACATGGCGCTGATCCCTTCGCCGAAGGTCTTTGAGAGCTTGGCCGCCTGCTCGAAACTCTTCTCCTCTTGATAAATGTCGAGCGTCGCGACGGCGGCGGCGCAGGCCGCCGGGTGGCCGCTGTAGGTATATCCGTGGAAGAACTCGACCAGCGGATTCTTGGATTTTTCGACGAGGGTTTCGTGGATCTCCGAGTGAACGGCCACGGCGCTCATCGGCTGCATGCCATTGGTCAAGGCCTTGGCCATGGTGATCACGTCGGGGGTCACACCAAAGGCCTGGGCCGCGAAGGGGTGCCCTAATCGTCCGAGCCCGGTGATGACCTCGTCGAAGACCAAGAGGATGCCGTGGGCCGTGCAGATTTCCCGGATTCGTTCGAGATAACCGACAGGCGGAGCGAGGCAGCCGATCGACCCGGCCACCGGTTCCACGAAGACAGCCGCAATGTTCTCGCCCCCGTAAGTGCCGCAGAGGTGTTCGAGGTCTTCGGCCAAGTCACTTCCAGCCTCGGGCTGCCCGGTGGCGAATCGATTGGCCGGAATCCCCGTGTGACGCATATGGTGGACGACGGCCCCCGGTGTTGCGCCAAAGTGGGTTCGGTTGGCTCGAATGCCAGAGAGGCCCACGCCGCCGAGGTTGACGCCGTGATAAGCCAATTCCCTTGAAACCAGGAGCGTACGTTGCCCCTCTCCTCGGGCTCGGTGATAGGCGAAGGCCATCTTGATGGCGGTTTCAACCGCCTCGGATCCGGAGTTCCCGAAGAAGATGTGGTCGAGTCCAGCCGGCGTCAGTCGAGCGATGCGTTCGGCCGCTTCGAAAGCTCGGTCGTGCCCCCGGATAAAGGCTCCTGCGAAGTCGAGTTGGAGCAATTGTGCATGGACGGCGTCTGCGATCTCTCGCCGGCCGTGACCCAGAGGCGTGCAAAAAAGTCCCGAGCTGGCGTCGAGGATTTCATGCCCCGCCTCGCTCCAGTAGTGGATGCCCTCGGCCCGGGAAAAATTTTGCGGGTGGGCTCGGAATTCACGGTTCGGAGTGAAGGGCAGCCAGTAGTGACGCTTGGGATCGGCGGTTGTCATCGTGATTTCTCCGAGAGGCGGGCTACTCGGTCGAGTAGTCTTTGTATTTCGACAGCAGACGTTTCGGGAGCTTGAGCGCGTCTCGCCGGAAGGGGTCGCCGAGTTCTCGGGTCACCATGACTTCGAGGACGGTGGTCTTTCCGTCTTGCTGAGCTCGGCAGGCGTCTGCCAGGGCCGGGCCCACCTCAGAGGTCTTCTGAACCGTCCGGCCCTCGGCGCCCAATGAGCGCGCCACCTCCGCCCAGCTCGGATTCTCGAGGTTGACGCCCAGGAATCGATTGGAATAAAAGTCGACTTGGTTCTTCTTTTCGGCGCCCCATTGTTGGTTGTTGAAAACGACCGCAGTGACGGGGATCTGTTCTCGAACGCAGGTGAGGATTTCTCCGAAGCTCATCCCCCATGCGCCGTCGCCCACGTAGGCCACGGCTGGGCGATCCGGTTCCGCGACTTTGCAGCCAATCATGGCCGGGAGCGCGTAGCCGCAATTCCCGAACATCATGGCGCCAAACATGCTTCGGGGCCGCTCAAATGAGAGGTAGCTGTTGGCGATTTGGCAGATGTTGCCGATGTCTGTCGAAACCATGGCGTCGGCCGGGAGCGCTTTCTGTAACTCGCGGAGAACCGGGCGCGGATGCATGTAATTTGAGTCCTCAGCAACCTCGATGCTCCAATCATCTTTTTCGTGGTTCCAATCATTCAGCTCGTCGCGCCAAGCCTGTCTTTCTTTTTGGATCGTGGCGGCGCGGCTTTCGCGGTTGGCAGATCCGGCCAGCGTTTTTTCGGCCAGGCGAAGAGCGAGGGCTTCAGCGGCTTCTCGCGCGTCGGCACAGACCGTGACGTCGGCGCGTTTCACGAGGCCCAGCACGTTGGTATCTGCATCGATTTGAACGAGCTTGGCATTTTTGGGCCAATAATCGAAACCGTATTGGGGAAGCGTGCCGAAGGGGCCGAGCCGAGAGCCCAGGGCCAAGACGACGTCGGCTTTTGAGATGAGCGACATGGCCGCCTTACTGCCGTGGTAGCCGAGGGGACCGCAGGAAAGTTCGTGACTTGCGGGAAAGGAGTCGTTGTGGAGGTAGCTGTTGGCCACCGGCGCGCCGAGGATCTCCGCCAGTCGTACACAGGCGTCGACTCCGTCTGCGGCGACGACGCCGCCTCCAGCCAGAATGACAGGAAACTCTGCAGCGGCGAGGGCCTCGGCGGCGGCGTCGAGATCAGTCAGGCTGCCTGCGCCCCGGCGAATGGTGAGAGGGTCGTGAATCGCACACTCGATTTCCCCGTAGAAGTAGTCCCGGGGAATGTTGAGTTGGGTGGGTCCCATATCGACCTTGGCGCGGTCGAAGGCTCGTGCAGTGAGCTCTGCCATTCTGGCCGGGTTGTTGACGTGGGCCTGATATTTGGTGATGGGGGAGAAGATCGGAAGCTGATTGGTCTCTTGAAAGCCGCCCAGTCCAACAGCGAGGGTTCCCGTTTCGGGAGTGACCGCCACCACTGGGCTGTGGGCCCAATAGGCCGCGGCGATGGCCGTCACAAAATTTGTGATGCCCGGACCATTCTGGCCAATACACACGCCATGTCGGCCCGAGGCTCGCGAGTAGCCGTCGGCCATGTGGGCGGCCCCTTGCTCATGCACTGTTGGGATGAATCGAATCCCCGCCGCGGGAAAGAGGTCGAAAGCATCCATATAAGCCGAACCCACGATTCCAAACACCTCGGTGACCCCCTGGGCGACGAGAGTCTCGACAAAGGCTTCGGAGGGCGTCATCACGGTGGGGCCATCTGTGACGGGTCGACCGTCCGCGGTGAGTCGGGTGGCTTCGGGCATTCGACGGTTCCTTGTGGTTTGGCAGAATAGAAGGTCACCGATTCTCCCATAGGCGCCCTCGAGCGTAAAGCCGATGTCGAGGAGAGACTCGATCCACCGGGCGTTCTTTTGACTTCAGCGAGGTAATTGCAGTGAGACAGAGCCAGGTGACATGATGCGCGACGTCATTCTCGTGCTGAACTCGGGCTCGTCGAGCCTTAAGTTCTCTGTGTATGACGGGGCCCAGTGGGTTTCCGGACTGGACTCGGAGCGGCTCCAAGAGCCCTTTTTCCGTGGACGGGTTGAGGGGATGCCGGCCGCCCCCCGTTGGGTCTGTCTCCGCGATGGCGAGGTGCTGGAGGAAAAGTCGCTGGGCGGCGGCCAGGGTGAGTCGGCCTGGGACCACCCAAGATCCCTTGATCTCATTCTTGACCAGATAGCTTTACACTGCCCCGGATCCAAAGTTCGGGCTGTCGGGCATCGGATTGTTCACGGGGGCACTCGCTTCGTTGAACCGGTGGCGATCGATGAGACGGTCCTTGACGCACTCCGCGAATTGGTGCCCCTGGCGCCCCGTCACCAGCCTCACGGGCTGGCAGCGATTGAATCGATGAGCCGATTGCAACCGGATTTGCTTCAAGTGGCCTGTTTTGACACTGCCTTTCATAGAACCCAAGCCGACTGGGCTCAGCGTTTCCCTCTTCCCCGCCAACTTCAGGAAGATCACGGAGTGCGGCGATACGGCTTCCATGGTCTCTCCTACGAGAGTGTGGTGAATCGTTTGCCCGAGAAACTGGGTTCGGCGGCGGACGGCCGAGTTGTTATTGGGCATTTGGGCAGTGGAGCGAGCTTGGCCGCCGTTTCCAAGCGCCGATGCATTGCGACTTCCATGGGGCTGACCCCCCTCGATGGACTCATGATGGGGACTCGTCCTGGGGCGCTTGATCCAGGGGTGATGCTGTACCTCATGCGAGAGCAGGGCTACGACGAGCCGAAGCTGTCTCGTTTGCTTCATGACGAGAGCGGACTGCTGGGTGTTTCGGGCCTGTCCTCGGATATGAGAACGCTGCTCGCGAGTTCTTCTCCGGAAGCCCGCGAAGCGATCGACCTCTTCGTGTATCGGGCCGCGCAAGAAATTGCCAGCATGATCGTCGCATTAGGCGGACTGGATGCCTTGGTCTTTACGGGGGGCGTTGGCGAAAACTCGGCCTTCCTTCGAGAAGCGGTTTGTGCTCGGCTGAGCTGGTTGGGGATCGAATTGAATGAGGAAGGGAACCGGCAGAACGCTCCGTGTGTCAGTTCAGCCAGGAGTGCGATTTCCGTTTGGGTGACCCCGACCCAAGAGGAAGAAGTGATTGCTGCTCATACAGGGGCAATTCTGCGCGATTCGCTCCGCGCGTTTGCCTCGCGCAATGAATCTCTGCGAGACTCTTGAGCTCAGGGTTCCTGAGTTCGGGATCGAAGATTCAGCAAGGAGAAGACCGGCGTGCAAGAGGCCAGCCAGGCTTTCATTCATCTCGACCGCCTGACACGCAATCTTCGCTTGCTTCAGGACCTGGCCGGTCCCCGGCCTTTGTGGCCGTGTGTGAAGGCGAACGCGTACGGGCATGGCCTGGAATTGATCGTTCGACACCTCGAATCGCTGGGGATCGATACAGTTTGCGTGGCCCATGTGAGTGAGGCGGTTTTGCTCCGGGAAGTTGGTATCGGGGCGACGATTCTGGTGCTCTCTGCGCCTCCGCCGGAAGCGTGTGAAACCATTGTCGCTCACCGGCTCGAGCCGGTGGTTGGTTCCCGGGAAGTTCTCGAGGCGCTTTCTCAGGCAAGCGCCCAACTCGCTCAGCCCGTTTCCGTCCATCTCAAAGTCGATACGGGGATGGGTCGTATCGGTCTGCTCCCCCAGCAGATGCCCGACTTGGTCGCCCGGGCGACGGCGCTTGAAGGGATTCAAGTTCGGGGATTGATGAGCCACTTCCCCCTGGCTGATGAGCCTGAGAGCGCGATTTCGCAAAAACAAATTGAAACTTTTGAACGCGTGTGTGCGGAAACGGCAGAGGCGGCCATTCCCTTCCGCCATATGGCAAACAGTGCAGCGATCTTCGACTGGCCCGAGAGCCGCTTTGATGCGGTGCGCCCGGGCATCGCGATGTATGGATTGCGGCCGTCGCCAGCGATCGCCACCCACGTGTTGCCGAACTTGAACCGATTCTTGATTGGACGACACGGCTCACTTTTCTCAAGGAGGTGCCTGCTGGGGTTGGGTTGTCTTATGGCCATACGTTTTCTACGGACAGGCCATCCCTGATCGGAACGTTTCCCGTAGGTTACGGAGACGGGCTGCCCCGCTCATTATCGAATCGAATGGAGGTCCTAGTTGGGGGCCAACGGTGCCCTCAGGTCGGAACGATCACGATGGACCAAACCCTGGTGGACGTCACCGCCCTTCGGGGCCGTGTGGCGGTCGGTGACCCGGTTGTCCTCGTAGGGCAACAGGGGGTTGAGCAGGCTCGCGTCGATCGATGGGCCGAGACGCTGTCCACCATCAACTACGAAATGGTGACAGGCATTTCGGCGCGGGTGCCCCGGGTGGCCATTGACGCTGGACCTGAAGATGCCGGCTAGCCGGTTCGCTTCAAGGGTACGTACAGCGTGGAGTCATCGCGCCGAATG
>JAQWNI010000242.1 GCA_029268645.1 Myxococcota bacterium
GGGGTAAAACCCACGTTTACGCCAAGCCTCCGTAGTGCTCACGACGTCCATATCCGTGCGAGGATAGTCTTCGAAGTGCACCGAATACGGGTTTTTGGAAAAGCCTCCGCGGTCGAGACCGGCAAATGAACTGAGCTTGACGTTGCACGGCGAGCCCAAGCAGCCATGACACGCAATGCATCGATTGTTGAAGATGGGCTCAATGTCCTGGATATAGCGAGCGGACGCACTGGGTGTCTGAGACGCCTCTGGCGCGGCGGGCGGCGGCGTGTCACTGCAGGCTCCGGTCAGCGAGAGCGTGAGCAGAAGCGAACCAATGAGCGAGAACAGGGCAGGGCGAGTCATCATTCTTCCTTTGAGTCCAATCGACTAGTCACTAATTCGGGACGGTCCTTAGGATAGAGAACTGAGATCGATGTCGAGGGCTGAATTGGCGTCTCCAGCGCGCCGTCCGGATCGAGGTAGAATCGCCGCCTGCTGGAGGCCACGCGAGGCCTCTGAAAATCGAGTGTGAGGGCCCAATTCTTCGTGCGCATCGACCAATCCCGTCCGTTTCGTATACTTCTGTGGCCCCTCATTCTGGGCCTGGGGCTCAGCCCTGGGTGGGCCAGGGCCGATTCGACCCGCGACTCTGCCATCCCGTCCGCCGGGCCGCCCATCATCGCGAGCGCTGCGTGGAGCAACCCGCCTCGTGAGTTTCGTCCGATCGCGCGCTGGTGGTGGCCGGGCGGAAGCGTTCAAACCCAAGGCCTGCAGCTTCATCTGGACGCGATCGCTCGCGCTGGTTTTGGCTCGGTGGAAGTCCAGCCTCTGCTTCTGGGATTGGGTCCGGAAGACATCCGGGCCGACCCTCGGCTTCGGAGCGTAGGAGAAGCGGACTTCTTCGAACGCTTGGCTGAGGCCGCTGAGGCGGCCCAAAAGAATGATCTCCGATTCGATCTCACTCTGGGAAGCGGCTGGCCGGGCGGTCTTCCTGTTTCCCCGGCGTCCGCCGAGCGCCAACTATTGATGGCAAGCGAGTCCGTGCAGGGGCCCGGTCCATATGGGAAGGGACTGCCAGGACCGCCAGCTTCCTCCTACCGGGATTCGGTTGAGTGGGTCCTCGATGTTCTCGGTCCTCCCGATTCGCAAGTTGAGCGCGTGGCGGTCCTCGCCGGGCAAATCGTCGGGGAACGAGAAGGCATTCCTGTCCTCGGTCAGGTTCGCGACCTGTCAGCGCGGGTCCAAGGGGGACGAATTAATTGGGAGGTACCCGAAGGCGAGTGGCGCCTCATGGTTTTCTATTCAAATTCAACGAGCCACTTTGTGATGGGAGGCGCCTACCCGGGCGAAGAGCAGGATGCGAGAGTCATCGATCACCTGTCATCGAGGGGAGCCAACGCGCTTCTGCAGGGCTACGCGGAGCCAGCGCTCGAAGCCATCAAGCCTTACCGGCTGAGCGGACTCTTCGTCGATAGTTTTGAATTGATGGGCGAGCTTCCCTTTACCGATGGCTTTGCGAAAGCTTTCAAGTCGATGAAGGGCTACGACATCCTCCCTCATCTGCCAGTTCTCTTTGTTCGAGGAGGTGAGTCGAAATACGCGGAAATGATGGACCTATTCGGTCAAACCGGTGGGCCCAGGTACGTTTATGCCGACCAAGAGAAGGCTCAGCGCATCCGGGAGGACTACGAGGCCGTCCGCCGAGCCCTGTTCGAACAGGCTTTTATCGGACGATTCGTCGAGTGGTGCTCAGCACACGAAGTCACTTTTCGACTGCATGCTCACGGAGGCTATGGTGACTACTTAGATACCTATGCCCTCGCGGATGTACCCGAAGCCGAAGCGCTGTTCGCAGGAGGAAGCTCTGATTTTTTAAAACTGGCATCCTCCGCCGCGCACGTGGCCGGTCGCCGTTGGGCTTCCTCGGAGTCATTTATCACGCTTCAAGCGTGGAAGACGCGCTTGTCCGATCCGGAAATGCGCTTGTTGGCCGGTCGGGCTTACGCGGCAGGCATCAATCAGCTGGTCTTTCACGGTGTTCCGTACCCCTATCGACGAGCCGATGGAAGCTTGTGGTACCCGTTCCCGGGCGGCTTTGGCCGGATCCTCGCTGGTCCTTTGCCGATGTCCTCCGAGGTCGACGAGACCGTGCTCGAAGCACTTCCGGCATTCAACCGTTTCCTCTCCCGGCTGTCTTTGGCAATGAGCCAAGGACGCCCCACGACAGAGGTGGCTTGGCTGAAGAGCGACACGCAGTTTCCCGATGCACCGAGTTTAGAATGGGGGCGCGTAGATCCGGGGGAAGGCGAGTCGGCTGAGGCGGCTTCGTTACGGCGTCGGGGATTGGGCTACGACCGTATTAGTCGAAAGATGCTGATCGGGGCTCAGCCCTTAAAAGGCGGACGTTTCCGGGTTGGCGCTCAGACCTATCGGGCCCTTTTGCTGGACCCTCTTGAGAGTGCCGAGCCGGAACTGGTGAAGAGCATTGGGGCCCTAGTGGAATCCGGCATACCGGTCGCCACCCTCGGAACACTCCCCCATCGCGCGCCCGGTTGGCACAATGCGAAGCTGAGAGACAAGGCTGTTCGCGAAACCACAGCCTCCTGGGCATCAGCGGCGATTCGAATTTCTCAAAGCGAACGCGTTGGAGAAGCATTGAGAGCTCAAATTCAACCGGAGTTTCTCGAATTCCATCGAGAGGGAAATCAAGGGCAGCTTGCACTGACGAAGCGGAAGACGGATTTCGGCCAGCTCGCACTTCTTTTCAATGAATCCTGGTCAGCAGCACGAGCCAAACTCAAACTCACAAAAGGTGGAACTGCTCTGACCCTGTGGAATCCGTGGAGCGGCGAAAGACGCGTTCTCTCGGATCAACCGGCCGTCGACGAAACAGTAGAGATCGAACTGGGCCCGGCTGAATCCTGGGTATTGACTATGCACGAAGACGCCTCGGCCCCGGGCCGTTCCGCTTCCTCCGAGCCCGCGGCGCCCTCCCGGGAAACAAGGGAATAAAGGGCAACGGTGACGGCCGATGTCCGGGCTCGCCTCAAGCTTGGCCCGTCTTCCTCATTGAGGCCGCAAACCGATTCTCTTTGCTGGAGAGTCCCAGGGCGCCAAACGCCAGAATCATTGCGGCGAGACCCGCCAGTCCCCAGTTTTGCAACAGGGGAACCGGGGGCGGGACGCCGGCGGCCCCTGACAGGTTGGAGGTCAACTCGAGAGTGAGTTGAAGTGTGACGGGTTCACCCAGAATCTGGGCGGCCTGATCGTGGCTGACAGAGGTCTGGAGCCCTCTCAGTTCATACGCGATTTGACCTTCCAGACTTGGATCGCCGATCACACGCCAGATCCCGGCGGTTTCGACATTCTGGGCCGGGAGCTTAAGGTCGGGAACATTGAACTCAAGGTCTCCCACGACTTCGGCCGTCACCGAGTAGGGCACGATGACTGACAGTGGGAAATCGCCGGGCGTCCAGCTGGACCATCCCACTGGCATCCAAGCTGGATCTGCGGTGGCGAAGGTTTCCAGGTTCTGAAGCTGAGGAATGCCGGCAAAGGGCAGATACGCGAAGGTGATCGACCCGCCTCCGAGGCGGTTAAAGACCGCCTGCGGGCCGCTGCCGAGATCGACGTCCCCATCGGTCAGGAATTGAATGGCGCCAGCGTTCTCGTCCGCCTCAAGATCACCGCTGCCCGAAAGGGCCGTGACCTGCGTGTCGGAATACCCGTCAATCTGAGAGCAGATAAAACTTTCACCCTCGCAGCTCACCTGCAGGGTGACCGCGAGTTCAGTGACACCCACCGAAGGATCCGTCGCCCAAGTACCGGGTTCAGCTCGGGCGACCCCAGAGACCATCAGCGCCGCTGCAAACGCGAGACACCTGACGACGCGCGACTTGGATCGCTTCATGGAACCGCCACCGGAGTCAAATCAAAATAGAGAAACAGGTATCCATCGATGCGAGCTAAATCCACAAGGGTCAGCTGTAGACCTAAAAATTCCGGTAAATTGAAACTACCGAGGGAGTCCGCCAGGGTGGGTATGGCCGTTTGAACGAGAAGGGGCATCAAGGCTTCGAGGATCGCCGGGTCAACAAACAGGGGATTCTGAACCACCGATACCACCAGATTGTCGGGGGTGGGGGGCGTCACCAGAAAAGAGAGCCCATCGGCGCCGTATTCAATGTCGACGCCCAGGGTCACGTCAACGGCCCCAGCGAGCAGCGAGAGGCTGGGCTCGACGGTGGGTGAAATTTTGATTTCAAGCTGGAGCAGCAGCAGTTCAACCAGCTCCTCCCCGGGGCCCGCCTCCGCTGTGATCATCGGCGCAGTGGTGGGCCGAATGTCGAGTTGCAAGGCGACGGTCGGATCGAGGTAGGCGAATTCTGGCAGCAGCAGAGCCAAAGTGCCCGCAGTGATGGGTTGCGCTCCCAACCCGAAGTCGATTTCGGTGAGTGTGCTCAGGAGGAGCCCGCTTTCAGTTTCTGCCATCATGAGTTGGTTGAAGGCGGAGACTGAAATGGCCAGTCCGAGATCGTAGGGCGATCCATTCGGTGCCGTCGGCGGGAAGGCGGGGGCCGGAAGATCGATCGAGTAGGACGCCGTGAGCGAAGCTGCGTCTGGATCGGGATTGGCTGCGATCACCCGGGCGTCGCTATCTAGGGTGATACCGTCCGGATCGATCTCAATGGCGAAGAGCGGCGCCTCAAGGAGTACGCCTAGAGCGGTGCCCACAGGGCCCGTCAGGTCGACGGCGGTCAGAGCCTCCTCTAAGGAGCCGGCAACAGGGGTATTGCCCGAGGCATCTTCAGCATTCAGGAAGTCTTCAAGGCCAGGTTTCACGAAGTCATTCTGAAGGTCACTGATCGCCAATCCAACAAAGAACTCGACGATTCCGCCTAAAAAACCGGCGCAGTTCGTGTTGTCATTAAAGGTTGAAAAAACGAGGTTGACACCTCCGAGTTGTGAGACGTCGACGACGTCGGGATCCGAGGAATCCGGAGCCAGATCAAAATCGCCTTGGATCAGCGCGGTCGCGGCTGTCACGACGATTTCGCACGAGAAGCCGATTCCCGTCACAGCGTTCACGTCCAGTTTGAAATACAGGTCGCTCAGGGTCACGTCGGCGGCGACTTTTCCGGAGAGCGAATCGACATCGATGTTGAAGTCACTGATGCTGGGAGCGGGGTTTCCGCTCACGCTGGCGTCGACTCGGCCGGTACACCCAAACCAGCTGTCTAGATAACAGTAGCCGTCCAAAACCAATGTTCCCGCCGGCACGAGCGTCGCAAGGTCCAACGGAACGAGGTCGGTCACGATGGGCTCGATTTCATCGAGGCCGGGGTCGGTCAGACGTAAACCGATCCCTTGAGGGGAAAAATCGCCATCGGGGAGACCGGTGCCAAAGATGACGGTGATTCGGTCTCGCAGCGTTGTTCCGCTCTCGCCAATCACTTCGACTAAAATCGGCTGCTCAATTTGGCTCGGATCAAGGGTGACTTGGGCTGTAAAACTGGCAGCGCCTGCCAGAGGCGGGACGGCGAGACCGTTGACACGGACTTCTTGGACGGCGTCGAGATTGACATCGAGCAACACCGCTTGAACTTCGACGGAGGGGGCGGTGGTCATGAGGCCGTTGGCCGGACTGATGATCACCACTCGAGCTTCTCGAGTGCCGCAACCCGTTCCGAGAATCAGGGCAGCGAGCATGAGAAAAGGCCACAAACCCAGTCGGTTTCCCCTGGCGGCTTGACCAGCGGCCCCGCGGTCTGAGTCCATCAGTTCTGAGCACGCCCACCGGAAGCGCAATCGGCTGCAATGCGTCAAGGAATGCCCCTTTCTGTGCTTGTTTTACCTCCCGGGCGTGACGACTGTCAAGCCGAATTCGGGCG
>JAQWNI010000243.1 GCA_029268645.1 Myxococcota bacterium
CAGTCCGCCATGTCCCCTACGGTCCACAAGACAGAAGACTGGTCTGGTCCTGTCGGTGCCTGGATGGGATCGAGTACCTGACTGACGACCTCAAATGAGCCGTCCCCTCGATTCAAGGCCGTGTCGATCACATTTCCTTGAATTCGAATGAGATCCGGCAGGCGGTCTCGGTTCACGAAAGCGGTTTTCCAAGTGATCTTTGAGCACGTATCATCATTTGGAGAACATGCTGCAGACCAGCTTGGCGACGCCGTCGACGAATATGAGAACCCGTATTCCGGCCCGTACGCACTTTGATAGCCGAGATAAGTTTGAACACTTCCAGCTGTGTCAAATGTGAGCAGGTCCAAAAAATCGTCGTTGTTAGCGTCGGTGAGGAGCCATTCGTCTTCTTCGCTAGTGAGCGCGGTGCTGGGCGCGGGAAGGAAGACCCAACCGGGAACATTGATTTCATCTGGTTCAGGATCTTTTCCTGAAAAACTGAAGCTCAGACGAGGACCGTCTGCTGTCGTGTGGGCAACGACTAGATCGGGGCAGTGGTCGCCATTGACATCAGCCACTCTTACTGTCGGATCGGCCTCGACAACGTGGTCAACGAGCCCGCTCGAAACCAGTACATGCTCTTGAGTGGCAATGTTTTGATGCTCCACACGGATTCTGCGAGATTCGAAGCCGTATTCATAATATCCGTCTGGGGACGTGTATCTTTTCTGTATCCCAACTCCGATCATCCAAGCGGTCGAATACTCGCCGTAAAATGTATTTGCGTAGAACGGACATCCGTTACCCTTACCAGAAGAGTCGCTAGAATCGTAAAAATAGTGTGCGTCCAGAACCCAACTACTATCTCGTTGACCGTTTTGTATCGTTATTGGCGTGGTCGAGCCCGAGCCTTCATCCCAGTCACCTGTCGAGACGATCGCGCCTGGGTAGTAGCCAAACAGACTATGCGGCTTGCCCGAGCCGCCGATCGACATGTTCCCGAGGAAAAAATTCGTGATTGCGGCTGACCGGAGTTCTTCGGGCGCCGGTTGTGTGGACCGACCCGGTTCGAGATTGGACATGCCCACCTCGAGGGTCTTCGGGTAGCCGGGTAGAGATCCGTATACGGCCTGCTCTCGAATAAATTCGGTCGCTGGTAGGCAATTCCCTTCGTTGTCGCATTCGGTGATCTGAGTCAGTACGGACTGGCCGCTGTGTGGCGACAGCTCGTAATCAAACCGATATTCGCGAACGAGGTCAGAGCCGGTGGTGTCTGCATAGGTCTTCAGGGCTTTGAGGCGTAAGAACGTCGAGATGCGGGCGCCACCCTGATAGCGCACGAGTCGGCGGGGTCCGTCCTCGTATTCGAAGGCCACGGAGGATCTCGGTTCCGCTGGCTCCGCCCCAATGCTGCCCGTGTACTCGATGTGCGAAGGGACGAATTCTCCTTCCTCGTTATTCTCGATATATCGATAGCGAACGTAGTTCCCGTTTCGATCGATGACGTAGGACAGCGCCCATGTGCGAACGTCACTGCGGTTTGGGGCTTCGATGCGAGAATCATCCAAGGTGCCATATTGCTCGATGAGCCCGTTTTTGCGCTCGACCGTGAAGCTGGCTGGGCCGTTGCCGGCTGTTCCCGAAGACGTAACCCGGGCGAATTCATCGATCTCGGTGCGGTATTCGGCGCCGGGGGAACCGTAGGTTCCAGCAACGAGTATCAAGCGCTCTCCGTTTAAGCAGAAGCGATCATCGGCATCGAAGTTCACTGAGCCGTGCTGACCATCAAGCGATTTTGTTCGCCCACAGCGAGTGACTTGGCCCAGCCCTTGAAGCGAAAAGCCCAACCCGAGAAAGCCCTCTTTCAAGCTGCTGCTGTAATTAATGGATAGATTGGGTTCCATTGTGGCCGTCCCTGGGACAACCGTAATGGGGACGTTGTATACGGCTGCGCCAAAAGGGGACACGCCGAACGAACCTGCTGTGGCGCCCACCAACGTTTCCGCATGGGCTGGCGTAGCGAGGCCAACCAACATGGGCCCTATTAGGCTGGCCAAAAGCAGAAGACCCAGCCGGATGCAGAATCCTGCTCGGCGATTCGTTCGGTTTTTTATTTCCGTCCGCCACATGGTTATTCGCCTCCCGGGCAAGGAATGTTGCCCGCACAGCTGAGCCCGGACGGCCCAGGGGCTGTCCCGAGCTTCTGCATCAAGGCAATGAGGTCGGGCAAACCCACCACGCCGTTGTTGTTAAAATCAGCAGCTTGGTTTTCTGTGCCGAGAGCCAGCAGCACAAAAATCAAGTCGGGAAGATCGACGCCACCGTTGTTGCTGAGATCGAAGTCGCATGCTTCGCCGAATCCATCTTGGTCTGAGTCGTGCTGGATTTGGTTGACGACGTAAAGACAGTTGTCGTAGGCATCGGGGATCAAGTCTTGATCGGAATCCGTCAGTTGCGCGTCCGACAGCGAAACTAAATCGACGATGCTTTGGCCGTTGCAGACTTCACTGGCGTGCGCGGGGGGCGCTGCCCCAGTGACGCTCGAGGCGATCACCAAGGCGGACGCCGTCAAGGCAAACCCGTGCCGTGCCCAGCGAGTGAGCCGATCAAGCCAGAGCTTGGCTGGTTCGATCGTGTGAAAAGAGGCCAATCCCACAAACAGTGTGCTGTGGCGGTGGCTGGCAAGAAGAATCTCGATTCGTTTCGGTGTCGTCATGGTTTTAGCAGTACGCCGACACGTCGCACTGGGTCAAAGAAAAACTGATAAGAAAATGTCAGTTACATGAAAAAGTGTTCGCAAGTGTTCGAAAGCGTCCGATCCTGTGCGGTGTCGAAAGTGCCAAGCCGAAACCCGGAATCACCCATGGGGCGCGGCGGAAGACCCTCGGGCCGTAGGTGTTTTGGCGTTGATTCAGGGTTTTGGTTTCCCCTCAGGCGGCCGAGAGGACACAAGCGGACGCCGCCGAACACAACCGAACACCCCAATGACAAAAAACGTGTTTTCGCCCGAATTCGATTGCGCGGGATGCGCCCCTGCCTTGATACTGCGGCCTATACCAAGGGGGCCATCGAGTGACCGCACGACAAGGCGACGCACGACACTCAATCGATTTCATGGCCGCGCTGAGTTTTCAGCGGGCGAGCCGGTTTCTTTTGATGCTGTGTTTGGTCGCGCAAGCCGGGGCCGGCCTGGTGTCGGCCGAGGAAGGCTCAGACCGCTACGTGATCAGCGAGGGCACGCTGTGGCGATCGGATACGGGCGTCAACGAAGCGATTGAAGGCGAATTCGAATGGCGCACGGGCCCATTTGATCCGCTTTCAGGCGTTTGGCCGATTTACCCGCGCCTGCTCGCCGCCGGTTCGGGGCGGCCATTGCCGGAAGAGCTGGTGTTTCTCGATTGGCGTCTAGAGGCCGGCGACGTGTCGGTTTCCCAGCTGGAAGTCGCACCCGGCGCTCGGTTTCCGCGTCGCACCTTTGTGAATGCCCCGCATTTTGAGTTCAATGAAAGCGGCGACCGCATCCAATCTTTTTCACTCACCGGCGCGCAGCGGATCGACGATGCGTCGGACACGCCCACCTATCGCTTTTATACTTGGTCGGGTGAAGGCCTTGTGGGGAATCCTGAATGGAATGCCGACGGCACGCCACGCTTGCCCGACGAGATGGTGCTGGAAGGCACCCTGACCACCTACGAGGAGACGTATCTTCTATCCGATCCTTCCGACGATGACCTCTGCCGACGGATTCTTTCACCCTTCCTCGATGTCGAGCACGAACCCTCCCCGGGCGGCCTTGTCGGCCGCGAGCCCTCAACCGGCGGCTCTTCCCACCTTTATCAGCTGGGCAACGGCCCCAACCCCTTTTCCAACACGGGCGTATCCTTCAATTGGATGCAGCTATTGGTGACGTACTCGGATGAGTCCACAGATGCGCCGCCATCGATCCGCACCGGGCCAACGGTTGGCCTTTCGTTTTACGATGTTCAGCCGGGCACTCGGGTATCGGACCTGCCATCTCGACAACCATTCGACTTAGGAACGCCCGCGCCTGCTCGGAATCTCTATCCGTTTCAGTTCAGCCCAATCTTCGGCCCAGTGTCCGATGGGACAGCTCCGGTCCGCTATCGAGACATCGACGGCGATGTCACATTGGTCGTACTCAACCCCGATGAGTTCGAAGACGAGCTCATATCGATCCGCGAATCCGTCAACCCCGAATCCGATTGGTTGGAAGCGCCGACCCTGGCCGAGCTGGGCATGGAAGCGCCCAGTGGGGCGACGGTGACTCTGGATCAAGCCGGGGTGCTCACCGTTCGAACCGTGGGCGACCTCTTTTACCGAGGTGATTCATTCGATGTGCCCGGCTTGACCCGCCTTGTGTTGTACGCCGGGGGCGATCTTTATATTGAAGGCAACCTCGACCTCGGCGACGCCGACCTTGAGTTCATCACCCGGCCCGATGAGTTGCTCCCGCCGATCGACGATCCCGGGTGTCGCGATCAAGTGGTGGTCGGTCCGCGGGAAGAAGTGGGCGACTTCTCGTTCGTGCTCACGCGTGAGCACACGGTGGGGGTCGACGTGTGGCCCGGGCGCTCGAATCGGGCGGTGCGGCTGCTGCGCGACCGCCGCATGACGGTGGCGCTTTGGGGCTCAGCCGATCTCGATGTGCGCGACGTCGACCTGCGTTCGCTGCGCTTGGGCCCGGATGAAGCGCCGGCCCGGTCGCTGCGCCGTGCCCGCCGCTTCCGCCGTCGGGGCCGCGACCTCAATGGTGATGGCTATCCCGATTTGCGGCTTCGTTTTCATCCCCGGCGCTCTGGCCTTCAATCAAGTGACACCGAGGTCTGCTTGACGGGCCGGTTGCACGACGGCACGGCGCTTCGAGGCTGCGATCGTTCCGTTCGCATCGTGGACGGTCGCCCGCGTCGCGCCCGGCTGGGTCGTTGGCGCTACTAGCCAGGCGCCCGGCTCGAACCCACGTCCAGGGTCGGGGGAGACTGGCCCGCGGTGATCGCTGAGGAGCGTTGCTGCGGGTCAGTCGGTTCTTTCGGCTGCGGCCCCTTTGATTGGCTAGCCTGTGCGCGGCGGCATTCGGCCCGAGCCGAAGCCACGGCCAAACCATCGGCTTGGCCCAGCAAGGAAAAGGCAGCGCCATGGGGTGGAATCAAAAACGCGGCGGAACTGGGCGTGGACGGAGATGGGCCCGCGCCCGGTCTGTGATGGTCTTGAGGGGCCCGTTGACGGCGCTGTTCTCGGTTGGGTCGGCTTGGCTGTTGGTTTGGGGTGCCCAGGCCGCGGACGCACCGCGACCGACCGTTCAACCGCTTCCGCTGTATCAAATGGTGGCCACCGCCGATGTGATCGTCGTGGGCACGCTGGCCAAGGTCACCCCGGTCCTGCTGACCTTAACGACCGAACAGGTCATCCAGGGCCCCGCGGAAAAGAAGTATCAAGTGAAGCGATATGTGCCCGACACCGACCAGGGCCCTTGGCTCAGCGAGCACAAAGACCAGCAGCTGATGCTCTTTTTGTCGCTCGCCGCTTCGGGCTATGAATCCATGTATCAATCTATCTGGACCATCATGGGCGCCGGGGGGCAGGGCGAACTGCCCATTGAAAACCAGTCGATCTATCTCGGGGGTTTTTCGCTTCCGGGCTTTGTTCAAAAAACCTACCCATTGCCCGGCGGACAAATCACCGGTTACCAATGGGTTCGCGACGAATTCTTCGAAGCCGTGGCGCAATATGGCCGGTGCTTTCAAATGAAAATCCCCGCGCACTCAAGCCCCTCAAGCGCCCCCACCTTGGTGCAGACCTGCCCCGACGACGCCCTGAACACCTACCGCCAAAGCTCGGCCATCAGCCGCTTGTTGGTCGAGCAGTCTCTGGCGGCCATTGGGTCCGCTAAGGCGTCCGCCGCTTCAGACTGAAGCACCGCCGCGGACACCCATTGATCTCGATGGCGCTTTGGGACCTTCGCCGGGTCGATTGGTTCCGAAACCTTTTCGGATCAAAACCATTACGGGTTTTTACCCATACACTGTGGGGTGATTAATGACACTCCTGCGTGTGGTAGGGGTTTTCTCCCCGTCCTCGAACCGGGAACCGACCACAACCGGACACTTCCGAACACTTTCGGACACTCTGCATCAAGAATTCCCTTGAATATCTGGCCATGTAGGCGTTTCAATGTCCTGAGGGAGACTCAGTCGGCATGGCAACTATTTTGGTGGTAGATGATCAGCCCAGGGCCCGTGATTTACTCGGGGCCGAACTCGAAGACGCGGGTTTTGATGTCCTGACGGCGGAGGATGGCGACGACGGTTGGGAAACCTTCTGTCGCCAAGACCCGGCGGTGGTGATCACCGATATGTCCATGCCGCGCTGCGACGGCATCGAATTGTTGCGGCGCATTCGTTCGCGCTCCGATGTGCCGGTGATTGTTTTCAGTGGCCACGGCTCGGTGCAAAGCGCCGCCGATGCCTTCAAGGCCGGGGCCGACGACTTCGTAAATTCCCTCGACCTTGAAATCGACGACTTGGTTCGGTTGGTGCGCGAAGCCGCGCAGTCGAAGCCTTCTCCGCCTAGCGGCGCCGATCTCGAGCAGCATTTGGTGGGGTCGAGCCCCGCCATGTCGCGGGTGCGTTGGCAGGTGCATGGATTGGCGCCGCTCTTAACCCCCGTGTTGGTTAGCGGCGAAGTGGGCACTGGCCGCGGCCGGGCCGTGCGGGCCATGCACGAGCTGGGGGCCACCAGCCGCGGGCCTTTGCATCGTTTTGATGCGGCGCAGTTTCAGCCTTCGGACTTGCGCGAAGATGGCGTGTTGCAAGCCGTGCATTTGTCTGAAGTGCACGCACTGGATCCTGGGTTGCAGAAGTTTTGGGCGGATCGTTTGCAGCGCGATCAAAGCTCGCAGTTGCCGCTTCAAATTAGGCTCTTTGCCAGCAGCTCAGAGCCCTTGGCCCCGCTGATTCGTCAGGGGTTGTTCGAACCACGCCTTGGCCAAGCCTTGCTGCGCTTTGAAGTCAAAATGCCAGGCCTGGCCGATCGCCCCGGAGACCTGCCCGATATCACCCGGGTGATGCTCGAAAAAATCGGCAGTGCGGTGGGGCGCGAGCGCATCACGCTTTCGCCGGCGGCGCTCAAATATCTGCAGGGTTGCCGGTTTTCAGAAAACCTTCGGCAGATCGAGGCCCTGCTTGAGCGCGCCGTGGGCTACACGCTGGGCAAAGTCATTCGCCGGCAGATCCTGCACGACCTTGTCATCGACATGAAGAAGAGCGTGGCCAGCATCCGCGACGACCGACAGCGCATCGAACGCGACCGCCTGCTGCAAACCCTTCGCGACTGCGGGGGCAACATTTCGCAAACCGCCGAAATCCTCAACAAAAGCCGCTCGGCCATCTACCGCCTCATCGCCAAGCACGACATCCCCCTCAACCGAGGCCGCTAATCCACCATGCATCGTCTGACAGAGTTCTCGCTTCGCCGGCCCTGGCTCATTTTGAGCCTTCTTTCCGCCATCACGGTCTTTCTGGCGTTCGGCATTCCGAAAATCACGCCGGGCTATGGCTTTCAGGTGTTGATCGGTGACGACCATCCGGCAGTGCAGCGGTTGGATGATCTGATCGACCAGTTTGGCGGGGGGGTTCCGGTTCGGATTGTGTGGGAGTGCGGGGCGGGGCACCCCTGCGAAACTGTTTTCGATCCCGCTTCGTTGAACATGGCGGAGAGCCTAAGCCAAACCCTCGCCGCGCTGCCGTGGGTGATAAACGTGATCAGCCCGGCCAATGCTTCGATTTTGGTTCCGAGCGAGAGCGGCTTTGCGGTGCGTCATTTTGTCGAGCAGGGTGTTGTGGCGCCAGACGCCTCAGAGCTTGCGAGCAGCGTCCTTGACGATCCTCTTTGGCTGGGCGACTTGGTCTCTGAAGATGGTCAGGCCGGGGTGATTGTTCTTCAGCCCGCGAATCGCGCCCCCGAGACCGACGTGTTGCTCAGCGACGCGATCGACGCCGCCCTGGCGCCCTTTGCCGAGCAGGGCTTCTCTTTTTACGCGGTAGGGGGGGCCGTAGAAGCCGTCGGCTCTGGCCGAGCCTTGGCGGAAAGCAGCGATGCCATCGTGCCGGTGATGATCGCCGTCATCGGTGTTCTCTTATTGCTGATGACCCGCTCGTGGCAGCAAACCCTGATCACCCTGATCACCATGGGGGTCGGTTACCTGTGGACGATGGGGGCCCTGGGCTGGATGCGCTGGCCCCAAGACGGCATGTTGGAGGTCCTGCCCATTGTGGTGGTGATTGTTGGCGTCTGCGACGCGGTCCACTTGCTCAGCCGTTACGCGGCCGAACGGAACGCCGACGCCAGCCTTTTGCCCCAACAGGCGCTTTTGAAAGCCGCTCGCGACGCCGGGCCGGCCTGTGTGATCACCACCCTCACCAGTGCCGGTGCGTTCGCCTCTTTCGTGGTGAGCAGTCTCGATACCTTTATTCGCTTTGGTTTTATTCTGCCCTTTGGCGTGATCGTTTGTTTGCTGCTCACCTTCTCGCTGCTTCCCATTGCGGCCCACTGGTTGCCCTCAGAGAAGGCTCGCCCCCAACAGCAAAGTGGCTTGTGGCGCCCCGCGATGGACTTCGTTGTCGGGGCCAGTGCGCGGCGAACGGGTTCGCTCTTGATGGCCAGCATGTTGCTGCTGGTGTTTTTCGGGTTCGGCTGGGCGGTTCACTTGCGGGCCGATACCGACTGGGTGGAGACCTTCGGTGAATCAAGCCGGATCGGTCGATCCATTCACTTCGTGACGGACAGAATGGGCAGCTCCAGCACGCTTGAGGTGGACCTTCAACTGCCCCCGGGCACGGAAGTCGAGTCGCCTGAAGTTCTGGCCCGCATCAGTCAAATTTCCAACGGCTTGTCGGCGCTCGAGGGTCTCGGTGCATCGGAGAGTGTTGTGCAACTGATCGAGCGCCTGAACCGCTTGCTGCACGGCGACCGGCCCGAATACGAAACCGTGGGCCTGTCCTCGGCGGCCAATGCCGAAATGCTCGAGCTGATCGAATTTGACGATCCCGAGACCGTCGCTCGCTGGATGAGTCTCGACCGCAGTCGGCTTCGCATTTCGGTGGCCACGGGCAACCTGTCGCAAGCCCGCCGAGAAGTTTTGCTGGCGCAAGTCGAAGAGCAGATGGCCCACTGGCTACCCGAAGGTTGGCAGGCCACCCTCACCGGCGAAACGGCGGTCAGTCGCGACTGGGCCCGTGACGTGGAAGCCACCCAGCACCGCAGCTTTCCGATTGCCTTCTTGGTGGTGTTCGTTCTGGTTTCGGTCTTTTTCCGTTCCTGGAAATACGGATTGGCCGCCATGGTGCCGACTTTTTTGCCGGTGGTCATCGTGATGGGCGCCATGGGGTGGTTGGGCATGTCGCTCGATATTGCCCGGGCGATGATTGCCGCCGTGGTGATCGGCATCGGGGTGGATGACTCGATTCACCTGCTGGCCCACTACAGGCGGTTTCACCACGAAGGCCTCAATTCCCATGAGGCCATGCGGGCTGCGCTGCATCACACCGGCCGTGCCTTGGTGACAACATCGTTCGCCTTGGCGGTCGGCTTCGTGACCTTGATGATGTCCGCATGGCCCACCGTGGCGTCCTTCGGCTCGCTGGTCTCGATGGCCATTGTGGGCGCCTTGCTGGCGACGCTCTTTGTCTTGCCCGCTTTGGTCTTCGCAGCCGCCCCGCAATCCGCACCGGCCCAAAGACCCCTCCCCACCCTCACCCCGGCCCCCGCCGGCCCGGACGGGGAGGAATAGGGTCGATGCATCATCTGACAGAGTTCTCGCTGAGAAGACCGTGGCTCACGCTCTCGATCCTGCTCGCTATTACGGTGGGGCTTGGGGTGGGTATCCCCAATGTGAAGCCTGGCTATGGGTATCGGGTTCAACTCGGCGAGAAGCACATGGCGGTGAAGAATCTCAATGCGTTGATCGAAGAGTTTTCCGGCGGACTTCCTGTTCAAATCGCCTGGGAGTGTGGTCCCGGTCAGCCCTGTGCGAGCGTCTTTGACGAAAGCTCACTAAGCATGGTCGATGGGTTAAGCCATGACCTCGAACAATTGCCTTTGATCCGTGCTGTCGAAAGCCCTTCCACGGCTGCGCTGCTGGTTCCGGCCGACGACGGCTTCGCTGTTCGTCGGCTTGTCGAAAACGGCGTGGTTGCTCCCGATGCTGAGGTTTTAGGCCAGCGCGCCGTCGACGATCGCCTTTGGCGCGACACACTGGTTTCCCCCGATGGCCGTGTCGGCGTCTTGATCGTGCAGCCCATAGACAATCGGCCGCAAACCGAGCCCGCTGTTGTCGATGCAATTAATCATGCGCTCGAAGAGCGAGAAGCAAAAGGTTTCACTTTCTACTTGGTTGGCCAGGCCCCAGCGAATGTGATGGGCGGTCGCTCCCTGT
>JAQWNI010000244.1 GCA_029268645.1 Myxococcota bacterium
ACCTGGGTCGCCGCATCGACAAACTACGGCGTTGTGATCGGCACCCTCGATACCGGTCTCTTCGCAGGCGACTATGCAAACGCCGGGGCCAACCTCTACCTCATCAAGAGCGCAAACGAACCCGCGCTTCTGCTGTCGAACGACGGCCTCGGAAACCTCCGAAACTACGGATTCCGCACAATGGCCGTCTCTCCTGATGGCGAGACTCTCTACGTCGGAACGGCCAGCATGTCGAATGTGGTCAACGAGTACTTTCCAGGAAATGCTGGATTCGAAGTCATCGAAGTGAATCTGAGCCAATTGATTGAGGAGGCTGAAGCCGCGGCGGCGGCGGCGGCGGCGGCCGAATAGATCGGCATCTCCACGACTCTTTCATTGGACAAAACCTTAAAAGCCCGCTCTCCCTCTGCCTGAGGAAGAGCGGGCTTAGTGCGTTCGGCGAGCGACAGCCACGATCAGACCTCAGCACGATGATCGAGCGAGGCTTCGCTGATGCCCCCCTCTTACCGCGAAGCCTCATTAGTCTTGATATCATCCCCCAAAAAGACTTCACATCCGCCACGGGGATTCGGCACGTAACGATCGCCGCCAAGAGGCCATACTTTCGGACCAAAGGGATTCGCCGTGCCCGCAAACAAACCATAAGGGGTGGAGACCAGGGTCCGTAGGCCCATGTTGTAAGGGTTCCCAAAGCCACTGGTCGTGACCGGCATCCAGTTTTCGCCATCCCGCGATCGGTAGAGATCACAGCCAGCATGATTTTCCAAAATAAAATCAAGTCCTAACTCATTGACCAAATCAGCAAAGGCCTGAGGCCAGGTGCTGCGTCGGGCGTAGAGCAGAGCAATGCTCCAATCGAAAGTCCCCAGATAAAGCCAGCCCTCGTGCTCGCACATACGCCAAAAGTAACCGTTAAAGAAGTTGTCAAAGCCCGGCATGAAGGCTGAGAGAGGCTCTTTAAAGCCATCGGCCGTGGTGCGGGCATTCCCGACAATCAAGTCCCAGCTCTTGTCAGGATGAATTCGGATGAGCTCTGGTGGAGCAGGCCCCACCTTATTCTGCCGATCGATGCCCCCTCCCTGAATCCCGGTCCCCACATAAAGATCGCCCTTGAAGGGGTATAGGCTGAGAGCGATTTGATTCTGGGCGCCCCGCCCCCCCCCGCGCTCCATCACTTTTTCAAATGAATAAGGCGGGCTTCCCTCCATCGTCGATCGCCAGATCTGAAAACCCTCCAAATTAAAAGTGCCGGCGTAGAGATAGTCTCCACACACTGCCATTTCAAAAATCGTCTTATTCCCTTCGTCCCCAAATCCAAAGTCACACACCGGTTCCCAATGGCCTTCTTCCCCGTCGTGGCTTTCGTAGATAACGGAATGAGAAGAGACATTCGGATTGCCTCCGCGAGAACCGGCAGGCGTCGTATAGAGTCGTCCCCGGAAGGCTGTCAAATTTCGAATTGTTGTCACCGGCAGCCCACCCAGGCCAGGCTCACAGGTCGTCGAAAAGTTCACGCCATCTCGCGTCGCCAGAATATTGGGCCCAGGACCCCGAGCCGGAGACCAGGTCGAAACGAACAGAATCTCATCTTCGCCGCGCTCTGAAGTACAAACCCGCATTCCCCGACACCCAAGCTCCCGCGGAATCATCTCGCCGTCGGTCGCCTGGATCAGCGGAGACTTATGCACCCTCTCCCATTGATTGAGGAGCGGTGCGTAGCGCCACACCTCTGCTCGAAGATCCAAACTAAAGGGATTCTCCGGGCACTCCACGGGCCAAGGGTCCATCCCAATCGGGAGCCTTCGCTTCATCAGGGGAAAATTCGCCCGCATTGTGGCGACGTAGAGATGCTCTTTAAACCACGCCATGGAATGCGCATAGGCATTCAGACCGTCCCCAAAGCCCCCTTGGGCAATCAGACGAAAGTCCCGTTCTCCGAGACCCTTCTCGATTCCGACACGGTTTATCTTCGGCACGATTCGCTCGCTTAGGCGGCTGAAACGTCCCGAAGGTAGCGCGCGAGGTGCTGGCCCGCGTCCCGCTTACTGGAAAAGGGCCCCTGCCAAGTATGTTCCCGTGTATGGAAATACCAGGCTCCGTCCCGGTAGAGGAAACGATCACTTCGAAAATGGTTAATCGGCTCTTCTCCCTGACGATTTCGAGCCAGCTGATCAAATTCGCCGGTGAGCAACGCTTGATGATTGGCCAGCAGCTCTTCTGGCCGAGTCATCGGAAAGAAATGGCCGGCACCCAGAACTTGTCGGAAGTGGGCATGCGGCCACACCCGCAAAAGCTTCTCCCCTGTGTACATCGCCGGGGACTTCGATCCGTACATGGCCAAAATTGGAAAATGAAGCGGGCTCAATCGATCTACGGAGAGCGCATCCGGAGCCGTCAATTCATTTTCAGCATCCGTTTCTGTCAGAAGCTTAAACCACTGCTGGGTAGTTCTTTTACTGAGTGCTCCCGAGAGTGGATTCACCAACTCCTGAAGAACCTCGGGAACTTCTGTTTTCTCGAGGTGCATTTCGGCCACAACCTTCAGCAATCGGTAGCCGAAATACGGGTCGCTTACATCCAGATCAATCTTCCGACTCTCCAAAGCCTGACGTAGAGCTTCGCCTTCGTACCAGTGGTTGTAAGGGGAATCTTCACAAAGCGCACCAATATGAGTATCCGCTAGCAGCAGACTCAACACGCGCTCGGGCTCTCGGCACGCGTGCTCGAGCGCAACGACGCCTCCAAAACTATGAGCAATCAAATGCGCTTGATCAATTTCGAGCTGATCAAGCAGACCGGCCAAATCCGCTGCCAACACGCCTGCACGGTACCCATTCTGAGTCCTTTCCGAGCGCCCATGTCCCCTCAAGTCGTAGAGGGTGACATGAAAACGTTCGTTCAGAGCGGGTGCGAGCCGCAGATACCAGAAGGCCATATTGGTCGCCAAACCGTGCAGCATCACCAGATGCTCCGCCGCGGGATCCGCATTCGGCATATGCAGTACGTTAAGCTTGACGCCATTGGCTTCGATCATCGGCATCGCGAATCAGTCCACATAGCCAAGCATCTGCAGCTGCGCCATTAGCTTGTCTTTTTCATCTTCTTCCATCGCTTCTCCGGTCACCGTGTCCGTAACAGACTGAGTGACAGCACCTTCGATCACCGGATGAGTTCGCAGGTGTTCTTCGGTGAAGAATTCAGATGGCACCTGCCCTTCGAAATCTTCTGGAATCGCCAAACCAAGGCTATGCAGCACGAGTGCTGCTACGTCCTCAATTTTACGCGCTTCGCTTTGCCGTCCGGGCTGAACTCCCGGACCGCAAGCAATCACAATTCCGTCCGGATGATGCGTCCCCGCTGTCTCTTCGCGCGGTTCGACCGCAGGGGTCTTGTTCTTGATGGAAACGAACCCATGATCTCGCAACACCAGCAGCAGGTCTGGCGCCTCATCCATGGCTGGCCCAGCAAAAACCTTCTCTCGCTCGTGAATCTCAGCGATATATCGCTCTCCTGTATCGGGGTCGACCCAACTCTCTAGATCAGCCTTGAGTCGTGCTCGAAAGGACTCGTAATCCTTCGGTTGAATCCCGCCTTCGTATCCGTCCTGATTGACGCGAATCGTAATGCCGTTACTCGATGGCGTACGGCAGTAAGCAGAAGTCGCCTTCCAATCCAAATTGGCAAACATGCTTTCTTCTCGCCGCCGGGCCGCCTCGCTATCCGGCATTTCCTTCCAGGCCAGGTACCCCTTTTCAGCGAGAAACGAATTAATTCTCACGATTTCCGTCGTCGCCGTAAAACCATGGTCTGAAGCGATCAGCACCTGCACATCGTCCGGCGCCTTTTCAACGAGATCCCGCACAAATCCATCCAGCTGACGGAAATAGTCAAGACAAAGTTCTCGCATCCGCTGATGATAAGCACTCGGGTTTTCAGGCTGTAAAGCGGGGTCAAGAAATATCCAAGCCTGGTGCTGAATTTTATCGACTCCATCAAAGAGAACGGCAAGCAGATCCGGCGCATCTTCCTCGAGAATAAAATCGGCAATCCGGAACCACTGATTCTCTCGCGGAAGGTGATACCGAACCCACGCCTCTCGATCTTCGTCGGTCAACTGCTCAAGAGACTGCTTTTCTTGATCAAAATCCCAAGCCAATTCCTTGGCTTCGAAGTCCGGGAGCGACTTCAGGCGGTCGTAGAAACCAGAGGGGGTCGTATTCCGGCGGAGATGTCGCCAAGGAATAAAACCCGGCACCAAAATTCCATTCAGGTCCCGATTGGGCGGAGCCGTAAACGGGAAATTCAAGGCAGCGAAACGCCGGTTTTGTCGGCTCACGATCGACCAGATGGTTTCAACTCGACAATCTCGGGCATCGTACAGCGTGAAGAAGACGTCATCGCGCATTTCCTCAGCTCGAATAAAATCGTACACACCGTGATTCCCCGGCGAACGTCCAGTCATCAGAGAAACCCATGCCGGAGGCGTGAGAGGATTGGGCGTCGAGCGAAGTTTCGCCGATGCACCCCGAGCCACTAGATCGCCCAGAAAGGGCATCACCGCCGGCTCCGTACCGGAGGCCTTCACCAGGGTATCCAGCACCGTGAAGGTTGCCCCATCCATGCCAATCAAGATTGTTTTTGTCGCCATGATTAAACCCCACTCACCTGTTTGGCAATGAAGCGCACCATCTCGCCAAGCGCGAGATCCTGTACGTAGCTGCCATCATGCATCAGCAAATCTTGAAAACCGAGTTTTCGACCGTAGTGCTCCTCCACTGCCACACAGAGCTGAATCACATCGACAGATGCGAATTCGAGATCTGCGACAAGCAGAGTGTCGACCCCAACGGGCTCGTCGAGATCTAAGCCCCAATCCTGTATTAAGTCATCCACGATTTCGATCAGGAGGTGAGCGATCGGCTCTTCTTCAATAGTCATAGCTTCTTGTTCCTTCTCTAAACCGGCTTGAGGGCCAATGCCAGAATTCGGCCCTCGAAGTGTTCAAGAACCACCTCGAGCTTTTCCGTGCCGTACAAAACATCCACACGATCAGAGGTTGAATCGCCCCACTGCACCTCGAACTTCAACGGCTCGCCCTGCAATCCCGTGCCGAAGCTCTTTGCGGCGGCTTCCTTCGCACACCAAATTCGAAGCAAAACTCCCTCCACATCAGATACTTCTGCTCGAGCAACTTGATCCTGCTCGCGTTGGGTCAGCGAAGACAGCAGATGCTCGGGTTTCTGAACCCGGCCTATGGCTTCAGCATCGATGCCGACGTGGGACTCCGGCCCACAAAGGGCCACAAGAGCCTGATCACGGTCATGGGAGAGTGACACGTTCGGAGCCTCACAGAGATCGTCGACCCACCATCCTGTCACGAATGGTGCACCCTTCTCAGTGCGATCCACTTCAATCTCGCGCGGATACAATCTCTCGCCGGATCGCGCCTCAACCCAATCCCTGACCGCTTCCTTAATAGCGATTCGCCCAGAAAGCCACTCCCGCTGTCGCCCCTCTGGCAACGCCGTCCACTGCTCGAGCTCGACTTCATCAAGGACAGCGTGGGCGAGTACTTTCCCAAACATCCCACCCGACTGAGCGAGAAAGGAACGTTCAAAATGCTCGACGCTCCAGATCGAGGCAGACTCTTGAGCAAAACAAGATAGAGGACCGCCGCAGGATCCCTCGAGCGGACTTCGCCGCATATCGACATAGCGAGACGGCACCCGGAAGCAAACGTTCCGATAGTTTGACACGCGGAAAAGCGATTGGTCGCTCTGATCGGTGCACTCAAACGCCCAGGAAACCGCTGCATCGAGTGGGTCTCGCGATGCTGACTCCGAAGGCCACTGTGCCCCGCCACGAAGCTGAAGTCCGGCAATATTCTCCGGACAGTCGCAATACAATTCGATTCGCTCTATGGAGGATGGGAAGCTATTGAAATTCGTCCCCATCTGATGGGCAATCCAATAAGCTGAGAGCTGCCCCAACGCATCCAAAAGGACCGGATTGAGAATCAACGAAGGCGTCTCACCCACATCAAAGAATCCAGTTAGGGAGACCGGCGAAAGTTCGGCATCGATCCCCTGCGCACACCACCCCCTTACCGAGGCAATGCTCTGAAACAATGGACCGTGGAACATCCCAGTGGAATAGAGCGCCTCACCATGCCACTGGGCAGGCTGCAGCCCAGAGAACTTACCCAAGCCTTGCAGTCCCCAGTCAGTTTCGAAGCTAAACTCGGCGACTACGCTGGCAACGCCCTGCGAACGCAGCTCGACTCGATAAAGCCGGCGTGGACCATCCACCAATGAGGCCTCGGCCTCGAGTTGGAGAGAGCCTTCTTCCATGTCAAGCCAACCCAAAGCTTCGACATTCTGAATAACCCGTACAGATCGAGACCCCGCCAACGCCGCAGCCGCTTCAGCCATGATCTCCAGACTGACCGCCAGCGGGACGCAAGATAGGCCCATCTCGGCTGCGTCAACTGAGACTGGTCCCGAGAGAACATGATGCTGAAGGAAACGATCACCCTCTAGGTCCAGATCACACACCGCCACAAGCCTGGATCCATCTACGCTCTCCACTGCAGACAGCAGAGGCAAACCACCCGCTTCGACCGACCACGAATCGTCCCCCACGTCCTGAAAGCCGTGCGAAACCGCCTCCACAGAGGAATTGAGATGTCCACTCAAACCAAGAGGGCCATTTTGGACCACAACCTCACGAAGCCACGCCCGGTCAGATGTGTCGAGGCGCATCATCGGCATCGTGTTATCGAGACGCAGCTCGCCAAACAAGGGATCCGCAACCCCATCGAGAGAGGCCTCCGGCGCGCGTTCATCATGTAGCCGTGAAATCTCAAAGCCCTTGCGATGCACGTAGAGCTGCCCCAAGGCCAGCAGTAAATGCTCAAGCTCTCCCCGATTACGCCCGCTGGTCGAAACGCTACAAAATGGTCGACCAGAAAGTATGTCGCCGACAAAAGCCGAGAGGTTCGAAGAGGGACCCACCTCGACAAAGAATCGGATTCCATCCTCGTACATGCGTTCGATGGTGTCCCGAAAACGAACCGTTGAAGACCATTGGGCGGCCGCCCGCCGCCTGACGTCTTCCGATGAATTAGGAAAGCGAGTCGCGGTGGCGCAGGAGTAAATCGGCAGATCCGGAACACCCAAACCCGCTCGTTCATAGTGTTCCAGAAACGCTTGGGCGACGGGTTCGAAGCAGGCGGTATGATACGCCCGGTCGAAGGGCAATCGCATCATGATGCCCCCCGCCTCGGCAAGACGTTTTTCGAGGGCTTCGACCTCCGACTCGTCGCGACCAAAGACGATCACTTGGTTTTCACAGTTATCCATTGCCAGATGCAGCCCACCAGCAGAACGCTGCACCTCTAATTCGATCTGCTCCCGAGGCAAGGCGCCGATAACAAGCAGGCAGCCAGTTTCGATTTTGCCTTCCCGAGCGACCGTTCGGTACGTCGTATTGAGACCACGTATAAAGTCGGCGAGGTCCCCTTCCCCGCCGTCCCCAACAGCACCAGCCACCGCCAACGCACAGGACTCTCCCGAGCTATGCCCGACCAAAGCATCTGCACGAATACCGAATCGATTCAACAATTCAAACATGCCGCGATTTCCGACAAACACCGCTTCTGATCCCACATCCATCGCATGTAGATTGGTCGGCCCTTCGTGATCAGCCTCTCCAACGGCCTCACCGGGAGGTTGAAAGAAACAGTCCGTTCGTCTGGATCCGCGAGGCTCATCGTATAGGCTGTGCCAAAAATCGAACCAATGCCTAACTTCGGAAAATTTCTCAGCGAGATCTGCGAACATTTCTGGATACTGCGAGCCCTCGCCGGGAAAAAGAAAAGCCAGTTGACCCTGGAGTTGACCATTCGAGTACACGATGCCTGAGCGGATCACCCAATATGAATCGGCTTTCTTTGCCAACCTTTTCTCTGCTTTTCCGAGCTTCGCGAGTAGATCTTCTGGACTTCGGGCGACCACGGCGAGACGACAAGCCGCCCTAGGATCAGCGTCAGCCTCTTGATTCAGCAACCGGGACCAGGCCCCCAGACACGGGTTCTCAACCATGCCCAATCGCTCACGCGTTGCCTGAAGCAGGGCACTCATCGCCTCTGGGCTCTCCGCTGCAAAGAGAGTGAGCTCCGCTTCCCAAGGGCTTCGAAGGGGCGGAGCCATGCTGGTTGCGGGAGCTTCCTCCAAAATTGCATGGGTATTGATGCCCCCAAAGCCAAAAGCGTTGACTCCGGCCCTGCGTGGACTGTTTTGCTCGGCGACCCACGGTCGTTTCCGGGTGTTCACATAAAATGGTGTTTCGCTCATCTGCAGCTCTGGATTCACTGCGTCGCATAAAGTGGGAGGCAAAATCCTCTCATGGAGCGCCAGGCTTGTTTTGATCAAACCCGCAATGCCTGCCGCCGGTATGCAGTGACTGATCATCGACTTAACAGACCCCAAGGCAATGCTGCCAAACTCACCTTGCCGATCACCAAAAACTCTACGCAGTGCAGAGATTTCCGTCTGATCACCCAGAGGAATCCCCGTTCCGTGCGCCTCGATGAGACTTACGGTTTTGGGATCCACTCCACTGGCCGTATAGGCTCTTCTCATGGCGAGGGCTTCCCCATCTACACTTGGTGCCAATAGACCATGACCCTTGCCATCACTGGCCTGCCCCACTTCACGCACCAGTGCATAAATCCGATCGCCATCTTTGAGCGCATCGCACCGGCGCTTCAGGACGACTGCGCCCAACCCTTCCCCGAGTAAAGTCCCATCACTCCCTTCTTCAAAGGGCCGCACCCGGCCTCGGCCACTGAGGGCTCCTAGAAAACTGAAAATGACCGAGACTTCAGCCGGCAGTGAGGCGTTTACACCCCCGGCGATCATCATGCGGCTGCGTTGATTACGAAGTTCATCGACTGCAGCGCCCACCGCCAGAAGAGAAGATGAACACGCAGCATCGATGAGGTAATTCGGACCCCGAAGATCCAGTCGGTTGGCAATCCGGCCCGTCATCACGTTGGGCACTAGAGAAGGGGCCACATCGGCATTAAATTGAGGCAGCTTCGACTCCAGAAGCTTCCTGATTTCTTCAAGGCGGACAGGTTCAAGTTCCGGGATCAAGCCCGCCAAAAGATCCATGGTCTGGTCCAATACCAAGCCATGCTGAACCAAGCTCCCTTGCCCTCGATGAAGGTAGGTGCTGTGGCCGAGAATAATTCCCGTCTCTTCGTGGTCGTAGCCTTCGCCATATCCGGCGTCATCAAGCGCATCCTTTGCAATCTGAAGCGCTAGATACTGATCCGGCTCTCCGCCATCGACCGAGCTTGGCATGACGCCAAAACGCTTCGGGTCGAAACTAAAAAGCTCTTTCAGAAATCCGCCCTTTGCTGTATCGACTCTTCCTGAATCCAAGTACCGCTTCGCATCCCAGCCATCGACAGGGTCTGAAACACAGTCGACACTCTTCAGGATATTCGACCAAAAGGTGCTCAGGTCGGGAGCCATGGGAAAACGACACGCCATACCAATAATGGCAATCGGTTCCCGCATCGTCGGTTGAGGCGAGGCGTTCGGCGGCATCAGGACTTCAGCCTCCTTGTCCCCTGACCAGAAGCGATTCCCTCTGGCCAGCCAAACGGTTCAGATCAGCACTCGATACCGCTTCGAAGCCCCGGACCACAAACAAATCGCGCCCGGCCTCGTCCCATGCCCAGGCATCGGCTCGAATCAATGGGTGTCCCGCCGTGGAATCCGGAACGAATTCAACATCGAATTGCTCGGGAAGCTTCTCCGAGAATCGTTCGATTGACTGTATTCCAGAAGGCAAAGCGACTTCGTTGCGAAAGGCTCGCGCCCAAATGATGGCCAACTGTGCGATCCCATCTGTCGATCCGGGGTCAAAAATCCATCGTTGATCGACCGGGACTCCTTCTACCCATCGCTCAGGCATCGAGCGCTCGAAACGCGCTCGCAATCGGTCCGGAGACAGGCAGGAAACCGACTGAATGACCTGGAAGAGCGGCCCGTGAAATAAATCTTCGCGATAGAACTGCCCGCCATCAATTTCCATCACTGAAAGGGGTAGCCGATCGACCTTTTGAGCTGAGGAAAGGGCATTGTCCAAAATCACCCTTGCACGGTAATGCGGGCGCAGAGTAGTTCCGTGGCTTGCTTTAGACAGAATTCGTACATCGATGGCGCGTGCGTTGGATCGACATGCTCGCCCCTCAATCTCGAGGATCTGCGGGAATGAATCGGCTGCGAGCCCCTTCAATAACTGAAATTTTTCAACCCGAGTGACTAGGGCGTCGGGCCAAAGGCGCGCCACGGATTCCGCGATGGCCTCCAGAGCCACCGCGGCTGGAAGTACAGAGCGGCCGTCAATTTGATGATGCGCCAGATACCTATGGCGGTCATCGAGATGGAGCTGAACGCGCCCATCAGAACCCTCGCGATTGGCTTGGCTGGCAATCAGCAGAGGCCCTTCGAGACCACCCGCAAGCTTGATCATCTGTTCCTCAACGGCACTCCGAGCTTGGCCCGGGGCGGATTCCTTCTCTTCCCAAGGGCCCTGACCAAGGACAATTTCTACCGGACCCCTCTGAGGCCGCAGTGCTTCCGCGGCGAAAGCAGATCGTCCAGCCTCGGGTTCCACCAGATCGACGCCCATGGCCTCGAATCGTTCCACAACCGCCGGCGAAACCATGCCCTGACCAAAACTGGATCCACCCCAAGGACCCCAACACAGAGCGTGCACCCCTACGCCGGCCCCCAGTTCTTGCTTTAACTGCACACAGAGGCGATTTAAGAGTTCGTTCGCAGTTGCGTAATCGGTTTGTCCCGCATTACCAAAGCGTCCGGCCACGGAGCTTAACACAAGGAAGGATTTCAGATTGGAGGTCACTACATGCTT
>JAQWNI010000245.1 GCA_029268645.1 Myxococcota bacterium
CTCGCGTGCTGCGATTCAACGACATCGTTGATCGGATGCTGGAGTACAGCCCAGGGCTCAACCTTGAGCTGCTCCAGAAAGCCTACGTGTACTCAGCCAAGGTGCATGAGGGCCAGGAACGCCTCTCCGGCGAACCGTATCTCGTGCACCCCTTGGAGGTGGCGGGACTGCTCGTTGATTTAAGAATGGATGAGGTCACCGTCGCCGCCGCTCTCCTCCACGACACTCTGGAAGACACGCTCACCACGAGGGAGGAGCTGGAGCGCCTGTGCGGGGAGGAAGTGGCTTTCATCGTCGAGGGCCTGACGAAGATTGCAAAGATTGAATTTACCAGTGTTCGCGAGAGGCAGGCAGAAAACTTTCGCAAGATGCTACTCGCAATGTCGAAAGACATTCGAATTTTGTTGATTAAGCTGGCCGACCGCCTTCATAACATGCGGACCCTGCAATTCATGAAAGAGGAGAGCCGGCGCCGAGTTGCCCAAGAAACTTTGGATATCTACGTGCCTTTGGCGCATCGTCTTGGAATCCGCTGGCTGATGCAAGAGTTGGAAGACTTGGCCTTTCGCACTCTGCATCCGCACATTGCTGAAGACCTCGAACGTCAATTGACCGGTAATCGAGAGGAGCGTGAATCCTATATCGAAGAGGTGATTGGCATCATTTCGTCAAAGCTTCTTCAGTCGGAAATTCATGTTGAAGTTAAGGGTCGACTCAAAGAGTTACCTTCGATCCATAAAAAAATGGAGTCGCAGGATATTGCGCTGGATCAAGTCTATGACGTCATCGCTTTCCGAGTCGTAGTCGATGGCAATGACGCGGCGTGCTACGCCGCGTTGGGCTTAATTCACGGCACCTGGCGTCCGGTTCCATCCCGTTTTAAAGACTATATCGGGAATCCGAAGCCGAACGGATACCGATCTTTGCATACGACCGTGATCGGTCCGTATGGTGAAAGGATGGAGGTTCAGATTCGAACCGTCGAGATGAATCTCGATGCGGAATATGGCATTTCTGCCCATTGGAAGTACAAAGCAGGAACAGCGGGCGATCATCAGGACGACGAAAGGTTTCTCTGGCTCCGTCAACTGCTCGAGTGGCAGACGCACCTGGCCGACCCGCACGAATTTCTGGATGCGGTCAAGCTAGACCTTTTCCCCGACGAGGTTTTCGTATTCACGCCCCAAGGCGAGGTGATCAATTTACCTCGCCGGGCGACGCCCATCGATTTTGCGTATGCGATTCACAGCGAGGTGGGTGATCAGTGCGCAGGAGCCAAAGTCAACGGAAAGATGGTTTCGCTAAGGCATCTGCTGGTTGATGGAGACACGGTCGAAGTGGTGACGCATCCCAATCAATTTCCTCGGAAAGATTGGCTCGAATTCGTTGTTTCCGGAAAAGCGCGAAATCATGTTCGGCAGTCGATTCGGGCGGTTGAACGTCAGCGTGCCCAGGAATTGGGTCGGGATCTGCTTTCGCGCGAACTCAAGAAAACCGCTCAATCTTTGTCCGCGTTGGAGTCTTCAGGGGAACTCGATGAGTTGGCAGCGAAAGAGATCCGAGGCGGAGATCGAGATGCGCTCTACGCGGCGCTGAGCTACGGGCGTCTTTCGGCTTCTGCGATCCGGAAAAAATTACAGGGGGAGGATGAGTCGGCCTCGGAGGGCCCGGTTCCCAAGGGCCCCGCCGTCCAAGAACGCCTGCTGGGTTTCTTTAAGCGTTCGACCCGTGACCCAGGTTCCCAGAGTGGGATTCGGGTTAGCGGGTTGTCCGACGTTTTGGTCCGATTTGGAGGTTGTTGTGATCCCTTGCCGGGGGATGACGTGGTCGGCTTTGTCACCCGAGGTCGTGGAGTTACAGTTCATGCCCGAGGCTGCAGACATGTTTTTGAACTGGATCCGGCCCGACGAATCGATGTCGAATGGGATACTCAGGACGTGGTGCCACGAAAAGTTCGGGTTCGGGCGACGACGCGGGACCGTCCCGGTGTCTTGGCTAAAATTACGAATGCGATCTCTTCGGCCGGGCTCAATATTGCCGGTGTGAAGGTCACAACCGACGAACAGGGTCGAGCACAGCAGAGTTTTGAGTTGTGGGTTGAAAATGCCAAAACCCTGGATTCGGTTTTGAAAGAAATTTCGAGAGTGAAGGGGGTTCTCTCGGTCGACCGCGTACGCGGTTGATTTGAGGGTCCGTCCGCGGAGTAACAGCGATGTCGAGCTTGACCCCCCCGATGCCCAGGAATGCGCCCGTGGTTTCTCACGCGTTCTGGAAGGTCTGGTGGATGCATGGCCTGTCACTTTTAATCCCGTTCGCTGCACTGGCTTACGTATGGACCGGGCCTCACCCTTGGTACATCGCTCCGTTGTTCATTGTGCCTTTCGCCATTTTTCAGTGGATCGATGTGCGGCCCCATCACGAACGCCGTCAACCTGTTGAGTCTTGGCCGGAGCGCCCCTTCGATGCCTGGGTCTATGTCTTGGCCGCGATCCATTTCTTCATCCTGCTCGGCTTGGTCGTGATGTTCAGCCGTCAGCAAATTTTTTCGGTCGACATGGTGATGGTATTTGTTGTGGTCGGAGGAAATTCGGGGTTTTCAATCATCACAGCGCATGAATTGATTCACCGGCGGAACAGGCTGGATCAGTCGCTGGGAAGACTCCTCTTATCCACTGTGCTCTATGAGCATTTTTTTACCGAGCATCTCCGGGGGCATCATGTTCGGGTCGGAACATCAGCCGACCCAGCGACGGCTCGATTCGGTGAGCGATATGAAGCGTTTTTTCGTCGCACCGTGCCCGGTCAATTGAAGAGTGCATGGCGGATTGAGTCGAGGCGTCTCGGCGACGAAGAAATGAAGATCTGGGATCGGCGTACGCTTGGGAACCGGGTTCTGCACGGATTACTTTTTGAGTGGAGCTTGGTTTTTGCCGTTGGATGGTTTTTTGGACCGGTTTCAGCCTTAGCCTATGTGCTTCAGGCGGTCATGGCTGTTCGCCTACTGGAAGCCGTTAATTACTTCGAACATTGGGGCTTGACGAGAAGAGGGCGTCGCGTTCGCCCGGAGGATTCCTGGGACACCCACTCCTGGTTCA
Organism: Myxococcota bacterium; assembly: GCA_029268645.1. Taxonomy (GTDB): domain Bacteria; phylum Myxococcota_A; class UBA9160; order UBA9160; family UBA4427; genus TMED88. The sequence goes on from JAQWNI010000245.1 coordinate 3,096, forward strand.
CTTACTACGGCTTGATCGGGTTGTCCCGGCATGCCGATCATCACGCATACCCCTCGCGCCCCTATCAGCAACTTCGAGTCTGGGAAGAAGCTCCTGTTCTGCCGATTGGATACGTCGGTCTCGTTGACTTGGTGTTGACGCGGAATGATGAATTCATCGAGATGGCCACTCAGGAACTGAAAGCCAAGGGGCTCGGACCCTTTTCTCCAGAGGGATCAGGGATGGGCCTGGAATCTGCAGTTGAAGAGAAACGGTCGGACAGTGTGCCGGAATTCTGGCACAGGGTGCCCGGGTCTTTCAGGCCGCTTCTTCTGCTTGCGACACTTTTGGTGGGAACGGCCATCGGGGTCGCAGTGGAGAGTGGGGGCGCGCTTTCTTGGTCAACGGCCATGCTTCGGAATGGGCTCATTCTGGCCATCATCTTGGCGGTTCTCTTTGCCCGGCAGCGTTTGGATTCAATCGTTGAGAACGGATGGGTTTCGTGGGGCTGCGGGTTTTCCGCCCTGGTGTTCTTCGGCTGGCTCTCAGCCCCCTGGACGATGTGAACAATCTTTCTGGGTTCGAGGGCGGCTGTGCGGGCGCGGTTAGCTTCCTTCGGCTCAATTCGACCTCGGTTTGGCTGACGGGGGAGGGGAATGGATATGACGAGGCTGACTGAACTGAGCCGTTCGATTGCCGGTCAGGTGGCGATCGTAACCGGTGCCGCCAGCGGAATGGGCCGGGCGACAGCCCTGCTGTTTGCCGATGAAGGGGCTCGTGTGGCATTGGTGGATCTTGACCGAGACCGTTTAGATCCGGTAGTTGCGCTGCTTCGTTCTGCAGGGCATGACGCCGAGGCCTACGCGGTCGACCTTGCGCAGAGTTCCGCGATTGCCCCATTGGTCG
>JAQWNI010000246.1 GCA_029268645.1 Myxococcota bacterium
ATTCTTGAGACGGATCTACGGTCGGCTCGTCTTTAGGAGAGCAAACTTTCGAGGAACGAGAACTTTTGGCGAGGCGACGGTCCGGAGCCTAAGATGTTGCGGCGAGTGGATCGGCTGCGGGAGCCATCCAGACAATTCGGATTTTCCAAGGAATGAGGAGTTCCTCCAATGAATCGCACAGATGAAATGAGTTTCCCCACGGCGAGCTTTGGCCTCCGGCGTAGCATTGTGGCTCTGACCTCGGTTGGCTTGGCCTTGCTCCTGGTTGGGATTTCGGATGTTCGTGCTGATTCACCTGCCGAAAGCGCCGAGGCGGCTGCGAAGGCTCCTTCGACGGACCCGATGAAGGCGATGCTTGAGGAGCGGATGGCCGACATCCCCTCCGGCGAGGAAGGGGTCAATCGGCTGCTTTCCGAGTTAACGAGCCAGTTGGAGTTAAGCGAGGCGCAGCAGAAGGAAATTCGTCCGATCTTTGAGAAGATGGTGACTTCGATGGAGGGAAGCCGAGATCGTTTTCAGTCGGGCAGCCTCAGTCCGATGGCCTTGGGGATGCAGGTTCAAATGGCCGGCCGAAAAGCCGCCAAGCAGATCGAGACGCATCTGGACGAGGCCCAGAAAGTGAAATACGCCGAAATTCTGCAAGAGCAGCGGCGGCAGATGATGAAGGCGATGCAGAAGGCGAGAGCTGCGGCCGCTGCCAACTAGTCACCGGCGGGGCCAGTCGCCCCCGTGCGGACTTTCGGGGACAGGAGTTCGGCGGGTATCGGGAGTTCTAGAACCCGAGGCCGGTATAGGCTCATGTCTTTTTGCAGCTTTTGTAAGACGGCCAGCTGATCACCCTCGGACACCGCGAAGAGGTTGCACACATACGTGATGACGAGGCTGTTCCTCGTTCCAAACGCGGGGTGTTCTTTGGCGGCGTAACACGCCAGATCGGGATCTGAGGGCGGCTCAACCTCGGGAATCTGCTGGAGTGAAACACGCGGAGACCAGGGTCCCTCGGGTTGGGCGGCGGATCGGAGATAGATCGTGCCGGAGGGCTTGGGCTGACCGCCCCCGTCGTTGTCCACCTGGATCGGCGCCCCATAGACCGCGATCCATTGATGCGCTGGGGCGAGTTTGGGATGAAAGTGAACGCTCATCTCCGTGGCACGGTCCGGCATCAGGGTCCGCGCGCGACCTGGCCAGAAACCATTTTCCCAGCGACCCTCGGCATTCAGCGTTTGTAAAGCGGATACCAAGTCCTCGTTCTGACGCTGAAGGGCAGAAACGGGCAGCCGCGCGAGGAAGCGACTCTGCTCTCCTGCCGGATCGTTTTGGTAGCTAAAAAGGAGCACGTGTTGCTCCGAAAGGAGCATGCTCGTCCCCGGGATGGCTGCTCCCGTGCGTGAGAGCTCTCGCATCCGCCCATTCCATTGATCCGGGGGGTCGGCGGGGTTATCGACCTCGATGAGTGAGGTGCCCAGGAGCCGAAACGGGAGATGTAGCGGTCCATTCGGGCGGGCCGGTGCGACCCGCAGCAGGCCAATAAAGAGCCTCCCCTCATAGATGAAGCCGTCGAGGGGCCACCAGAATTCGTTAGGGTGGGGCGACATAAAAAAAGCACGCGGTTCCCCGTCCTCCGATTGCTTCCAGTGGTAGTGAATGACAAAGTGCGACCCTGTGCATTGTGAGAGACCGATTGAGTTGTGGATGAAAGCGCTGTTGCGTCGGTCGAGTCTCCCCTGATCGTTTGATCGTTGGATAAAGCTGTCGCCAAAGAGCCAAAGCGTTCTTCGCTGATTCGGTTTTCCGCCAGGCAGTGAGATCGAATAGGCTGCATCGCCCCCTCGCCAGCCCTCTTTGTCATCAAAGTGGGGGATGCAGCTGGTCGGCTTTTCCGGCAGGCTTGATGCGCAGCCGGAAACCGCGAGCACGCAGATGCAGATGGAGATGCAGATGAAGAGGGCCCTGCGCAGCCCAATCGAATGGCCGAGCCCACCCATCATGGCAGGCTAGCCAGGCTCGTTTTCTGAACCTGGACGGTGGCGGACCAATCCTCGGTAGGCTTGAAGGGCGGTACGGCCCTCATGGACGGCTCCGAATACCTCCCGGGCGATGGGCATTTCGAGACCATATTGAGAGGCCAACTGCATGACGACGCGGCAGGTCTTGACGCCTTCGGCGACCATATGCATCTCGTCGATGACTTCAGAGATTTTACGGCCACGCCCAAGTTGTACACCGACGTGACGATTTCGGCTGCGGGTGCTCATGCACGTGGCTAATAGATCGCCCATGCCGGCGAGGCCTGAGAAGGTTCTCCGATGTCCGCCCATCGCGACCCCGAGGCGTGTCAATTCTGCGAGTCCTCGAGTGATCACTGCGGCCTGTGTATTGTCGCCGACGCCCACGCCGGCCCCCATTCCCGCCGCAATTGCAATAACATTTTTGAGGGCACCGGCCACCTCGCATCCCACCACGTCATGGTTCGTATAAACCCGGAAAAGGCCTGACCGAAAGATGTCTTGAATCTGTGCGGCGATTTTCTCGTCTTCCATTGCGATGACGCTGGCGGCGGCTTGCCCGCCCATGATTTCTCCGGCGAGATTGGGACCCGTTAAGACTCCCGCCGGATGCCCGGGCAGAATGTCTTGGATGATCTCCGTCATGCGAAGCAGAGAGTCCTCCTCCAAACCTTTCGCCAGGCTGATTACAGGGACCCAGGCTCGGATTGAGCGGCTCGCCTCGGTAAGGACAGGTCGGAAGCCATGAGAGGGAACACCCATCACGACGACATCTGCCTCACGCACCGCGTCCCCAATGTCTTCGGTAGCCCGGAGATCTTCAGGGAGTCGAACGTCGGGGAGATAGCGCTGGTTGCTGTGCGCTTCATTGATTTCCCGGGCCAAGTCGGCATTTCTGGCCCAGAGCCGAGTCGCCGTATTGTGACTCGCCAGGGCGGCGACTGTGGTTCCCCAGGATCCCGCCCCTAGGACCGCTACCCGTAAGCGCATCGTCTCTCCCCTCTATCCAGCCCTGACCCTAGGACCGGTTTGTTGGCGGCGGCCCGTGAGGGGCGCGCCCTCCATGGACCGGATCGCTCGAATGCGAAGTCCCGAATGAACTTGCCACGGAACATAGCTGAAGCGCTCGGGATCAGACTCAGCATGATCCGCGTGCGCGGTTTTGGACGATCTGTACACTGCCGGAGGTCCTTGTAATGAATGATCGATCCTCTTCCGTTCGTCACTTGCAAGATTACGTAGCGATTCCGTCGGTCAACCCGATGGGCCGCAAGGATCTTCCCTTGGATTGGGTCGGCGAAACCCGCTTGGCTGAATTTCTCTGCGACCAAATTCGTGGGCTCGGTGTGGATGCTGAGTTGGTTGGGCTGGGCCAGCGTAAAAGCGTCATTGCTGAGCTCCGCTCGGGCGACCCGAATGCAGAGACCATCTTGGTCGCATCTCACATCGATACGGTGCCGGTGGACGGTATGGAGATTCCTCCCTTCGAGCCCAAAATCGAGCAAGAACGCTTGTACGGACGAGGCAGCTGTGACACCAAGGCGGGTATGGCCTCGTTGATGGCAGCCTGCGAGCAGGTTTTGGATCGGGGGTGCTTGCGCCGTAACTTGGTCCTTGTGGGGGAAGCGGATGAAGAGCTTGGTAGCCAGGGCGTTCGGGACGTTTTGGCTCATTTGAACGCTCGTCGACCCGATTGGGTGCTGGCGACAGAGCCGACCGGACTGGAAATTGTCCATGCCCACAAAGGCGTGGTCCATATTCGACTTGAAGCCGTGGGTCGGGCCTGTCATGCCTCGAATCCTTCCGCAGGGCGAAATGCAGTGGTGGACTTGGCGAGAGCGACGCTGGCTCTGGACGATTTGGCCAAGTCGCTCCGCCGGAAAGCAGACCCGCTTCTTGGATCTGCGACGCTTTCGGTGGGAACCTTCCAGGGGGGGGCGGCGCCGAATGTCGTTCCCGATCATGCCGAACTGATCGCCGACCGACGGATTTTGCCGGGGGAGACCGTCGAGGATGTGGCCAATGAAATTCAGGCGGCCCTGGCGACGGCCGGGGTCGAGGATGGTGTTCGCCTGGCGTCTTGTCGGCGCGAAAAGCCCGCTCTGGGCACCCCGGTG
>JAQWNI010000247.1 GCA_029268645.1 Myxococcota bacterium
GCCGTATTCCCGACGGAGCACCCTCAGTCGCTCAATCATCTCGCCAAGCGCGCTGGGGTCTCCCCCGGCGTGCATCCACCCATTTCCCAGACGCGCCGCGCGACGAAGCGCTCTTTCGGCATGACCGCCCACCAAGATGGGGATCGGACGGGTCGGCGCCGGCGTCATTTGGATACTTGGGAACTGGTAGCCTTCTCCCTGGTAATCGAAGTAGTCGCCCGCCGATAAACCCCGGATGATCTCAATCATCTCATCGCAACGGGCACCTCGGGTCTTCCAGGAGGTGCCGGTCACTTCGAAATCTTCAGGCCAGGGAGACAGACCAACCCCGAGGCCCAAGCGGTTGTCGCTGAGAACGGCAATCGACATGGCTTGTTTGGCAACCAGAATTGGATCGCGCACGGGGAGTTTTAGGACGAATGTGTCGAACCGAATTGTCTTTGTCTGTGCCGCCAAGCTCGGGATCAGCACGAAGGGTTCGATGAACGGCTTGCCTTCCAGAAAGGCCCGGTCGCCATCCGGGGTATAGGGATACTGACTGTCCGACTCCTTCGGATAACAGAGGCTGTCGGGAACCACCATCGAACTAAAACCAGCAGCCTCGGCCGCCTGAGCCACTGGACCGTAATGGCTCGGGTCACCCATCGACTCCGCGAGAGAAAAGCGCATCAGGGACCACCTCCGTGAAGACCTCGGCCGAAGCTTCGCCCCCAAGGCTCTCAGGGTGAAACCACGGTCGCGATCAAGTGGAGAGAAGTTACGCGAGGAGGGCGGCGCGCTCCAAGCTGGAAGTCGCCCGTTCCCCCGGCCGGCGCGGAAGCCGGCCTGATTCGGAAAGCCGACTAAGGGGCGATCAGCGAAGCGGGGCCGTCTTGCACGAGATCGGCCCGCGTCAGGCCACCTGCGGGGTCGTCCAGATCGAGAAGCCGATCCGCAAAACCCAGATCATATCCGAGTTCGGGAGAGGCGTCTCCGAGTCGCCAGTAGTGAATCAAAGACTCCGAGGCCACGTAGGCTCCCACAGGGTCTCTCAGATCGACATCGTGTCCCCGGAGCTGGATCTCAGAAAAAGCGGCAGGGGAGAGGGCGTCACGCCAGAGACCGAGATGTCCCAGGCGGCCCAAGAAACCCATTTCTCCGGAGAGGCCGCTTCCGCCGACTCGCACAAACCCCGTCAAATCCGTCAAATCGATGACCTGACCTGGACCCTCCGAGAGCAGGATGTCGGCCTCGAAACCATCGAGAAGCACCTGCGGCGCACCCTGAGCGCTGGGATCGAACACGATTCCAAGGTGCTGCCATAAATCATTGGCCAGTGGAAGTGCATAGATTGCCCGATGCTGTAGCTGACCGTTTGCATCGCTGATTACGCATTCCAGACTTTGGCCATCGAGAAGCGAGAGACTGAGGCCGAGCCCTTCTTGAGAGAACGAGGAAGGTGAAAGCTCGAACAGCAACCGACGAGGGCTGGCGTCGAGAAAAGGGCGCATCCAGAGCGATAGGCTGAGCGCTTCGGTCGCCCCAAGCTCTTCCGGCGTATCGCTTCCGAGGTACCTCTGTTGTCCATCCAACTCGAGGGAGGCCAGCTCGACCTGAATCGAGCGGATTGAATCAGAAGACGAGGCGGGGGCGAGCTGATCAGAATCGCTGGAGGGGGGAAGTGGCGAGCTTTCGGCCAAGACGTTCTCGCCAGAAGAAGACTGCGCCCTGGTCAACGCCGTCGTTCCACTCGACTGAGCTGGCGTTGGCGCAGGCATGGCTTGCGCAGAGGATGATGCGGAGGGGCCGAGATCCAGCGGAGCGGTCGCGGCCAAAATGATTTCATTCGAAGGCGCGGAGAGCAACCGACCATCATACGCCTGCATCGAAATATAATAATCGAGGTCTTCTCGCAGGGTCAGATTGTAAGAATAGACACCTTCCCCGCTCAAACCGGCCTGCTTGCGGGGCACTTCGATTTTCGCCTGATACATCCCGGGCGAAGTGCCTACGAGGAGGTCGTATCGCGTGATGCCGCTCGAAGAGGAACCGATCCAGCGCATTGGGACGACCCGCGCGTTATCAGAAGCAACCGGCTCTCCAACCATTGAATCCTGCGTCGTCGGCGCCGACTCAGATGAAGAGGGTTCACCTGTCCCTCCGCATCCGAAACAAAGAAAGACGGATGCGAGAAGTAGGAAGATCCAGAGCAATAGAGAGGTACCAAGACCTCTTTCATCGGCAGCTTTATTCACGAGAATTGTTATCGGCACGCGGATCGTTAGCCATCAATCATAATTTCCCCGGGAGCCTGGGAAGCGGAAGAAAACAGAGTGCCTCGAAACTTCCGCTGTGATAGTGATGAATCTCACGAATTCGGCACCTAGGCCAAATCCCCACACCAGGGTTCAGGGGTGGGGCTCGGGCTGAATCACGTACCGGAAAAGTCGAAAGTTTGGAGAGGCCGCGGAAAACAAAAGCCGTTTGGCCGGACGGGGGCGAGTCTCAGCATGATCCACTTGGAGTCCGGCCCCGCTCGGGTCGAAATCGACCCCCAGCAAGGGGGGCGGATCAGCGCCCTACAAGTCGCCGGACTCGACTTGCTCTGCGGACCGGGCGCAGACCCCCTTCGATGGGGTGCCTATCCGATGGCCCCCTATGCGGGTCGGGTCCGAAATGGTCACTTCCAATTCGAAGGACAGTCGCACCAGCTCCCCCTGCGCGCCCCGCCGCATGCCATGCATGGCACGACGCTCGACCGACCCTGGCAAGAGACCCAACCCGGAACGCTCTCGATCGACTTAGGCCCGGATTGGCCGTTTCCTGGAGAGGCCCGACAACGCTTCGCACTGGACCCAAAGGGCCTCGACGTCGAGCTCTGCATCCTAACCCTTGGGGCCCCCTTTCCCGCAAGCGTTGGCTTACACCCCTGGTTTCCCCGCCAGCTCGCCCAGGGGGGGCCGCTGGTTCTCGAATTCTCCGCCCGTGAGATGTACCTGCGCGATTCCACTGGCGTGGCCACCCCGGAGCGATGCCCACCGCGAGCCGGACCGTGGGACGACTGCTTCACGGGGCTTCTCGGCCCACCCCGGCTCCGATGGCCCGGCGCAATGACTCTCGAAATCCATGCGGATACGGACCATTGGGTCGTCTATGACGAACCTCTGGAATCCCTCTGCGTCGAACCGATGACCGGACCTCCCGACGCATTGAATATTGCGCCTCGCCTCGTGACCCGAGAGCAGCCTCTTTGTCTGCAAACCCGGTTCGTGTGGACCTTGGAATAGGCAGGGCATCTTGGGCGATCAGCCATGGAAGCAGCGGGATCACCGCCCCCAGAGAAAACGCAATAAGGACGCTACCGAACGATTCGTCGGAAAGAGCGATCTCTTGAAGGATCCTCTACGCAGCCGGTTCACCCGTCCCTTCATGGAGAGCGAGAACTGCGCAGCCAGCGTGTTGAACCACCCGCTCGGTCGTGCTGCCCAAAAGCCAATGGGCGGTGCCTGTCCGGGCGTGGGTCTGCATCGCAATTAAGTCAGCCTTACGAGTCCGGGCGAGTTCACTGATGACGCTGGCAGGCTCGCCCTCCTCTACCAGGGTCTCGACCTCGAACCCAAGTGCCCCAAGTGAAGCCACTGCCGGGGCCACTGTTTCCGCCACCCGGCTCCGGATTTCTTCCAATCCAACACGCTCGATGCCTAAATCTACGAGCCATGGCTGGAGAATGACCGGTACGTGGTCGCAGTAGAGCAGGAGAACCTTGAGAGCATCAACGCGATTCCCCAGCAGCTGATGAATTCGACGACCGGCCTCGCTGGGATCACCATGAAGCTCAATCGGCACGATTGCCGTTTTAGGCTCGACGAGGGATCCTCCGTCATCGGGGTGAATCGCCAAAACAGGGCAAGGCGCGTTGCGAACGGCGTGTTCCGCTGTGCTGCCGAGCACAAGATGCTTGACTCCCGTCAAGCCTCGGCTGCCCACCACTAAACAGTCGACCCCCTCGTCCCGCGCCATTTCGGACAGCGCAGGCCCTGGTGTTCCCAGTGTGAGAACCGTGCGGGCAGAAACCCCTCGACTCGCCGCCGACTCCTCGAACTCGACCAACTTCTGCTCGGCCAGTTCCCGAATCCGACCCGAAAGATCCGGCGCAGACAGCACCGGCTGAACTCCGTGAATCGACATCGGGGCTGAGGGCAACACGTGGACGATCACCATGAGGGCCTCGTTGAGCGCCGCCACATCGCAAGCTCGATCAAAAGCCAGCCTCGAGCTGTCCGAAAAATCAACCCCGACCATCACTGAGGAAAGTCTTTCCTGAGCGCCGTTGGCACTTTTGCTCATTTTCATCCTCCTTTCGGCAGCGAGACCCAACGGGCCAAGCCGGCCAGCACCTCGACACAGTAACGCTTCTGGCGTGCAAGAACCGGCTTGCTGATCGACCCGTTCGAGAGAGCCAAATCGAATCCTCCCGGCCCGGCTCCCTTGCGGACCCGACTGAAATCAGGACTCTCTCCAGGGCGGCTTGTCCGCTCCAGAAGAAATCTCCAGAAACTCGATTTCTCACTTTTGAAACCGCAGAGCGGAGAGGAACGAAGACCGAGATGAATCAATCGCTCACATCTCAACGTCATCGAGCGGCGCCTGCCCTGCAATCGAAAACGCGACCGGCACGACGAAATGCTTTGGCGATCGCCCTCGCTTGCCTACTCGCCGGGACCTCGGTCGCCTGTCACGAAAAACCGGAAGGACCTCCAAACTCTCCGCAGGCAATGCGCCGAAATGCCAGGCTGCTCGCGGCTCTTCGCGGTACTGAATGGCTGATCGACCATGCTGAACAGATGCCGCCGGGCTGGGTGTACCCGAATTTTTCACGGATCGAGCGGCTCATCGAATCTCAAGAGCAAAAAGAGCAAGTTCGCGAAGTCCTCGAAATCGACAGCCGCACAGGATCACACAACACGATTCCAGAAAGTCTGACAGACCCTGCCCTGCTTGAGCAAAAACGCATCGTGCCGATTCTCTTCGAAATCATTCGACGTCGAGAAATCGGGCAAGCCTGGAAGAGCGAAGCTGACGCCCTGCGGAAACTGATCACCGATCACGAAATTGTCCTCTGGCAAGCTACGGACACAAGAAACCGGCCGACGGTCCTGCATGCCCTCGGAGCTTTAGGAATCGAAACCTCGATGACCGAGGCTCACCTCCTCGACGAACTCCGAAAAAAAGCGAAGTCAGACACCCCTCAAAACCTGGCCGGCAGCACCCGCTACGTCTATGCGTTGACCCATATCGTCTTTGCCCGATCCCACTATTTCAGAAACCAAGTCCAGATCACAGGTCTCGAATTCTCGATTCCGGTCTTCCTGGCTGCACTCGCGCGACACAACCGAATCAAGATGGATGTGATGTCGATTGATATGCTCGGCGAAGTCCTCGCCAGTCTCGAACTCCTAGGCCTAGAAGACCCCAGGATGGAAGTGGCCCGCAGGCGACTCATCGCGGCGCAAAATCCGGATGGAAGCTGGGGGCCGGGAAAGGGTGTCTCTCCGAAACGAATTCACCCGACATTTAACGCCGTCGCCGGCTTAATCGACTTTCATGAAGCCCTAAGACCGCCGGCCGGGTCGCCTACGCCGGCGGACTGATCAGGACCGTTCGACCGGGACCAGCGGGCCCCGGGCCAGCACCCTTTCATTGCGCTTTCCACGCTTGGACTGCGGCCACTAAAGCGTCGATGAGTTGCTCAACCTGAGGTGCTCGTGGAGTTCCTTGATGGTCCGACCAATTTCCATGTAAACGGTTCCAGCGAATGGTCGGGGGCAGTTCGATTTGAACCCCGGCGTTTATCGGCAGGTTTACGGGATTCTCTTTGTGTTGACCCCGAAGCTCTCGGGGAATCGCCTCAAGGTCATCAACCACCTGATATGGCTCCGGCAGCCCCTTCCGCAAGAATCCCGTCAAATGATGAGCGAGCTGTCTGTTCCGCCCACCCAAGAGCAAATGCCACCACGATGTCTCTCGCCCATATCCGTGAATGGCGATGACCTCGCGGACATGGCTCACAAAAGAAGACAGTGCAGAAGACTCCTCAGGGCGAAAAGCCGTAGAGGGAAGGTGCTTGCGAAGAGGAGCGGCCTGCAACACAGCGTAAAAGGAAGCATCGGTCCGCTCGGCAACCGATCGGGCCACAGCATCTGTCGTGCGTTCCAGATTCCCGCCATGAAACGCCATCAAGCCGATGGTCCCACGGAGTTCGCAGATTTCTTCTACGCCAGGCATCTCCAATAGTTCTCGTAGCATGGCCGAAGAGTAGCGCCCGACTCACCCCTCACCCTGACCCGTCGAAGGAACCCTTCAATGACGCATCTGTGAACGACTTGCTGTTCGCTCAGAACAATTCAGCCGGATCGAGCACCCTGACTCTCCGGAGTGCCAAGAAGCTGGCTAATGAACACATCGAGACCGAAAGGATCAAGATATTCAGGGTGTCGGCCCAAGACAATGCGGCCGGCAGACCGCTGATCGCGCCGAGGATCGCGACGATCCCCGTACCCGCCACAGTCGCCGGGATAAATCCCACAACCGACAAGAAGAGAGCCTCCGCTACGACGACCACTTGGATGAATCGATCGCCGTACCCCATGGCTTTCAAGGTGGCGAACTCGGCCATGTGATCGAGCACTTCCGTGTAGAGAATTTGATAGGAGATCACGACACCGGCCAAAAAACCAAGCGTCACACCAACGAGAAGGATCAGGCTGACCGGAGTACTGGTTTCCCAATAGGTACGATCGCGCGCCAAAAGGTCTGACTTTGAGAGCGCCACAATATCAGCCGGAAGCGCGGCCTGAATGGCCGCTGCGACTTCTCGGGGGTCTTGGCCCGCTGCGGTCTGAATCAGAGCCGCTTCAACCAGAGAACGTCCCCAGCCCACCAATTCGAAGAAAGTCGTTTCGGATACCATCAACGTGCCTTCGACTTCAAAATCTGTACCCAGCGGAAAAGTGCCCACGACTTCCACCTGCTTGCGGTTGACCACTGCTGGGCCGGTTCCCACCGAACCATAGGAATCTCGAGAGAGACGATCCAACAACGCCGCCCCTGGCTTTTCCAACTCAGCGGACATTCGATTGACCGATTCAATATCGAAGGTGCGCCGGCGCGGGTCGAATCCGAGAACCCGAATTGGATGAAGGGTGTGCGTATACGGATTGGTCCAGCGGGCTAAGGCGGTCCAAAGCGGTGCCACGCTCTCTGCGCCCTCCACCGCCAAGGCCTGATAGATCCGTTCTCGAGGCATCGACTTCACTCTGAGGAAGGGATACTTCTCCTTTGAAATAACGATCACGTCGGCGTCTAGCCGGTCGATTAATTGCACTCCACTGTCCAGTAGAGAATTCCTGAAACCAACCTGCATCATCATCAGCAAAAGCGCGAACGCAACACCTCCGATCGATGCGAGGGCGCGCGTCCGATCATGTGCAAGTAATCGGTAGGCGAACAGTGGTGCGCGTCGGTACGGCTGCATCAGAAGAGCTCCGCCGGGTCAGCGCTTCGCAGCTTCTGCATCGAGAGGAGGGCAGCCGCGCTACACATCAATGCTGAGAGAACCGCGAGTCCGGAAGCCAATCCCAGCGTCATGAATATGGGAAGTTTCGTCAATGCGTGAACCACCGGAAAGAGTATCGAGCTGATCGCCAAGGCGGGGAGATAGCCAAGGCCCGCAAAAATCCAAGCCTGCTCAAGCACAAAGAACGAGAGCCGACGTCCCGAATATCCCATCGCCCGAAGAGTCGCGTACAGCGGCAGATTATTCCGAATATCCGTCGACAAAATTTGAAACAGCACAACAACACCGACCAAGAAGCCGGCAAGACTTCCCAGGCCGAAAATATTGCCAACCGCCGTATTCTTGATCCAGAAAATTTCCTGAATTTGACGAAGTTCCTCCGCCGTAAGCACACGGACATCCTGTGGAAGCTGGTCCCGGAGTTTTTCGGCGACGTAATCCGGGTCAGCTCCCGCACTCAACTTCAACAAACCGAGATGGGGTTGGTCGAGCGAGTGGTACTCGAAAAGTCGACCAAAGCTGTTGTCGCTCATGATGAGGGAGCCATCTGCCAGGAACCCAACACCCAGTTCGAACTCGCCCGCCACCCGGGTAATCTGGTCGTTGACTTCGACCACACGGGTCGGGCTCGCTGGACCGCACTTTGTTTGAGTCAAACGATCGAGCAGCATACTTCCCGTTGGAGCAAGCTCGTCCAGCTGCTCTGAGATGCCGTCAATTCGGAGGATCGGTGTTTCTCGAGCGCTGGCGAGCGGAAACCCGAGGGCCAAGAGTCGACAGTTCTCACCGCTCGACGGATCATGCCAATACCCGTAGCGCAAATGAACAGGCGTCGCGGACTCGACCTCTGGAACAGCTAAGGCCTGAAAGAGCCGGCTGCGATCAAAAGTCCCCGTATCCAAAATTTGAACAAAGGCCGGAGAAACCATGATCAGATCTGCGTCCAAACGAGACGTGACTGCAACAGCTGTTTTGCGAACGGCTCCGTAGAATCCCAATTGGACAAAGATGACGAGCAAAGCGAAACCAATTCCGGCAGCAGCAACTGCGGCCCTCGTCTTACGATGAGTCACTAACCGGAAAGACAACGGCACAGGGCGCAGATTCTTTCGCGAATGCTGTTTCATTCGACCGGGAGTATAGAGGGCTGCGGGTTAAAGGTCCCATAAGCCGGAAGCAAGCCTATGGGGTCGCAATTCCAACCCATTCTCGACGGTCATTTGCATTCAGCTACCGTCCGGCCACCATGTACGCCCTTCACGCAGGAAAACAGATCGTGGCTCGAATCCTCATTCTGTGCGCAACAGTTTTGGGGTGCCAGCCCTCGCAAGACGCCGGGGGCCAAACACCGGACGGGGACCGGGCGCGCCTTCCACTGGTGGTCGTGATCGCCCTAGACGGGGTACGGCCCGAGGAAGCTTTCGGACCCATCGCTTCAAACCCGAGCCCATTCGACGTCGGGCAGAACGCCCCGGTCATGCCCTACTTAACCCGACAGTTACCTCAAACCGGATTCATGTTCGGCGCACCCGAAGACGGGTCCGCATTGACCCTCGCCAATCCAATGGGCATCAGCATGCCGGGCTACCAGTCGATGTTCATGGGACGAGCGACTTTCTGTGTGAGCAATGAATGCAGTCCGCCTTCCGGTCAGAATTTCTTTGAGAGGGTTCAGGAATATCACAGCCTCCCAGGCGAAGCCGTCGCGATCTATACCTCTTGGAAAGCCTTGTGTCCCGCCCTCAATCCATCTGAAGTTTTTGACGCCCACTGCGGTCAAGACGCCGTCGACCAGCAGTGGCGAACGTTTTTCGAATCGGGTCTCGGCGGAGCGAAGTGGAGCCCGCCAAAGGAAACGGACGATGCCATCTTCGAAATCGCGATGGAAAGACTCCAGGCGCCCACTTTCCAAGTTCTTTTCCTCGCATTCGACGGAAGCGACGCGACGGGACATGCCAATGACTACCCGGGCCATATCGAGACGCTTAAAAAATTCGATCGTTGGATTCAAGCGATCGACGAACAGCTGCGCAAGCTTGAGCAAGGTGGGCAACCCACCGTCTTGCTGGTCACCACGGACCACGGGCGCGGTGAAGGTGAGCTGTGGAGCGAGCACCGATGGAACGTTCCAGGAACTGGAAAGCTCTGGCTGTTCGTGCGAGGGCCGGATGGTCTTGAAGCGAAGCGACAGCACTTCGCCGATCCCCTCACGGTTGCAACTGTTCGGCCGACACTCGAGGTACTTATGCAAGTCCCTCATGTCAGCGGCTGGCCCTACGAGCGACCTGCAATCACCATCGAAGAGAATCGGACTCAAAGCCCGCCACTCGGGAATTAGGATCCAGGAGCTTCCGCCTAGAAGCGAAGCTTCAATCCGCCGCCCAAGGTCGCAAAGTTGAGGGAGGAAAGGCTCCCGCCTGGCAGCATCACCGCCGCATCCCCGGTGATCGCGATGGTTTCGGTCAGATACCAGTCCAAACCAGCCGAGACGCGGAAGGTCGCGACCGTCGACTGCCATGTCTCCGTAACCCCATCAGCAATCTTCGTACGCCCCGTCTTGGCATTCAGGGCGCCAATCCCTAAGCCAACATACGGCTGAAATGAGCCGGTCAGAATGAAAAGTTTACCGTTCGCCGTGACGGAGAAGCCATTGTAGTAGGCCGTGTACTCGCTTTTGCTCAGGTCGAAGTCTTGAAATCCGTCAAACCGAACCTCGACCTCGAAGCGTTTCGCGAAGTGGTAACCGATCGCCCCAAAGGCGCCCTGACTATTTTCAGCGCGATAGCTCGTGTCAAAGAGCTGGGGCGCGTAGAACAGGCCTCCACTCAGGTAGAAACCGCTACGCGAATATCGATGTTCGCGTTCCTGCATGTACTCCGCCAGGGCGGCATTCGCGGCACGGGCTGAGGCAGCGGCGTTTTTCGCCTCCTCCGTGGCTCGATGAAGGTCTTCAAGAACCTGAGGGGGCACCGCCGCGGGAGCCGCGGCTGCCGGGGCCGCAACAGCGGCCGCCGAGGCAGCTTGGGCGGCAGCCAATGAGGCCTCGGCGCTCTGGGCAGCCTTCTCGGCCTGGTCCGCAGAGGCTCGGGCCTGCCGCGCCTTTTCCTGTGCATCGTAAGCAGCTGCTTTTAGATCGTTCACTGTGGGGACCCCAGCGTCTTGTGCGAAGACGGGTGTCACCCAGGCCAACAAGGTAAGAAGAACCCCTAAGGCAAGGCCGATGCGACCGGTTCGCCGCGCTCGGGACCTGAGACAGACGCGAGACGATGGCTCACGGCGCGAAGCAGAAGAAAAGTGGCTGTCGATCACGGAGTATTCGATCATCATTTCAGTCCTCGCGCAGCCCAAGGCGCAGCCGATCCCCCCGCAGACGGCCCATCCCTGGAGTCCTAATGATAGCAGTCGCTGGATGTCCGCGACCCGTCACAACCCCTGCGAAGAGCACCGGCAAGAGGTATGCATGTATGAAGCAGGTCTGTAAGACTTACGGATTATCGGGCTGATTCGTGGTCATCAATGATCGCGGCGACTGAGGGGGCCGTACCGCTCAGCCCTCCCGTCACAATACTGGAAGCAATGATAAGGGAGGAAGAGTAATGGCTGAGGAGGTCGTGATCACCGACGAAATGCGGGGACTGATCGGAATTGAGTCCACCCCCTGGATCCACGAGGTGACCACTACGAGCGTTCGCGCATTTGCCCGGGGCGTCGGCTATAGGGATCCCGTGTACTACGACATTGAAGCCGCCCAAGCGGCGGGCTACCGAAGTCTTCCCTGCCCTCCCACGTATCTCGGTACCCCGGTCTTCATCCCGGGGCAGAGCAGCGAGACCTTTAGTGGGCCAAAAGACGACGGCCCCACGCTTGAGCACGGTCTACCCAATCTCCTTGACGGCGGCACTGAAACGGAATACCTCGCCGACATCTGCGCGGGAGATACGCTGACTGCGTCTTCAAGCATCGTGGATCTATCGATCCGCGAAGGCAAGTCAACCGGAAAGATGCTGATCGTGACCCGGGAAACACGTTGCCTCAATCAGAACGGCGAGCTGGTCGCTCGTCAGAGCGGTCAGGCTATTTTTTACTAGGCAACCGGTGTCGCTCTCGTTTCGCAAACCCTCTGAACCACGACACTAAAAGGAATCTTCCAAATGGCCCGCACATGGGATTCATTTTCTGAAGGCGATGCTCTTCCGCAACTGACCAAAACGCCCGGCGTCTCCGACTTGGTCAAGTACTCTGCCGGAGGGGGTGACTTCAACCCGCTCCACCACGATTACGCATTCCCCCAAGCCAAAGCCATTGGTTCCATCATTGTCCATGGCCGCTTTAAATACGCGTGTCTCGGAGAACTGGTTTCCAATTGGCTCGACCATGGCGGCCGCATTGAGAACATTGCCTGCCAATACCGCGGGATGGATCTACCCGATCAGACCATGACCTGCGGCGGTGTCGTCAAACGCAAATGGGAAGAGGACGGGAAAAAGCGGGCCGAACTCGAACTCTTTGTTGAAAACAGCTCCGGAAAAAACACGACCCCTGGGACGGCGAGAGTCGTCTTTAAATAGACCAAAGAGAAGCCTTTATTCAGTCTGGTAAGGACGCAGCACACCGGGGAGAACGCCAGCGCGTTCCGCCACTGTCAGTGAGTCTTTCATCTGACAGCGGACTTCACTGTAGTGTTGCCGGGCTTCGTCGCGCGCCTCTCCCAATCGGACGCGCGTCGCTGTCAGGTGCTCTCCTCGATACAACGAGGCGCCAAACGCTTCGGTGGCCGTCTGAACGCTCCGATCGGCTGCCCGCACCTGCTGCTGCTTGGCGTTCAGAAACGACTGCCAGGCCGACGGATTGGCGCCCTGAGGCGTAGTGAAAGGCGGTACCGACATCTCCGAGCAAGGAGTGGGCTGCCAAATGAGATGATCATTGTTTGGCGCAGAGGACTCCGCCACGGCCACGTCGCCCAGCGGGGTTCCGAGAGTAGACTGGACGGAGTCCAGTGATTCTCCATGGGCCGCCGGTACAGAATCAAGGGACTCGCTTTCAGCGAGACGAGAGCCGCCCGGTGTTCCCGAAGTCGCCTGCTCCACATCGTCCAGAGACCGAGACTGGCCTACATCAACCGAATCGAGGCTCATGCTCTGGGGCCAGCTCGGCAGAGCGGGCAAGAGAACAAGCATCGACCCGAGCCCAGCGGCTGATGCACGAAATCCGAGGCGACGAGACCGCCCGGCGAGAGATCCATTAGAAAACAATGAGTGGGGAGCCATCGGGGAAACCTCCTAGTCAGACGCCTCATCGGCCAAAGGCTGGGGAGGCTGTAGCCCGATTCTCCATCCCAAGCTGCGGTACCGTCATGCTATGCCCCTGGGGCATTTCCATTTCTCTCGGCCCCGCCCGGAGTATTCACGGTGCCTCGCCCCACCCTTAAAAAGCTCGAAGAACTCCAGATCCTTGAAATCGCCGGCGGCTCATCGGGCGCCATCGTGGGGCGATGGTTTGCCGAGCTCGGGGCCCACGTCAGCCGCATCGAAGTACCGGCCGATCAATCTGAACACGCGTCGATCGAAGAGAATCGTGCCTCCAACCCGCATCCAAAAATCCAGTCGCTCCAATGGGATGGTCAAGACACCCAATGGCTCACGGATCGGACACGGCTCTGCGATGTCATCATCGAAAGTGCCGCACCAGACCCTCTGCGACCGCGAATATCCGAAGACCAAGCCAATCGTGCGGTCCGCGTTCACATTTCACCGTTTGATCCGGAGAGTGTTTTTTCATCATGGCGAGCGAACGGCTTCATCAATGAGGCGCTCGCTGGACATCTCCTGCTGAATGGAGAGCCTCACCGCGCGCCTTTTGCCCGCGCAGGCGACCTATCGACTCACCAAGCCGCCCTCCACGCCTTCATCGGAGCTCTGTCGGCTCTTGAGCACACCGAGGGCGACTCGGGACACCTGGTCCAGGTCAATCATCACGACGGCCTACTCTCGATCCACCAACACACGATGACGATGTGGACACATGGCGGTCATATTCTCAAACGTCTGGGAAATCGCCAGAGCGGATATTGGCACCCGATGGCGGTCTATCCTTGTCGGGATGGACATATTGTTCTCTGCGCACCAGGCCAGTCGGCGCGGGATCGACTTTTGGCCGCCATCGATCGGCCCGAACTTCTCCTCGACCCACGCTTCGCCGACGACATGGCAATTTCTCAACACAAAGATGAATTCGATGAGGAAATCGGTTCGTGGTTAAACCAAAGAACCCGACGAAAAATCGTGGATCGGCTTCAATCGGCTGGTGTCGCCGTGTCCGCGGTCCAGACTCCCCGAGAAGTTCTGGCCGATCCACATCTCGTCAACCGGAAGGCTTGGCATGAAGACCAAGCCACGGCTTGCCTTCGCTTGCCGTTTCGTATCGAAGCTTCTAACCCAACCGGAAAGGAATCACCGGCCGCCCCTGTCCTCAAGGCCGCGACAACCCTAGGCGGTGCACGGGTTTTAGAACTGGGAAGGGTTTGGGCTGGGCCCCTGGCGGGCCGAATCCTTTCAGACCTAGGAGCCGACGTCGTCGCCGTCGAAACACCTTCCGGCCGTGGAGGAGCCCGCGTCCCCGACGGCCTTGCGACCACGACCCATCTCTTTGCAAACAATGAGGTGGGCGATGAACCCTGGAATCACATCGGTTCTGTCAACGCGCTCTTGCGAGGCAAGAGATCTCTGAGTGTCGACCTGCGGCAACCTCAAGCGATGAGTCTATTGCGGCAGTTGATCAGCGCGACCGACATCCTGATCGAAAACTTATCCCCGGGCAGCAGCTTGGCAAAAAAGCTGACCCCGGAATTCCTACGAGCCCTTAATCCGGACCTGATCTTGGTTTCCATATCGGGGCACGGCGCGGAGGGCCCCGATCGAACACACCTCGCCTTTGGACCCAACATCGAAGCCCGGGCGGGTTTCACTGCTCTAGGCGGCTATCCCAATACAGGTCCCATGCGATCCGGAGTTGCCTGGCCCGATCCGATCGCCGCCTTGACTGCCGTGGCGGGGACTTTGGTCGCTTTACGGGGCCGACAAAAAATGAACCATCGGAGCATCCAAACTGTGGACGTTTCCATGCTCGAATCCGCCCTCTGGGTGGCGCCCGATCCCGCCAACATCAGCGACTGCCCCGGACAAGGGTCCCGTCATACGAAGCGGGCCCCCCAAGGCATTTACCCTTGTGCGGGAATCGACCGCTGGATTGCCATCAGCATCACGAGCGATCCAGAATGGAAAGCTCTCTGTGCTGTTCTGGATCTTGAGAAAAGATGGTCGCCCTTGACCTTCCACCAGCGTCGAGATCGTCACGACGAGATCGATGAAGCCATCGCCACAAAAACTCGACTCCAAGACCGTTGCCCGCTGGCTGAGCGCCTTCAGGCGCAGGGCATCATGGCGAGCTGGCTGAGCGACGCACGCGACTTGGTTACAAATCAAGAATCAAGCGCAAAGGGATTCTGGATCGACCTCATGGAACCCGGCGGGGCCCAAAATCCTACGCCGGGGCTCCCGATCCAGATCGACGGCCATTTTCCCGAACATGCTCTTCACGCTCCCCGCCTTGGAGAACACAATCGCGCCGTCCTCGCAGAATGGACCCAAATGACGAATCTAGAAATGGATCGCATCGAAAAGGCTGGCTTAGTGTCCGATCGCCCTCCTGACTAAATCGTGTGGGAGGAACGGGCTCGGTTAACCTCTTTCAAATCCGATCCGAAACGGTGCTCCAAAAACCGTATATCAAGACCCGCAAGAATCTCCAAGGAGAAACCCAGCATGGCCGCACCCCTCCACGGCATTCGCGTTCTCGAACTCGCCAGTTTCGTCGCGGCCCCTGCTGCGGGAGCGCTCCTTGGAGACCTCGGCGCTGAAGTGATCAAGGTCGAGGTTCCTTGGGGCGAAATCTATCGGCATAGTACCGCGCGCATGATGGGCGTCGATGTGGATTTTGATCTCAGTGCGCCTTTTCAGATGACGAACCATGGAAAACGCTCGCTCACGCTCGACCTGGCTCTTCCCCAAGCGCAGGCGGCTTTGCGAAAAGTCGTCGACTCCGCGGATGTGTTGTTAACCAACATGCTTCCGGAGCGGATCGCCCGTTATGGACTCGATCCGAAGACACTCCTGGCGGAAAGACCCGAGCTGATCATCGCACGCCTTTCGGGATACGGGGCCGATGGCCCAGAAGCCAATACGCCCGCCTTCGACTATACGGCCTATTGGGCACGTTCGGGGCTAATGGAGCAGCTGAGAGAAGAAGGCGGTGCTCTTTCCTTCCAGAGGCCTGGCATCGGTGATCACTCCGCAGGCATGGCTTTGGCCCTCGCCATCGTCTCCGCTCTTCGCACCCGAGACCAGGATGGGCACGGTCAAATCATCGATGTGGCACTTCAACACATCGGTTATTACATCTCGGGGAACGATATGACTTGGGCGCTGGCCACCGGCCAATCTCCGCCGAAACATGATCGATCGCACCCCCGAAACCCTCTCTGGAACCATTACGCTTGCAGCGACGGCCGATCGGTTTTCCTCGTGATGATCGAGGCCGATCGTTATTGGAAAACTTTCGTCGGAGCCATTGAGCATCCGGAGCTTGCCGAAGACCCTCGTTTTGCCGACGCCTTTGCGAGGTACCAGAACGCACAAGAGTTAGTCGTGCTTCTCGACAACGTCTTCCAGAAAAAAACAATGGCGCAATGGATACAGCAGCTGGAGGGCCATCGATTGATCTGTGCGCCGGTCCGAACCCACGCTGAAGCAGCCGAAGATGAAACGGCTGCCGCTCGAGGTATTTTTCCGGAGGTGAAGCATCCCCAACAGGGATCATTTCGGACAGTCGCTCCACCATTTTCCATGTCGCGACATGCCATGCCGGGCAATGCCCCAGCTCCGGCGCTGGGCGCCGACACCGAGGCCGTGCTGCGTGAATCCGGGGTAGACGAGGAAACCATTGCTCTGCTGGTGGCCGCCTCTGCTCGCGACTAACGGGGACCGGGATCCCTGCCGCCGGAAGGGCCTCTCGGCCGCCAGGAGTGACCTACTCGAGAAACACACAGGTCGGACACCCGCCCCGGGCGAGAGCCGACTCAGCCCGCCGCTGATCTTCCGCGGTTTGATATTGAGGGGTCTCTAGGCGAGCGGTCCGGTCGTCCTCAAAGGCTCCTTCTTCGACGTTTTCCCCCGACGCAGCACGAGGCTGCATCACGGAATCCTTCCACGCGTCATCCTCAGACCACGCGTAACCGAGATCGATCACACCGCCCGGCTTCTGAATTGTTTGGAAGCCCGCTAGGGCGTCAAGGAGAATCTGCCTCTGCAGAACTCGGTCAAAAGCCGGTCCCGCGGTATGGCCGAGTGGGTAGTCGAGAAAAGCCGCACGCGGCGGGTTGACGGAACGCGTGATCGAGAGCGCACTCGTCAAACTGAGCGTCGGAACCCCGGCGGATTCGATGGCGCGTGCGATCAGTCCCACGGACTGATGGCAGACTGGTCAGACCGGCACAAGCAGCACTAGATCGAGCTGATCCTCGACTGCCCGGCGTGCAAATTCGGGCGCCAACTTTTCACGAACTTTGCGCGCCGAGTAAATTCCACCCATAAACGTGTAGGCATTCTCGCTCAAGTCGCCTAAGGCCCCTTCTTTAACCAAACCCCTCAACGAATCGATCGGGAAAACAACATTGGGATCTCGACGCGCATCGGTGACGTCATAGGCAAAGTGAGCGATCCGAAGATCTTCGGTGGGCGTGTCAGTTGAAACTACCCGGTAACTCACGTCATCCGAGAAGTGAAAGGCCACTTGGCCGGTCACATAAATGCCCCCAGAAGCAATCAACCCCACTCGGCATTGGGACAGCGGCTTCTTGAGAGGGACCAAGGGCGGCGGCGAATCGCTCTCGACCCAGCGGTAGACCGGATAGCCCAAGCCGCTGTACTGATCACGCGTGCGTTGGATGTAATCGATGGGAGGACGGGTCTGAGCCATTGGTTTTTCCCGTGGCAACGAACTTAAGAAGTGTAACGACTTCGATCGAGGAAATCGCCTTTAGTCTATCCGACGCGTGACATCTTCATACAGGCGCCGAAACCAACTTGCTCGACCTTTGGAAGTCGATGGATCGCCCGCCTTCTCGCCTCGATGATGAAAAAGCTTTTGGTCCTCTTCTTCAATCACATCCACATCACCTTCTTCAGATTCCCCTTCGGAGGACTTTTGGATCCAAATTTCTGGAGACCACTTGCCCCACTTGTCTTCGTAGCTGTCTTTCACCGAAAAAACAGAGCCTGCTGCAGCCCGCTCGCCCGCCTTCGTCGGCGTCGCAAAGGACATACCGCCTGCCAGTGCCGAGGCGAAGGTCGGAGTTTCAACACGCAGACCACGCCAGCCCAGATGAAAGCGGACGCCACTGGTATTCCAGAAAACAGTGTTGGTCCGTATCAACTTGTCGTATGGCCGATTAATATGAATCGCAATCCCCACCGAGCGTGAATTCGCATGCAGATGGTGGTTCAGAACCGTTCCGACTCGCTCACCTCGGTAATAAATCGGATCACCCGTTTCCAAACCACCCAAATCCCCGGCCTCAACGAGATAGCGTGTTCCCGGCCGGACCGAGATGGGCGGCACGCGAAGCGCCTCGAATTCGGTGAGCCGTTGATCGCCCACAGGACCGGGCGAAAAACTCAAATAGCTGCCTGAAACCAGCGTCTCGAGCCCCGAAATTCCTGTCAAGGAAACCCGAGGCTTGGCCACCCAAAACCGAGCACCCTCAGTCAAATAGGGTTCAAAGACCGGGTGTAGGCGCAGAGTCAACTTGATGCGAGACAAGTCCTCGGTGAAGTCGATCTCTTCCACGACACCCATCTCCATGTCGCGGTAACGAACCGTCGTGTCATCCGCCGAAAGTCCACTGGCATCATCGACAAGAACCACAACCCGAGGACCCAACTGAGAGAGCGTATTGATCGCCAAACCGATACCGAGGGCCAAGGCGACCACCGGAAAAAGCCATACTGCAGAGAGGCGACCCCGTATCCGACTCGTCCGGATCTTAGGCTCCGACACTTCCGTTGAGTCAGACATCGTGTTCCTCCACCGCGTCCCACAGCACTCGAGGATCAAAGGCCCGGGCCGCAAAAATCGTCAAGATCACCACTCCCGCAAAACAAACCGCCCCAGCCTCGGGCACGATCGTGGCGATTGCACCTAGCTGAACCAACCCCACCAAAACAGCGGTCATAAAAACATCAATCATCGACCATCGGCCAATCTGGTCGATGATCCGATAGAGGCGGGTATGTAAAATAAGTTTGTCTGAGTCCGGACGGCGAATCGTCCAAGCCAAGTACAAAAGGCCCAAGATCTTTAAACCAGGCACGAGGAAACTAGCGAAAAAAACTAAGGCGGCGATTTCCCATAGCCCCCCTGCTATGAGGGCCTGCACGCCCTGCAGAATTGTGTCGGTTTCCGAGCGGCCAAGCAATTCGACCCGCATCACCGGAAGCATATTGGCGGGAATGTAAAGGATGGTGGCGGCCAAGAGGAGCGAAAGCGCCCGCTGGACAGAATACGGCTTACGCGTGTGCAGTGGCTCGCCGCAGCGAGGACAAGCAAAGTCCTCTGCCTTCTCGATGTGAACTGAACTTCTTAAGTCACAGACAGGACAAGCAAGGAATGTCGCGGGGGTCGTGCCCTTAGCCGGTCGAGGGGGATCCAATGAAGCGTCGACACGTGCCCAGACAGCCTGGGGGTCGAGGGTCTCCCAGGCCCCCAGCATCAAGAGAGAAGAGGCAACGAATGCATAGAAACCAATACCCAGTCCAATCGAGGCCAGCTCGCCGAGCTTGACGACCGCAACCAATACGCCCAGGAGAAAGACTTCAAGCATGGCCCATGAACGCAGCTTCCGAAGCCACCGATAAAGTCCGCCCAGGTAAGCGGGGCCGTATCCAAGGCCCAAAGATCCGGACACAAAGACGACGCCACCGACGAGAACTAGGGGAACCAAGATAACGGTACCGCCAACTAACAAGGCTAGCGGTGGATAGCTGGTCTCCCAGAGCATCTCAATACCGCTCCAAAGGTAAGCCGTCGACTGGCGACCATGAAACGCAAAATGGAGAAATGGCTTAACGTTCGCGACCAACAAAAGGGCCAAGGCCGCGAGAGCGAGGGCCGTAGAAGTCTGATGCCCAGGCGTGTAGTAGCGGGCTAAGCGAGCATCACAGCGTCGGCAGAAGGCTGACTGGCCCACCGTCAGTACAGGCTGTACTTGGCTTAGACCGCAATCCACGCATTCGATCACGGATGCGGCTTCTCTTCAGCGGGAGGGGCCGCTGGCTGCAAAGATCCGCGGGGAGTGCGCATGGTGCTGATCTCCACCACGTCACGCCGGAAAAAGAGTCCGGAGATCCAATCGCCTGCAATTTGGATCTTCCTCGAAAAGCTCGGCATCTTAGACCAGTAGATTCCCCTCCAAAACAAATAGGCAACCCAACCCGTCACCCGAAAGCCGTATGGGCTTCCCACGGCTTTCCCATGCCCCAGCGCCGCAAACATGCCTCGGGTTTTGTAGCTAAAAGGCTGGGCAGCCTTCCCGCGACTCTCGGCGATGAGATTCAGAGCGAGTCGCTTACTCTGCTGAACGGCAAACTGGGCCAGGGTCGGCGATATTCCGCCATCGCTCGCATTCGGAACGGCCGCACAGTCCCCGATGGCATACACGTTTTCTTGACCCGAAGCTCGCATTTGGCCGTCAACCACAAGGCGACCGCGCTCGGATTCCAGGGGTGTGTCGGCCAAAAGTTTCTGAGGTTCATTGCCAACGGATGCAATGACCGTCCGAGCCTGAAGCTCCTCGCCATCCTCGAAAACCACACCATGTGAGGTGACTCGCTGAACTTTCACACCCACCCGAATCGTGACTCCAGCCTTCTCCAATTGGCGATGGGCGTACGCGGCCAGAGACTCTGCAAGGGGACCCAAAATACGAGGCGCCCCCTCCAGGATTGTTACTCGAATATCTTCGGCCTCGAAACGCGAGTACAACCGGACGCTCTCGGACAGGATGTCTCTGAGGGCCCCAGCGACCTCGACACCGGTAAATCCCCCTCCCACCACAGCGAAGGAGAGCAGTCCCGCCCGCCGCTCAGCATCGGGTTCGGCTTCAGCACGCTCAAGTTGTTGCACGACGTGATTCCGCAACGCGAACGAATCACCCAATGTCTTAAGCGGCCAGCCAAACTGATCCATCCCCGGGACAATGTCGAGCTTCACCGCCAGCCCGCAGCACAGCACCAAATGATCATATTGGTCCCGCAAAACCTCACCCAGTGGCCCTACGTATTCGACTTCTTTGGACTCAAGATCAAGCTGTCGAACTTCCGCCGTACGACAGGTCACGCCAGCGGCCATTTCACGGATCGGCCACACGACATGCAACGGGTTAATCGCTCCACCGACGACTTCTGGCAGAAGTGGGGTGAAGACCAAGTGATTTTCCGCACTGTAAATACAAATCTCCCAATCTTTCGAGAGCCCTTTCCTGAGTCGGCGTGCCAGATCAGATCCGGCAAAGCCCCCTCCTACGATCAAGATCCTCGGCATAATCCGCTTCCTCTTCAGCTGTTGACCGTTGATTTTAGTCTAAGTCGGCGGACTGGGGCGACCCCTCTTAGCCGCGTTACCATTTCAAAAAATACCAAGAGGAGAGTGCTCGATGGATCAATTTCAAGACAAAATTGCTGTCATCACCGGCGGCGGGACGGGCATGGGTCGAGAACTCTGTGTTCAGCTCGCACGAGAGGGAGCCCACATCGCGATGTGCGATGTCTCCGACGAAAATATGCAGCAAACCAAGATGCTCTGCGAAACCGTCGCCCCTTCCGGCACACGAATCAGCACTCATCTTGCAGACGTCTCTATTCGGTCTGACGTGATTGCTTTTCGTGATGGGGTCCGGGAGTCGCACGAATCGAGCCACATTAATCTGCTCTTCAACAATGCAGGCATCGGCGGCGGAGGGAGCTTCGTCGACGGAGACGTTGAAGAGTGGGAGAAAACTTTTGAAGTGTGCTGGAACGGCGTCTACCTGTGCTGTCGAGCCTTCATGCCGCTCCTTCTTGCCAGCCAGGAAGGCCACGTCATCAATACCAGTTCCGTCAATGGATTCTGGGCTTCGATCGGCCCTTCGACGGCACACACCGCTTACAGCTCGGCCAAGTTTGCCGTCAAGGGATTTACTGAAGCGCTGATCAACGACTTCAAGCTGAATGCACCCCACCTCAAAGCCTCCATCGTGATGCCCGGCCACATCGGCACGTCCATCGTAATCAACTCAGGAAAAATCCTGGGCCGCGACCCCAAAGAATTGCCCGAGGAAGCGCTCGACGAAATTCGAGAGCAAGCCGCCGAGATGGGCTTCCCGGTCGAAAACTTGAGCAATGAGCAAATTCGGCAATTTATGATGCAGCAGGGCGAAACCTTCCGCGACGCGGCGCCCATGGACGCGGAAACCGCGGCGGCTGTGATCTTGGATGGCGTCCGCACCAACCGTTGGAGAATCCTGGTCGGCGAGGACGCATCAGTCCTCGACGAGATGGTGCGGGAACGACCGGAAGAAGCCTACGGAGAGAGCTTCTACGAGGAACTCCTGAAACGAACGGGGTGGGCCTTGGGCGAGATGGGCCAGACGACTTAGAGCCCCGCACCCCTTCAGAAAAAGGGGCCATTTCAGAAAAAAAGAGCGGGGACCGCGAGGACGAGCCTCAATTGACCTGTGTTGGCCACGGTAGGCCCGGTCCATCCGGCTTATCGAACACCGGACCGATCGTGAAAGTCACTGCCACACCAATCATCCAAAAAAGAAGCAGGCCGCAAACCAACCAAGCCCCAATACGCCCCCGACGCGCCCAATCGATGAGGCACTCACTGGCGTAGAGAGCAAAGGGAACCGAGAGGCCAAGGAGATAGCTTCCCTTAATGGTCACGTACCAGGGGTTATTCCAGGTAAACAGGACATAACCCAAGAGCAGAAAAAGCGTCGTCAGCAGGAGGAGAGTGTCCCAGCCCCCTGGCTCCCTCAAAGCCCGCCGCACCCCCCGGGCGAGCCCCGCTCCGAAAGCCGCTGTGGGAAGAAGAGCCAAAAGGGTCAGAACCGTGCCGACTCGCGTGACGGCCTGCGACTGACCCAAGAAATGCCGGTGCCCATCGAAATAGACCGTGTCGTAGGTCCCCCCCCATACAGAATGCAGAAGCTGAGGATTGAGTAACTGGGGATCGGTAAAGGTCGCTAATGGGAGTCGAACATAGTCGAGCCAGCCCCGATGTCCCGGCGGCATCTCGAAGATCTTTTGATGCACCGCTAGATCCTGGGGATAGAGATAGCCGTACGTCCAGAGGGTATAGATGTAGTACCACCCCCCGACGGCCAGCGCCGTTCCGATGAGAACACCGCAGGATCTCAGGACAGGCAACCAGCGCCCTGAACGACCCGCCCCGATCAGCCAAGCGCAGACGATCGCACCCACGACCAGTACGGCCGTCATCTTCGTGAGCAGAGCCAAACCGAGAAGACAACCCACTTGGAAAGCTTGGAGAGTCCCTGGCGATCTTGAGTCACCCAATGTCTCCCCGACCGGACGAGGGAAGGCACTCCACAACGCCAACGCAATCCAAGCGGTTGCGAGCAACTCCTCTCCGATCATGGGCGCCATGTAGATATGGACCGGGAGAAATAAAATCAGGACCGCCGCCAGGATCGCTCGCGGCGTATCGCCCGGAGCCACCCTGCCGGCCCATCCGATGGCGACCGCCACCGGCACAAGCCCGACCAACGAAATGAGAAGGGGGAGTACGATTAGAAAATCGCCCTGCCCGCCCAATTGGGCGAGCAGATGCCAGAGTCCAGCCGAGAGGTAGTAAAAGAGAGGTGGATGAGCCGTCGCCCAGGCCGCATCAGGACTGGGTAAAGCCCATGAACGCATCAAGAGCTCGATGTACTGGACGTTCTCAACCGCATCGAAGCCGTTTCCAGTCCGGTAGCGGATCGCGTTATTGATCCGCATCAGGATGGCGATTGAAAACAAC
Source organism: Myxococcota bacterium (assembly GCA_029268645.1). Lineage (GTDB taxonomy): Bacteria > Myxococcota_A > UBA9160 > UBA9160 > UBA4427 > TMED88. Next base: position 23,690 of record JAQWNI010000247.1, read on the forward strand.
CCCCCACCCCACCAGACAGCCCACCGATCGAAGGGCCGAGCCGTGTGACGCGTTTCAGAAATCGTCGACACGGATTCCCGCAGCGGCCCTAGTAGCCGCCGCCGGCCTTCTCGCGGCCTTCTTCGAGAACGCCCTCGTAGGCGTTCCCGGCGGACTCGACGACGCCTTCTCCCTCGGCCCGATCCTCTTCCCAGGTTTCCTTCATGATACGACCGGACTCCTCGACGTTGCCCTCGGCGGTCTTCGCTGCAGCTTCGATGCTCTGTTCATCGCCCGACGAGCAGGCGGACACGACCATCACGGCGAGAGTCGCACACAGCACGGTCGAAAAGCGGGTCAGCCATCGAATATTTCGGGTTCGCATGAAAATCTCCAAGGTAAGATGGAATCATAGGGCAATTACAGCCGGACGTGGACGCCTCAGCCTCAAGTTAAAGATGATCCGGCTCAGGGGTCCGCCGGGCTCGACGTCGAAAGGCTTTCCCGAAGGCGGCGAATTCCCCATACGGTCATCGCAAGCAAGACGACGATACCCAGAATCACCATCTCGTACCGGGCCGCCTCACCCAGAATTTCCCGAGCCATCCGCCCAAGGGACCAGGAGACCGAAACAACGACACCGAGCCAAACCGAAATAGCCAGCGCGTCGAGGAGCAGAAACCGAAGGCTCGACATCCCTCCCATTCCCCAAAGCAAGGGGACGACCGTTCTGAGTCCGTAAGTCATCCGAAAGACCAGCCCCAGCCACCGGGAATGGCGATGCGACAGATCCTGGGCCCGTCCCACCTGACGAGAAAGCCGTGGCCAATGTGCAATCACCCACTCCCCCCGCCACCGGCCCACATGGAACACCAGCTGGTCGCCCACCAAGGCACCGCAGAATGCCAAACCCACGACCCACTGTACGTCCAGATAGCCCCGATGCGCAGCCAGGGTCGCGAGAATCACGATCGTCTCGCCCTCGAGCATCGTCCCAAGCCCCACTGCCCAATAGCCATAGGTTTCGATTAGCTGTTCGACCAACTCTCAGCTCCGTAATGTGTTCCCAAATGGATTCGAGATTCAGGGAGGGCCGGGTCCGGGATAGACCGAAACTGAGGCCGGCGCCACCTTTCGGCGTTGATTCTATTCAAACGAGGAAAGCCCCCGATCAGACCCGTCCCCGGGAGCGCTGAGGCTCATTTCGCCCCCTTTGCGCCCCATAGTCGACCATTGGAACCAGGGTCGAACTCCGAGAGCGAAGGGCTCAATGGGAAATTCATGATCAAAATTGAAGCCAGATGGCCTTTCTGTCGCACGGGGGCTCCGGGCGGGCATCTTCACCAAATCGGCGGCGAGAAACGCAAGGCCCAGAAAGGGTTTGCCGATCTGATGTTGGTTTTGGCTATTTCTGCCATCGGGATTGTTGCGGTCCCGGTTTTGAATTTTCGAACCCCAGCCAAACCCTCGTGGGATTGGCCGGAGTGCCCTTCGGCTTCGCCAGGGCACTCATGAGATTGGACGAAACCGAAGAGTTTTAAGCTTTCCTGAAGCACACCAGCGCCCTCATCCTGGGCGCCCTGCCCAAGTAATGTCCGAGAGCTTGGTCTGACAAAGGATTCCTTCCTTCTCTAGACTGGGACAAGCTCGTTCACAATTGAAACCGCGCGATTCGTCTTCCTCGACAAATCGATGCTGAGGTCAGCGGCCATGGAACTCCTGCACCGTCTTCGAGTTTTTCTCCTTCCCACGATTTTCGGCTTATTGCTCGGGTCCTGGGCGCTGTATAGATGGGTCTCTCCCTCATTTGAATGGCTAGCCATCGCGATGATCCCTGTCGCGCTGCTTGCCCTCTACGACCGCCTCCAGCGAAAACACTCTGTCATGCGGAACTACCCACTCCTCGGACGCATGCGCTATCTGATCGAGGCACTCGGGCCCGAGCTCCATCAATACGTCGTCGAAAGCAATACCAGCGGACGCCCCTTCGATCGTGATCAACGCGACATCATGTATCGACGGGCCAAGGACATCACCGCAGTCAAGCCATTTGGAACCGAGCAAGACGTCTACTCAGAAGGCTACGGATTCATCAGCCATTCGACCGATCCGGTTCCGGTTCCCGAGGATCCGGGACGAAACGCCCGACTCGACGTCGGAGGCTCCGACTGCACGGCGCCGTATAGTGCTTCCGTGGTCAATGCTTCAGCCATGAGTTTTGGAGCGCTCTCCGCCCACGCGGTGCTGGCCATCGGCCAAGGCGCCAAAAAAGGGGGCTTCGCGCAGAACACGGGGGAAGGTGGTTTCAGTCGCTATCACCGAAAGGCCGGAGCAGATATCATTTGGCAAGTCGGCACCGGTTATTTTGGCTGCCGTACACCGGACGGTCACTTCGATGCGGACCGTTTCCAGGAAAATTCTCAGGTTGAATCGGTCAAGATGATCGAATTGAAGGTTTCCCAGGGTGCGAAGCCCGGCCACGGCGGCGTACTGCCCGCCGCCAAAGTCTCCGCCGAAATTGCCGAAGCCCGCGGCATCCCGCAGGGCCAAGACTGCCTGTCTCCCCCCGGTCACAGCGCATTTTCCACCCCGATCGAAATGCTTGAATTCATCGCGCGACTCCGCGAGCTGTGCGGCGGAAAACCGGTCGGTTTCAAGCTGTGTATCGGAAAACCCCAAGATTTCATGGGCATCTGTAAAGCCATGCTCGAAACAGGGATCCGTCCCGACTTCGTGACCGTCGATGGCGCCGAAGGGGGCACCGGTGCCGCTCCGACCGAATTTTCCGACCACGTCGGTTTCCCCCTACGAGAAGGCCTCCTTTTGGTCCGCAATGCCCTAGTCGGTATCGGCCTCAAAGATGAAATCCGGATCGCCGCCAGTGGAAAGCGGATGGCTGGCTTTGAGCTGGCCATGGCTTCGGCCCTCGGGGCCGACTGGTGCAACATCGCCCGGGGATTCATGTTTTCGGTCGGCTGCATTCAATCTCAAAGTTGTCATACGAATAGCTGCCCGGTTGGCGTCGCAACGCAGGATCATCACCTTCAACGAGCCTTGGTGGTCAAAGAGAAATCCGAGCGGGTCTACAGCTTCCACAAAAATACGGTTGAGGACGTCTCCGAGTTGGCAGGAGCCTGCGGGTTGTCGCACCCCTTCAGTTTCGAACCTCATCACATTTACGAAAGAGTGAACCCACACGAAGTGCGACGCTTTGACCAAATCTATGAGTTCACCCAGCCCGGCCAAATTCTGGAGGGCCACATTCCCGAGGCCATGAAGATCTACTGGGAAGATGCAAGAGCCGATCGTTTCTAAAGAACAGATCCGTTGAGCCCGACTTCAAATCTCAAGCGCCCCATCGACATCGATGGCGATGGCCTCGATCAATGGCTTGCACAGACCATTGAACCGCCCCGCGACCCCGAGCAGCGCATCATCGATCCTCACCATCACCTTTGGGATCGACGTGCTCCCGATGCGTACCGCGAAGAGCCCCCGACGCATTCGCGATACATAGCCGACGACTTAATGCATGACATTCTCCAGTCGGGCCACCGTGTGCTCGACACGGTCTATGTCGAGTGCCTTGCGATGTACAACGAAGAAAGTCATTCCCACGCGTCCGTGGGAGAAATCGAGTTCGCGCAAGGCGTGGCCGCCACGGTGGCGTCTGGACTCTACGGCCCAGGCCGACGATGCTGTGGAGCGCTGATCGGGTTCGCAGACTTAACACAGCCTGATGTCGCCGACCATCTTGAAGCCCTCGCACAGGCCGGAAGAAATTTTCGGGGCGTACGACAGGCCTACGGATGGCATCCGTCTTCGGACATTCCGGCCAACCACCACCCGACCCGGCGGATCAAAGGGCTCTTGAGTCACCCAGACTTCCGAGCCGGATTCACCGAACTCATCGAGCGAGACTTGGTCTTCGACTGCTGGGGCTATCACTTCCAAATGGGGGAAGTCGCTGCGCTGGCCCGAGACTTTCCAACCGCCCGACTCGTCCTCGACCACATCGGCGGACCGATCGCCCGAGGCCCATACGCGGGTCAGCGAGAAACGAAAGTCTTTGATGAATGGACCCGGGGAATCGCAGAGTTGGCCGCGTGCCCCAATGTGGTGGTGAAGCTTGGTGGGTGCGGCATGCCCATTTACGGCTTCGATTACGCCGACCGGGACAATCCACCTCCGAACTCACAGCGCCTTGCGGAAGATTGGCACCCCTACTTTACCCGAGTCATCGAGGCCTTCGGGCCCGAACGATGCATGTTCGAGTCTAACTTTCCCGTCGATAAAGTTTCCTATTCGTATGGCGTCCTATGGAACGCTTTTAAACGGGTGGCCCAAGCCATCAACCTCAGTACGGCCGACCGAGATCAGCTCTTCTTCGAAACCGCTGCCCGCACGTACTTGATCGACGTCGCCGATTGAAGCGAAGTGCGCGGGGGCCCGCCGCATCAGGGTCTGTGGACATCGAACCCGCCTAAGCAGCCCAATTAGCTAGCCCCCAGGGGAACTTAGGGCTTCATGGACCGACCCAGACAACCGCTCGCCCTCGCCCCTGAAGCGCGGCAAGCCCACATGACAATCTGTTCATGTTGGGTTCGCCTGCTGTTCATCCCGCAGATCTAAAACTCGTCTGTGCCTGAGAGCACCCCCGGTGGATGAGCCACTCGGGTCGACGGATTTTGGATGGAGGAAAACGGGATGAGCAGCGCCCCCGAAACAGCCGTGACTTGGCAGCAGGACACCGATCCCCGCGATCGAATGAGCGAACTTTCAACCCATCTCAATGGTCGCGTGCTTGGACAACCCGCGCTGATCGAGCGGATGCTGATCAGCCTCTTGGCCGATGGCCATATGCTGGTCGAGGGCGCCCCGGGGCTCGCCAAGACCACCGCGGTCAAAGCCCTCGCCGAAGCCATCGAAGCCGAACATCACCGCATCCAGTTTACGCCAGACCTTCTTCCTGGGGACGTCACGGGAACCGATGTCTTTGAACCGGAAACCGCTCATTTCCGATTCGAACGGGGACCGATCTTTCACAACTTCGTGCTCGCCGATGAAATCAATCGTGCACCCGCCAAGGTGCAGTCGGCTCTTCTGGAGGCCATGGGGGAACGGCAGATTACCGTCGGACAGAACACCTACCCGCTCCCCGAGCTTTTCCTCGTCATGGCGACCCAGAATCCAATCGAGCAGGAGGGCACCTACTCGCTGCCCGAGGCTCAGCTCGACCGCTTTCTGATGTACGTCCGAGTCGGCCACCCCACGGCCTCGGTCGAACGAGATGTCCTGCGTCTAGCCCGTCAGCAAGCCAGTGCCGCCGGATCACCGGACGCCGAAATCGGGTTGGGTGTTTCGGACTTTACACCGCTCACCCAGCAGCAGGTTCTGGCTGCACGACGGGGTGTCGACGCCGTGCATCTCGCGCCTGTTCTTGAGGACTACATCGTTCGACTGGTCGTCGCGACGCGAGAACCCGATGCCTACGCGCCGGAGCTGGTCGAGCGGATCGAGTGGGGGGCCAGCCCTCGCGGCACTATTGCCCTAGACCGCTGTGCCCGAGCACGGGCCTGGCTGCAGGGTCGAGACTACGTGTCACCGGAAGACGTGCATGCGGTCGCACCGGACGTTCTCCGTCATCGCGTCCTGCTCGCCTACACGGCGCGCGCGGAGGGCATCGAATCGGATGACGTCATCGCGGAACTGATTCGCTCGGTGCCGCTTCCGTGAGCGAGGTCCGTTCAACCCCGCTGTTTGCTCTACGTGATCAACCAAGAGGTTCACGATGATTCAAGATCAACCCACATTCCCGTCTGGAGGCGCGTCGACCACTGCTGCGGCCTTGGTCGAACTCTGTCGACGGACGCCACCTCCGTGCCACGACGACCCACGTCGCGGTTCGATGCATGCACTGGCCGGTCCCTACCTCTCGAGTTTTCGCGGGGGGGGCATCGAGTTCGATGAGCTGCGGGCCTATCAGCCTGGAGACGACGTCCGCAGCATCGATTGGCGGGTGACGGCGCGAACCGGTCGGCCCCACAGCCGCGTCTTTCGTGAAGACCACGAACAGCCGGTCTGGCTGTTGACCGACCTGGGTCCCGCCATGCGGTTCGGGACCCGACGGGCTTTCAAGTCGGTGGCCGCAGCCGAAGCCAGTGCGCTGCTCTCGTGGTGGTCCGTCGAAGCCGGTGACCGGGTCGGGGGATTCGTGTTGGGCGAAGACAGTTGCGTGGCGCATCCGCCCCGCGGCCAGCAAGCCCGACATTGGGCATTCCTGCAGGCGTTGGCCAATGCCACGGAGCCCGTCGAAGCCAAGGATGAGGACGACAACGCGGCCGTTTCCCTGGATGCGGCCTTGGGCCGTTTGGCCACTGCCGTCCATCCGGGCAGCCGAGTTTTCGTCATCAGTGATTTTGAGGGACTCGGTCCAGCCGGCCGCCGACACCTCGTCCAGCTGGCTCGCTGGTGCGATGTTCGCTGCGTCTTGGTGTACGACGTCCTCGAAGCCCACGCGCCGCCGAACGGCGAATACCGCATTCATGATGGATCGGGAAGCCGGGCCATCGCAGTGGGCGGGCGTCGCCCACGGCAGGACTACGAAGACCTCTTCCACGAGCGAGTCGAAGAACTCCGCCACTTCTGCCAGGCCCATCGAATTGAATTAATGGCCCTGCGGACCGACGAAAACCCCGGCGATGTTCTATCCCCGTCCCGATCCAGAATGGGAGGTCGCTCATGACACCCCAAAGTGAAGCCCTGAGTGCCCTGCGCGACATCCACCTGCCTGAGACGGTAGGGCTTTGGCCTTTGGCGCCGGGCTGGTGGGTGCTCGCTGCTGTCCTTTTCGGTGCATCGCTTTTCTTCTTTGTCTGGATCCGGGCTCGCCGTCGAAGCCCCAACCGTACCGCGCTGGCGCTGGTCGAAGACCTCAGCCAACGCTTTGATGAAGATCACGACGCCGTCGCTCTCGCCACCGGCCTGTCTGAAGTGTTGAGACGGATGGCCCTGGTGCGCTTCGGGCGCACCTCGGCGGCGCCTTTGCATGGGGCCGCCCGCGCGCGGTCGATGGCCCATGGAAAGGGCCAGAACACGGTGTCTCAGGAATTGATCGAGCGACTTGAAACAGTCGTCTATGCCGGGCCACGTTTCGAAATCGAACCCGATGAGGAACGACGCTGGATCAGTGCGGTCCGGTCCTTCATTCAGACCCGCAATCCTGCGTCGGCTCCAGCCCTTGGAGGTGCCGGATCATGATCGAACTCGCCCAACCGTGGATGCTGGTGCTGCTTCCCTTGCCCTTGCTGGCTTGGTGGTTGTTGCCCGCGGCACGCTCCGGAAACGCCGCCGCGATCAGGCTTCCCTTCCATCGACGTTTTGAAACCCTGTCCGCAGGGACCGGGGGACAGATTCGCCGATCGGGCAGCATTATCGCCCTGAAGAGTTTGGCCTGGTGCCTCTTGGTGTTGGCGGCCGCACAGCCGGTCTGGTTGGGTGCAGCCCAAACGGTCTCGACCCAGGGGCGAGATCTGATGTTGGCTCTCGATCTTTCGGGCAGCATGGAGACACCGGACTTTGAAGTGCAAGGGCGAGCCGTTGATCGTCTCACCGTGGTTCGTGAAGTCGCCAAGCACTTCGTCGACCAGCGAGAAGGCGACCGGCTCGGACTGGTTTTGTTCGGTTCGCGGGCCTATCTGCAAGCCCCGATCACGCGAGACCGAGCCACCTTGATCGAGTTGCTGGACGAAGCCGAATTGGGCTTGGCGGGAGAAGAGACCGCCATTGGGGACGCGATCGGCATTTCCGTCAAGCATCTTCGAGAACGGCCCGCCGACGAGCGGGTGCTGATCTTGCTCTCCGACGGCGAAAACACCGCCGGCACCCTCGACCCCATGGAGGCCGCCGACTTGGCGGCCGCCGCGGGCGTCCGGGTCTACACCATCGGGATTGGCAGTGGGCTTCAGAGAATGAGAACGCCCTTCGGAACCCAGATGGTTCCCGGCGGCGGGCTGGATGAACGCGCGCTGGAGCAGATCGCCGCTAAAACCGGGGGGCGCTATTTTCGAGCGCGGGATACCGCCGGCTTGATTGCAGCGCACCAGCAGATCGATGCTTTCGAGAAGACCGAGGGCCAAGCCGTCACCGTGCGACCCACCCGAGCGCTCTTTGATTGGCCGCTCGGTGGGGCCCTCTCGTTGGTCACCCTTTTGTTGGGGGCGGCGTTCATTCGATCTCTTCTGGGCGAGCGCAACGTCCCCCCCGAACGCTTGCCCTTTGAGTGGCAAACGGAACCCGCGCGACGCCGAAGCCGCCGGTCTGCAGAATCCATTTCCTCCGCGAACCAGGAAAGGAGCCTGGCCTCATGATGCCCGATCATTTCCACTTTCTTCGCCCTATCTGGTTGTTGGCTGCCGGCCTGATCCCTGTGCTCTTCCTGTGGGCTCGACAGCAGGGGCGCTCGGCAGGTGCTTGGTCCCGAGTCTGTGATGCGGCCCTCTTGCCCCACCTCCTGGTGGGCGAGCGCAGCCGCGTCAGACGTTGGCCGGTCTGGGCCTTGGCGACCGCCTGGGGGGCGGCGTGCCTTGCGCTGGCGGGTCCAACCTGGGAGCAGTTGCCCCAGGCCGCCTACAGTGAGCCAACCGATACGGTGGCCGTCTTGTCCCTGTCTCCGAGCATGCGGGAACGAGACGTCGCGCCGTCACGGCTCGAACGGGCGCGCTTTGAACTGCAAGACCTTCTGACCGAGGCAGAAGGCACCGTCGGTCTCGTCATCTTTTCCGAAGAAGCCTATGCGGTGACCCCGCTCACCGACGATGCGCGGGTCATCACCGAAACGATTCCGGTTCTTGAGCCGAGGCTTATGCCCGGAAGAGGCGCTCGTTTGGACCGCGGAATCGAGGAGGCGTCCAGACTGCTCGACAACGCTCAAACCGGTGAAGGGCGCATTGTTCTCGTGGTCGATCAAGCCGGCGAAAAACCAAGTGCGGCGATTGAAGCCGCCGAACGCGCCGCCGATGCGGGCTATACGGTTTCCGTCGTCGCGCTGACCGACCAAGACCGAGCCCTGCGCGAAGTGGCCGAAGCCGGTGGCGGGGTCTGGACCTTGCTTCGACCGGATGATTCGGACATTCGTGAAGTCCTCATGGCCGGCACCGGCCTGCCCGGTGACCTGGGCAGCCTTCGCCGCAGCCAGGCAGAGGCGGATGTCTGGCGCGATATGGGAGCTTGGCTGGTTTTGATTCCCCTGGCTCTGGCGCCCTTGGCCTTTCGTCGAGGTTGGGTGGGGTCACTGATGCTCTTCGCCCTGCTTGGGACCGGAGGCGCACCGGCGCAGGCCGGCGTGGTGGACTGGTTCCGGACCGCCGATCAACAGGGCGCCGCCGCTTTTGAAGCCGGCGAGCACGACGAGGCGGCCCAACGCTTTGAAGATCCGGAATGGCAGGCTGCGGCCCGCTATCGCGAAGCCAACTATGAAGCCGCCGTCGAGGCCCTCAGTGAATTGGACTCAGCCCGTGCGCAGTACAATCTCGGCAACGCCCTAGCGCGTTCAGGGAAACTCGAACAAGCCATCGCGGCCTATGACCAGGCACTCGAACAAGAGCCCTCCAACGAAGACGCCCAATTCAATCGCGACCTCGTTCAAGATCTCCTCGAGGACCAGCAAAATCAATCGCCTCCGCCTCAACCTGATTCGGAATCCAGCGAATCGGAGTCGGACCAGAATTCCCAAGACGAGTCCTCAGCGGGACAAGAAGAAAGTCAGGGGCAAGAGACTGCGTCCAACGAGGACTCTGCTTCATCTTCATCCGATGGCTCGTCGGGAGAGTCCTCTTCGAATGAGTCGGAGAAATCGTCATCGGAGTCCGCGCAAGCGGGCGACCCGTCCCCCGAAGAAGCGGGGGCTTCTGGCGAAAACTCGGAGCAGGCGCAACCGCAACCGGGCACCGAATCCGCCGCAGCCGAGCCTTCTGAGAACCAAACGGAGGAAGGTCTTCCGCAAAATAAAAATCAGAGACCGACCGATGGGACCGAAATCGATCGGCCGACGCCCGCCTCCGAGATGGAAGGCGGTGAGTCCGATTCACCCGAAACCGAAGAGACCGGAACACGCCGAGCAGTGGCCGATGCCCTGCAACCGGCGGATGACGCGGCCAACCCCTCGGAATCGGCGGTGGCCGCCGCGCCCCCTGTCCAGCCCATGAGCGAGCGAGACCAGGAACTTGAGCAACGTCTGAGCCAAGTCCCCGACGATCCAGGGGGGCTGCTCGCCGAAAAACTGCGCCGCCAGTACGCGCAGAAGCAGGGCCTGATACCGAGGAACCGAGGAGGAAGACGATGATCCATCCCACACGCAAAAATGGACTGATCGGCTGGGGGATCGCCCTTGCGCTGCTGACCACCACCTCGGCGCAGGCCAGGGTCGATGCGCTGACCGACCGAAGCGAGGTCGCGCTCGGTGAACCGATTCGACTGATGCTTCAGGCCCGAGACGCCGCCTTGAACCAATCACCCGACTTGACGCCTCTTGAGGAAGACTTTGAGGTACTGGGCGTCTCTCGGGGTTCCCGGACCACGATCGTCAATGGACAGCGAGATGATCTCTTCGAATGGTCGATCACTCTACTACCCCGCGAAGTGGGCGATCAAGTCATTCCGGCTATTTCTTTCGGAGCAGAAAGCAGTGATCCGCTTCCGGTTTCTGTGGCGAGCGCTCAGCCGCTGAACCACCCGGTCCAGAGTACCGCGCCAGACAGCCTGGACGCCCGCCCGTCGGGCAACGGAACCCCTGTCACTCTGTCGGCTCGCATCGATGAATCGGATCCGTTCGTTCAAGAACAGGTGATCTTAACCGTCCGTCTCGAATCCATGATCCCGATCACCGAGGGACAGATCGCCGAACCCCAGGTGGAAGGAGCCTTGGTTGAGCGCATCGGAGAGGACCAGCAGGGTTCAAGTGATGTCGACGGACGTTCGGTGAACTGGGTCGAGCGGCGGTATGCGCTCTTTCCCCAGCAGAGCGGGCCGATGGTCGTCGAGCCGATTGCGTTCGACGGTATCACCCCGCTCCCTGCGACCGCACGGAGCAGACCTTCACGCCGGAGCGGGCTCCGCTCCCGGCTCGATGCCTTGATGGGCTCCTCCCCCTTTGCGGATTCCTTTTTCGATCAATCCATCATGGACGATTTTTTCGGTGGGTCTTTCGGCGGTGCTTTCGGTCCCCGAGGCCAAGCCGTCCGGGCATCCACCGATCGAGTCGTGCTGAATGTTCAACCTCGGGCCGATTCGGCCCACGGCGAACGCTGGTTGCCCGCACAAGACCTCGCCATTGTGGAATTGTGGGAGGAGGGACAAGCGCAGCCGCCGAGTCTCCGTGTGGGGGAACCCGTCGAGCGCATCGTGGCGCTGCGTGCGCGCGGGGTCACCGCCACACAGTTGCCGGAACCCGTGCTGCGAGAGGCGGAGGGCTTTAAGCAATACAACCAACCTGCACGCACCGACACCGCCGAGGAAAACGGCGAAATGGTTGCGATCCGCGCGCTGCCCTCAACCCTGATTCCAACCGAGCCCGGTGAATACACGCTGCCCCCGGTAGCCGTCACCTGGTGGGATACCGATGAAGACATCGAGAAGACCACGACCTTGCCCGCCCGCACGGTTGAAGTCCTGCCCGCGACGGGTGAAGCCCTGGAAGCCCGGGTGGCCCCACCGACCCTGGGCGGGCCCGTTGCGCCCAACGACGGAACACCCCTCGGACCCGTCGAACAGACCCGAACCGCGGAGACCCTCGACTTGGAGCTCTGGGGTCTGGGCGGCCTCGGTGCATTTTTTCTGATCGGATGGGGCGGCTGGTGGGTCGCTCACCGACGCCAGGCAACCCCCGCTGCGGGCTGGCGGGTCCGTCGTAGGGCAATCCGTCACAGCGAGAAGACGTTGGCAGAGGCCTGTCGCAACGGGAATCCGCTCGCCGCCGAAGCCGCTTTGGTGGACCTCGGCCGGCGGCTCTGGCCGGAAGCCTCCATCGCGTCCACCCGCGACTTGGCCCTTCATCTCGAGGATGATGAACTGGAAACGGAGATCACGCTGCTACTCTCCGCTCGTTATGCTGCCGAAAAAGAGGCTTGGAATGGAGACTCGCTGTGGGCCGCTTGGCGTCTGGCGCGCCGCAGGGCAAAGCCCCGAGCGCGCAAGGCGAGCTTCGTCCCCCTACCCGCCCTGCATCCCGAGTCGTGACGAGGATTCGGGTCGGGGCCGAGGTGGCCTTGGCCCGATCCCCGAGCCAACACGACGGATGGGAGCCAGACATCGATGAGGCTGCTGCTCGTCGAAGACGACCGCATCAGTGCCGACTACTTGGTCAAAGCTCTCGGCGAAAGCGGCCATGTCGTCGATCCGATCTCAGACGGCGCCAAAGGACTCGAACGGGCTAAGAGTGAAGATTACGACCTCTTGATCGTGGACCGCATGCTACCCGGACTCGATGGTCTCTCACTGATCGAAAAACTCCGCCAATCCGGTGACGACACGCCGGTCCTGATCGTCAGCGCGCTGGGTGAAGTCGATGATCGCGTTCGCGGTCTGCGGGCCGGTGGCGACGATTATCTCGTCAAGCCTTTTGCCTTCGCGGAACTCCTCGCCCGGCTCGAAGCGCTGGCGCGGCGGCCGCGGGGAGGCGCGTCCACGCCGAATCGGCTTTCCCTTGCCGACCTCGAACTCGACATTCTTTCGCGCACCGTAAAGCGGGGCGACCAAAAAATCGAACTGAAACCCCGCGAATATCAGATCCTTGAATATCTGATGCGCCACACCGGGCACGTGGTCACCCGCACCATGTTGCTTGAGGCCGTCTGGGACTACCACTTCGACCCGGAAACAAACGTCATCGATGTGCACATCTCACGCCTGAGGCAAAAGATCGACAAGGGCTTTGATCCCCCGCTGCTTCAAACCGTGCGGGGAGCGGGGTACGTGCTTCGTGAGCCAGACTGAAAGTCGGCCGCGCATCCGGTCCCGTCTGACCTTAGCCACCACTTCACTGGTGCTCGCGGTGAGCGCAGCCGTTGGGGGTGGCCTGCTGATCTGGACCACGGAATCCACCGAAGACCAGCTCGACGAGGAGCTGCGGATCGAGCTCGCGGATCTCGCGGGACAGAGTCTTCCCAATCACCACGAAGGCCTCTCCGCCGAGCTTGATCGCCGGATGGAAGCGGCCCACGGCGGGGGGATCTACCTGTACGCGGAATCCTCTTCTCGGATGATCGTTGGATCTTGGCCGCGCTGGCCCAACGAACTAGGAATAGGTCGCGAGGCCCAAACCGTCACCCTGCCTCAGACTCGAAAATTCGCAGTGCAGCGATCCGTGCGCATCGTGGCCAGGGACCTTCCGGATGGACGCCGATTGGCCGTCGGTCGAGATGTCACCGAACGCGAACGGCTCCGAAACACACTGGTCTGGGCCGGGGGGGGTGCACTGGCCGTCGCCCTTCTCCTAGGCATTGGCGGCGGCCTCGCAGTCAGCCGCGGTCTGCTCGGTCGGGTCGAACGCATGAATGAAACGATCTTGCGCATTCTTCACAGCGGCCGGCGCGAGCGAGTTCCGACACACGCACCTCCCGACGAGTTTGATGCCCTCGCCGATCACTTCAATCAACTGCTGGACGAAAACGAGGCGCTCATCGACCGCATGCGGGAGGTGACCAACGAGGTCGCCCACGACCTACGCACGCCCCTGGCCCATGTGCGAACTCGGATTGAGGCAGCCCTCGCCGCCGGAACCGAGGTCGAATCCGATCTTCTCGTCGACCTGCGACAAGATGTCGACCGGATTCTCGAAACCTTCAACGCACTGCTGCGCATTGCCCAGATCGAGACCGGCCGGGCCCGGGAAGAAATGCAGCCCGTCGACCTCTCTCAGATCGCCCTTGATGTCTGCGAACTCTATGAGCCCGCTGCCGAAGAAGCCGGATTAGAGCTCATTCAGCAAATCGAAGGCGGGGTGCGAGTGATGGGACATACCCACTTACTCGCCCAAGCCATGACGAACTTGATCGAAAATGCCCTCAAATATGCCGGGCAAGGCGCAGTGACCGTTTCTCTTGAGCACACCGCCGAGGGCGCGAAGCTCGCCGTCCGCGACCATGGACCCGGCATTGCGGCAGCGGACCGCACCCGTGCACTCCAACGCTTTGCCCGACTTGAGGCATCCCGGAGCCGACCCGGCGCGGGCCTTGGCCTTTCTTTAGTCGCCGCGGTGGCAGAACTCCACGAAGCCTCCCTCGTGCTAGAAGATGCAGCACCGGGACTTCGAGTCGTCATCGGACTCAAAAGCAGACTCGACTGAAGGGTGCGACCGAAGCCCCCGGGGCTTCCGGGGTCGCGCATCCCACTCCCCGACGAGGGCCGACTTATCGCTCTTGCTCAGGATCTTCTTCGCGGTCGCCGCCACTCGTGATGGGCTCGGGAGGAGCTTCGTCGCCGTGACACATCCCAATTTCGCCCCAGGCACCGGCTTCACAGCGTAGACGCTGACTGCCTTGACACATCACCGTGCCCGACTCGTAGAGCCCGCGGTTGTACGCACACCGACCGTCATCGAACGCGTGGGCCTGAGGACTCAAGCCCAGTTCCACAAAGAGCAGAAGGCTCAAAGCCCATAGCCCCACAGCCAGCCCACCGAAGCCCGTTGCGCGAAATCGTTTCTGCATATCGATCCTCCGGACCGAAAAGATACGCCAGGTTCAGCGCAGTCTCGGTCGATGCTTTCCCTAAAGATACGAGGCCAGCCCGAATCCGGAAAGTGCCGGTCAGGACGGCCGCTGGGAAGGCCGCGCCGCCGGGTCTTGACCATAGAAATCCTGCAGCACCGCGTAGAGGTCAGGCTCTTGCTTCTTCATCTGACGGGACTGATCGAAGAAAAATTCCGTCGCCACGGCAAAAAATTCCGCCTCATTGGTGGCCCCATACGCATCAAGAAACGAGCCCTGGCCGCGCTGCACCTTGTCCCGAAGTTTTTCAAAAGCTTCCCCACATACATGGGCCCAGCGTTCTGTTTCTGCTCGACTGCCCAAGATCGGCGTTCCATCGGCTGCGCCGTCCAACATATCGAGCTTGTGGGCAAACTCATGATAGACCACGTCATGACCCTGTTCTGGATGGCGGGCGTTTTGCTTCACGCGATCCCAAACCAGCAAAATCGGACCGCCCAAATGAGCTTCACCCAAAATGGGAATTCCCGCCGCCGGGACCACCCCCGGAATCGTAAAATGGCTCAGCGTTCTTTCCGGAGTCACAATCGTGGTTGGGTAAACGAGAATCGATTGAACGTTTCGAAAGTATTGGTGGGGACGCCCCAATACCAAGAGTCCGGCTTGGGCGGAAATCGTGACGCGAATCTCGTCATTCAGTTCAAGCCCGCCGCAGCCTTCCCAGTTTTTTTCCGCCACAAATACTTGGATGAAGTCACGTAACCGACTTTGCTCATCGGCGTTGAGCTGAGTCGAGTGAGGCACATTGCGCGAAAGAATTGCGGCCCATTCTTCCGGAAAGGGCTGTTGCGTTATCCGCCGTCGCCGCCGATCACGAAGCCAGTGAATCAAGAGGACCCTCCTTCTTTATCCCCCAATGGGGAGCCCCGGGAGTCATTTAGACTCCCGGGGCGGGGGGAGGACCGATGATTAACTCGCTCATCGATCCCGGGCAAGGCGGTGGGGGGACCGCCTGTCGGGGCTCTCTGGTTCAGCCAACAGAGACCAGTTCGATTTCAAAAACCACCGTCTCGCCGGGCTGCACGACACCTGCGGCTCCAGATTCCCCGAAAGCCAATTCGGGGGGCAGAACAACTTGCCATTTCGAACCGACGGGCATCTGGCTAAAAACTTCGGTCCAACCAGGAAGTCCGGCATCCACCGGAATCGTCACGGGCTCATTGCGCGACCAAGTTGAATCGATTTCTCGGCCGTCCAAGGCGGTACCACGGTAATGAAAAGTCACCACTGACTCGCCTCCGGGCACCTCTCCCTGCCCCTCGGACAACACTTTGTATTGGAGGCCGGTTTCTGTCGTCACCACCGCCGGATCCTTGGCAAACTCGGCCCGAAAAGCCTCTCCCTGAGCCCGGTTCGACTGGGCCATTTGCTCGAACTGCTGCTGGGCCTCTGCCATGCGCTGCTCATCGTAACGCTCAAGGGCTGCGGCCATTTGCTCAACGCTCAAAGCCAAATCGTCACTCTTCATGGCATCGGCGAAACCCGCCATAAAGGCGGCTTGGTCAATGCCCTGAAGCCCTGCCGAAGCCTGCTGGGCGACGGCCACCCCAAGGCTGTAACTCTCCTGGGCGTCCTCGCTCGTGAGTGCGGTGGTCACTGTGGCATTGGTTTGACTGCAGCCCAGGAGGGCCGCAATTCCCACCGCGGCGGCCGCGGTTCCCGTTCGTGCGATTCGTTTCATGATCTTTTCTCCTCTTGGGTTCGCGCCGGCGCCCTCGCCTGGCCACGATTCATCTTTTTTGGCGATCGATGAACGAGGGAAAGATATGAATCGGACTTCACGGCAATCTGTCTGGAACATGAACTTTTGTCCATGTCGAGAAGCCGGTGAAGGCGCCGATTACATGCTTGAGAAATCGCGCCCTGCAGCCAAAAGCCCGCTTGGGAGGTCTTTACCTCGGATTCGGAAATCAGTAGAAAGACGGATTCGAGCAAGCGATCCGAAGCTCGAATCGCAGGCCGTTCTTAAGACGGGGGGAACGACTTCGGGGGCCAACTTTGGAAGACGGCCACGCGTCGAAGAAAACAACCCTTGAACTGCAAGAACATCTCGAAAAAGCGGGGGGCCGAAACAAATGGGAGGATCTAATCACGGGTCGCAGAGCCCGTAGTAACGCGTAGACACTCGTACATTCGACGAGGGGTTTGCGTGGAAGCTCGAGCGCCGACCGCACTAAGAAGAGCGGAATTACGGAGAATCCCTGCTTTTTTTCGCGCTCCGTTTCCCAATTTATTCGCGAAAAAATGCATGAAATTGCTTAGCGTATTCAAGTGCGCTGCATATCAACTGATGAGCGCACACTCGGCTGGCTCTCCCTGAATCGCTCTTTCCACCTGGCTTCTCATCGCTGCTCTCGTAAACGGCTCCGATCTGTCCTTGGCCGACATCCGATTGGATCGA
Organism: Myxococcota bacterium; assembly: GCA_029268645.1. Classification (GTDB taxonomy): domain Bacteria; phylum Myxococcota_A; class UBA9160; order UBA9160; family UBA4427; genus TMED88. The sequence goes on from JAQWNI010000247.1 coordinate 40,835, forward strand.
CCCAAAGTCACATAGGGGGAGAGAGCGATGTACCGAATCGTCCCGGCGTTCATGCTCGTCTTGATAGGCTTCGCCTCAATGGCGACAGCCAACATCTATACCGTTAATTCCATCAGCGACCGGCCCGACGCTTCTCCGGGAAGCGGCGGCTGCAACACGGGCTTTCTGATTTCGGGCCCGGGCGGTGCCTTCGCCAACGAGTGCACCTTCCGGGCGGCCCTCGAAGAAGCCAACGCCCGTGCTGGAGCCGATAATGTCCGATTCAGCACGGTCTTTCTGACCAGCTCCGACATCGTGCTGACTTTGCTGAGTGCCCTACCCCAGATCACCGATCCGGTCACGATCGAGGGCTACAGCGCAGTGGGTTTTAATGAATCCAATCCCAACGAATACCCCGCAGTGCGGATCGAGCCCGATGACGGAATCGTGATCCCGGGTCTTGTGCTCTCGTCCGGCGCCGGGAGCTCTGTGATTCAAGGGCTGGCGCTGAACGGTTTTGCCTTTTCCGCCTTGCAGATTCTGGGCGACAACAATGTCGTTCAAGGTTCACACATCGGGATCGGACCCATTAACCGCAGTGGAAACGGGGGCAACGGCATCGAAATTGCGGGCAACACCAATGTGATTGGAAAGGTCTGCGGCGCGGGGACCTGTAGTGGCCGCGGCAATGTGATTTCCGCGAGTACCGAGAATGGAATCTTTGTAGAGGATGGTCAGGACAACCAAATCTACGGCAACCGAATCGGCACCAATCCTCAGGGCACATCGGCTTCGGCGAACGGATTCGGCACGGGCAACGCCACGGGCCTCGCGGTGGGGCTAAGCGCTTCGGATACGCTGATTGGCAGCAGAATCACGGGTTCGGGGAACCTCATTTCGGGCAATAGCGGTTCGGGGATTTTGATCGGCTCGGGGACCACCACGGTTCAAGGCAACTTCATCGGCACCAACGTGTCGGGCGCCGCTGCGATTCCCAACGGTGAGCACGGCATCCTCGTGACGAACCCGGGTGATAACCAGATCGGAGGTGCGCTTTCAAGCGATGGGAATCTGATTTCAGGGAATAATGAATCCGGAGTCTTCGTTTTGCCTCCGGGCCCTCAGATCTGCGCTCTTCCATGCCCCACGGTCAACCGTGAAATCCGCGGCAACATCATCGGTTTAAATATTGACGAGACCGAAGCACTCCCCAACGGGGACTACGGGATTGGACTCAGCGATACGTCTTCCTGGTTGATCCAAAGCAACACCATTGCGGGGAACGCTTTTGCGGACTTCGGCACGGGATGCGACGTCACCCATATCAGCATCTTGAGCAACACCATTGGGACCAATCCCGACGGTGACCTGTCCACTTCCTACAACAACCGGGCGGCCATGACGCTTTGCGGGTACGGACACGAAATTGGTCGTGTCGCCCAGGGCAACGTGATCTCCGGCACCTATGCGGGAATCACCATCATTAACTCGGACACCAACCCAGCACCGCCCGACTCAAAAAATGCACTCATCCGCTCCAATTGGATTGGCACCGATCCAATCGCGCGCGACCTCGGCGGTCTCTTTGGTGTTCTCCTTGAGGATACCTTTGCGGAGATCGGCGCCGCGCCCAACGAGGAGGACGACCTTCAAATCGCCGCTCAGGGTAATTTGATCGCCAACCAATCCCTCGCGAGCGTCGTGATTCAGCGTGACGCGTTGACACCCCCAGGCGGGACATCGGTGCGGGGCAATCTCTTCGCGGGTGATCCACCCGATGTCTCGATCCGACTTCGAACCCAAGGGCAAATCGACTGCCTCGACGGCGGAGGAAGTTGCGCACTTCCCAACGACTTTGGAGACACAGACCTGGGCCCTAACCAGCAGCAGAACTTTCCCGACTTCGACGCGACGCAAACGCAGTTGAATCCATCGACTGGCGAGGTCGAGGTCCGTTACCGGGTCGACTCAAACCTTTCCGACAGCAGTTACCCTCTACAGATTGACTTCTATGTGGCGAGCGTTGACTTCGAGGGGGTCGATCTCTACTTGGGTTCCGACACCTATGCGAGTGCCGACGTGGGCTCTTTCCGAAATGTGGCGATCGAACCCGTCGATCCCTTTACCCCGGTCGAAGGCTACCTCCGCGCCACGGCGACCGATAGCGAAGGCAACACGAGCCAGATGAGCGAACAACTCATCACGGTGCCCGAGCCGGGCGTCGGGACTGGGCTGTTTGCGGGGGTGCTCGGCCTGGTCGGACTCGCAGGTCACCAGCGTCGGATGAATCGCTTGCTCTAGAGATCGATCCCGGGCATCGTCTGCGCCATGACGAATCAACAGAACACTGGGCCCGTCGCCATCGTGACCGGGGCCTCGTCGGGGATTGGTGAGGCCTCGGCCCGCGCACTCGCCGGGGCGGGTTTTGGCGTGGTGTTGGCCGCGCGCCGGGCCGATCGCCTCAAGTCGTTGGCTGAAGAAATCGAATCCAAGGGCGGACAGGCTCTCGCGGTACCAGCGGATCTGGCCGATGAAGCGGCCACCCACGGACTCGTTGATCAGACGATGAATCATTTTGGACGGGTCGACGTCTTGCTGAACAATGCCGGGTACAGCCCGGCGGCGGCGAATGAACAAATCTCGCGCAGCGCACTGCGGCATACCTTTGAGGTCAATCTTTTTAGCGCCCTGCAATTGGCCGCAGAAGTCTCGCCCATCATGCGCGCCCAGGGATCGGGGCGCATTCTCAACATGGGTTCATTAGGCGGTTCAGTCGCCGCACCCCTCGCCATCGCCTACGCGGGTACCAAGGCCGGCATGGAGGCCATCACCCGGGGCCTGCGACTGGAACTGGCTCCGTTTGGCATTCATGTGGCTCTGATCGTTCCGGGTTTTATCGACACCGAGACCTTCGACAACTCCCGAGCCTCTTCGGTGCATCTGCGAGAGGACTCGGAGAATCCGTACCAGCAGATCATGATTGACCTCGATGAATTTGCCGCGAAGCAAACCCAAAACGCCCTGCCCCCGGAAGCGGTGGGCCAAGTCGTGGTGCGCGCTGCCACCGAAGCCAAGCCGAAAATGAGCTACTACGCGCCGGCCTCGGCACGACTCCAAAGCGGCTTTATGGGGATGCTCCCGGAAGCCTGGGTGCACAAGATTCTGCTTCGACTCTACAAGCTGAAATCAAAATAAGCGGGTAACGCCGTGAAGAGACCGCCCGATCAATAGGGCTCAAGCGCCACATCGAAGCGCTGCCGATAGCTCGCAAAGGTCGACTCGACCTCGGCGGCGTCGAGACCGAAAGACTCCAGCCCATAGCGGTGCACCCCGTGCTTTTCGCGCGGATTGTCGGCGACGAAGGCTTTCATCCGCGCTTCTGTCTCCGGCGTGAGCGGCAAATCAAAGTGCTCGTAGACTTTCCTCACTGTGCCATGCGGATCCGACACGATCGAATCAAAGTGGAGATCGAGGATGCGGGCATCGAGCTCCGGCCGGCGCGCCCGGGTCGCCACACAATCATCGAGCAAGGTCTGCCAGACCTTCATCTGCTGGGCACCCAGTCGATGCGGATCCACGTGGTCGGAACACACCATCCGCATCGTGTATTCGAGGCTCGAAACCGACGGAATCACACGACCCGGGTCGCGATGGGTCTGGATGATCATGGCGTCCGGATAACACTCGATCAAAGCATCGAGGGCCCCCAGATGGCCCGGGGACTTAAGCACCCAATGCTCACCGGGGCAACGCCACTGCAGGTGCTGCAAGAAATCGTGATGAAAACGGTAGGCGTCCGCCATGTCTTGATCGAGCAGCCAGCTTTGGTAGCCCGGGACATCAAAGGTCATCTCGAACCGAATGCTCATGAACTCGGAAGCCATCAAGACAATGCATTCCTGGGGCATCAGGGAGCCGATCGGATGAATGGCCTGGAAACCCGGGGCGAGCTGACGGAGCTGCTCAAATCTTTTCTCCGTCCGCTCGATGCGGGGATCCGTCAAATACGTCGCCGTTTCCGGAGGCGGGTCAGGTTCATCGATTTCCCAGGAAAGCGGCGCCCGGGCCGCTGAGTCTTCAGCCAGCAAGCCGTAAAGCAGGGTCGTACCCGTGCGCGGTAAACCCAGGACGAAAATCGGCGACGCCACTTTTTCGCTGGCGATTTTGGGGTGGCGTTTCCGCCAATCAATCAGACGAAGGCGATGCGACAAAAGCTCCAAAAGTTGTCGCTGAGCGAAGAAGCGTCCGAACAGCGTGAGCCGGGCGTCTTCCTCAAGAGACTGAAGCAGCCGGCGAAAGCCCGGACGGAAGCTCTCGTTGCCGTAGTCAGACAAGCCGGTCTGACGGGATGCCGCACGGGTAAGCGCCGCCTCGCTGAGAGCGATCGGCTTCACACCAATGCGGGAAAGGCCCCTCCCCAGAAGGTTCATCGAGCGAATCGGAAATGGGCGAAAAGGTTGGGGCAGGGTATGGGCGTCCACGGCTGGACCGACCTCCAAGTGAGGCGCGCAGGATCGCACGCCTGGGCCGGCGCTTCACACCCCGCCACACGACCCTTCACCCGATCGAGTCTGATTCGCGACCGGGACCCCCCGAGGCAGACTCCACGCGGGGGCCGGCGCGGGCCATCGACTGCTACGTTCCTGGCCTTCCCGCCGACAATCGAGAGAGGAACAGACTATGTCCGAGTCCGAAATCACGCCGAGCCAGGCCGCCTGGAACGCCTTTGCGGATGATCTGAAGCGGATCGGCGAAAAAGTCACCGGCGTCACCGGCGCTCGAAACCCTCGAGAACGAGCCGAAGGCTATCGATACCTGATCCGACTGATCTCGGCCGCCCACCAGCTGGAGCTAGAGGCTGACCGCCGCCGCCCCACCCTCTCCCGCATGATGCTGCCCATCCGAAAGTTCAAGGGCGACGGATGCGACACGCTCTATCACGAAGCGAAAATCGATGAAAATCTCGAATATCGCTTCGAAGTCACCCGCGGCGACGACATCTTTTTCTCCGCCACCGTCTACGCCTACGATGAGCGACAGGCTTACTACATCGTCGACAACTTAATCGACGACAGAATCGTCTGGAGTGAACGGGACGGACGCCCTTACGCTGAAATTCACCTCTCCGCCGAGCGACCGGAAGGCGTCGACAACTGGATTCAGCTCAAGGGCGATAAGCCCATTCTTTTTACCCGGGAATACTTCCCGGAATTCGTCCATACCACGGACGAAGGTCGCTACCGAACCGCGCTGCTCAACATCGAATGCCTCACCGACGCGGGCGCTCCTGATCATTACTCCGAGGAAGATCTCGTCGACGGACTCAAAAAAATCGTCGACTTCGTCGAAGATGCGACCGACGTTTCGATCGGACTTTCGATCTTTGCTGGACTGAATCTGATTGAATACGACAAAACCCAGCGCGGCCAAAAAGTCGACGTCACACACATCACCGAAGGCAAAATGCTGCTCAATGAGCCTCGCGATGATGAGCACACCCCCGCAGAGCTCGCCCAGATGATCGACCCGAAGCTGATTTCCAACAACCTGCCCGGTCCGGGCATTCAATACCTTGGCGCTTGGTTTCGACTACAGGACGACGAAGCGATCCTGATCGAAGGTCAAGATGTTCCCTGCCGGTATTGGTCGTGTCAGATCCTGACTCGCTACCTCGAATCCGGAGACTTCCGCTATCACAAAGTCGGGCTCAACAACCAACAGGTCAAACTGCGAGACGATGGTTCATTTGTCATTTACGCCTGTCACGAAAACCCTGGCGTCGACAACTGGGTTTCGACTCAGGGCTACGAAAACGCCCATATCCTCATCCGAACGCTGCTCGCGGACCCGCCGATGGAAGCCAGCTTCTCGGTCATTAAGGTGGCCGACATCGACAAGAACGCGGGCTAGTTTCGAGCGCTGCGCCACACGTCAACCCAAGTCCTCTTTCATCGTTCCCCGTAGGAGTTCCTCATGACAACCCTCGACCTCAGCCCCGACCAACTGCTTTCCACCACACGCGCCGTTCGAAAGCGCCTCGACTTCGACCGTCCCCTGGAAGTCTCCGTCATTCAGGAATGCGTTGAGATCGCCCTGCAGGCACCCAGCGGATCGAACGCACAGGGCTGGCATTTTTATGTTGTGACCGACGAGGCCAAACGGAAAGCCATCGGAGACATCTACCGACGAGGCTTCGAGCTGTACCGAGGGATGCCTGTCTCGGCCCATGCACTGGCCGAGGCCGAGCAGAACCCCGCGGACGCCCAACAAATGGGACGCGTCGTCGAGTCAGCCGAATACCTGGCTGAAAACATGCACCGGGCGCCCGCCTTGATTATTCCCTGCGTGAGTGGCCGCATGGACCAAGTGCCTGGCAACATGGCCGTGATCGCCCAAGCGAGCCAATACGGCTCTATCTTGCCGGCTTTTTGGAGCTTCATGCTGGCGGCCCGAGCCCGAGGCATTGGGACCTCTTGGACGACGATCCACCTGATGTACGAAGAAGAGGTCGCCAACCTACTGGGCATTCCCTTCGCTGAAGTCACCCAAGTGGCCCTCTCGCCGATTGCGTATACGATCGGCACCGAGTTCAAGAGCGCCCGCCGCAAACCGCTCGACGGTGTCCTTCACGTCGACCGCTGGTAAGCCTCGGTCCATAGAAAACTACCCCTCGTCGGCCTTCGTCGCGGTCCGCCGAAATCCAGGTCCATCTGCATCCAGCGACGGGGGGGATCCGGCCACCATCCTGCATCCGTCGATCACCAGGGGGCAGCCTGGAACGACT
>JAQWNI010000248.1 GCA_029268645.1 Myxococcota bacterium
CTTGTGGACGCAGAGCCTGCCCGCGGGCCTTCCCCGCGGCAAGCGCCCGCGGTCGAGCCAGGTGATGCGCCCGCGGCTCGACCCTTGGCGCGGAATGGTCAATTGTCTCGCGAAGAATCGATGAGCGATCTCCAGAGGGCGGATCGGTATGCCCGTGTTCTGCGTTTGATTCATTTTTATCGGGCGCGTGGTCATCGCATCGCGAACACAGATCCGCTTGGGGGTCAGGCCAATTACTTTCCCGAACTCGACCCGGCCCATTATGGATTCGGCGCTGCGGATATGCAGGAGATGTTCATCACGGGAGACTTGCCGGGCGACGTCGTTCAGAGTTTGGAGTCGATCCTGCAAAGGTTGAGGCGGACCTATTGCGGGACGATTGGCGCCGAGTACACCCATGTGCAGGATCCGGGGCGTAAGGCTTGGCTTCGGGAGACGATGGAGGAGACTCAAAATATTCCGGACTTGGGTCCCTCAGAACAAACGCGAATCTTGGAAGGTTTGGTGAAGGCTGAGTCCTTCGAGCGATTCCTTCACACCAAGTTTTTGGGGCAGAAACGTTTTTCGCTGGAGGGAGCGGAAACCGTCATTCCGATGCTGGATGCGATCGTGGAGGGGGCTCCCTCGCTGGGGATTCGTGAAATTGTTCTTGGAATGTCTCATCGCGGCCGCCTGAATGTACTGGCTAATGTTCTCGACAAATCGTACGAAGCCCTTTTTTCCGAATTTGCTGACAATCCTCTGTTGAGCTCCCCTTTCGGGTCAGGGGATGTGAAGTACCACAAGGGTTTTTCGACGGACCGCTTTGTTCGCACGGGCGAGCGGATTCATCTGACGCTGACTTCGAATCCCTCTCATCTTGAAGCCGTGAACCCGGTGGTCGTCGGACGGGCCAAAGCCAAACAGGTTAGAGCGGGCGATGCCGATGGAGAGAAAATCCTGCCTGTCCTTTTGCATGGGGACGCCGCCTTTGCGGGTCAAGGCATCGTGGCCGAAACACTGAATCTTTCCCAGCTGCGCGGGTATTCGACGGGCGGGACGGTTCACCTCATCATCAATAACCAGATTGGCTTTACTACGACGCCGGCGGAAGCGCGCTCGACGCTCTACTGCAGCGATGTTGCGAAGATGATCCAAGTGCCGATTTTTCACGTTAACGCCGAAGATCCTGAGGCAGCGATTCACTGCATTCGTTTGGCGCTCGAGTATCGACAGCGATTCGGCGATGATGTTGTGATTGATCTCGTCTGCTATCGCCGGCACGGTCACAATGAAGGCGATGAGCCGGCTTTTACCCAACCGCGGCTCTATTCAAAAATCAGAGCACGCCCGTCTGCTCGGCATATTTATTCGGAAGCATTGATTGAGGGATCGGTCCTCGATGAGGCAGGCGTGCGGTCGATTGAAGGGGTGATCGGACAGCAGCTCCAGGCCGCGTATGACGAAAGTCAGTCTCGGCCGATGGGCCCAGATGAGCCCTACGAGCCGAATGGGCCGTGGCAGGGGTTCTCTCGGACAAGGCCGGATGAGCCGTTGGGCACGGCGGTTTCGCTCGATCGGCTTGCTCAGATCGCGACGGGTTTAGGCAACTTGCCTCCCTATTTTCATGTCCATAAAAAGTTAGCTGCACTGGTCGAGCGCCGTCAAAAGACGGTTTCAGAGAGCGCACCCATCGATTGGGGAACCGGGGAAGCTCTTGCATTTGGGAGTTTGCTCTTGGAGGGAACGGCGGTCCGGCTCTCTGGGCAGGATTCGTCTCGCGGCACATTTAGCCATCGCCACGCTGTGCTGACCGACCAGGAAAGTGGCGAAGAATATGCGCCACTGGATCACCTCTCAGGCACCCAGGCTCGTTTTGAAGTCTATGACAGCCTGCTTTCCGAGGCGGCGGTCCTAGGCTTCGAATACGGCTATAGCCTGGCAGAGCCAAACACGCTGGTGCTTTGGGAAGCCCAGTTCGGAGATTTCGCCAACGGGGCGCAGGTGATCATCGATCAGTTCATCTCGTCGGCGCACGTCAAATGGGGGCGCATGAGCGGCCTCGTTATGTTGTTACCCCACGGCTACGAGGGGCAGGGCCCGGAGCATTCAAGTGCTCGGATCGAAAGATTCCTTCAATGCTGCGCAGAGGATTCCCTTCAGGTGGTGAACTGCACCACGCCGGCTCAATACTTTCATGTATTGCGTCGTCAGATGAGTCGGCCCTATCGCGCTCCCATGGTCATATTCACTCCTAAGAGTCTGTTGAGAGCGCCCTTTGCGACTTCGACGGTCGAAGATCTGACGCAAGGCCATTTTCAGCCGGTCATCGATGACCCGGAGGCCGCGAAGCGCTCGTCAAAAACAGAAAGGCTTTTATTGTCTTTCGGAAAAGTCTATTACGACCTGCTCGAGGAGCGATCGGCTCATTTCGGGTCGGATCGGAGCCGAGTGGCCCTCGTCCGAATCGAAGAACTTTACCCTTGGCCGGAGTCGTCCCTCGGAGCGCTGGTCGCGCGATATCCCAACTTGCAGGAATGTGTTTGGGTCCAAGAAGAGCCTTCCAATATGGGCGCATGGTCGTTTGTCCGGGATCGTTTGGAAGCGCTTCTGCCGGCTTCGGTCCCGCTTCGCTACGCCGGTCGAGAACCCGCTGCCAGTCCCGCTGCTGGATCGATGCGCGTGCATCGCTCCGAACAGTCCGACTTGATGGCTTCTGCCTTCGAAGGCCTCTAGAGACGTTCGGATTGGAGCCGTTCAGGAAGCGGGATTTCGCTTCGCCGGCCCAGAAGCCCATTTCCTGGGGACCCTGACTCCAAAAGAGATCCCTCCGGGACCGGTTGACCGCCTAAGGCCCCTTCGAATGCGTTTTCGGATGGCTGGTCGCTCTGTCGCTGTCTAGACTCCACGATCGATACGAGCTTTGGAGCATCGGGAGAGAAATATGGATCTGAATTACGGCACCGAGATGGAAGATTTTCGCCAGGAAGTCGCCCAGTTTTTAGAAGACAACTGGCCGCTCAAAGGCGAGGAGAAAGATCTTCCTTTCGAAAAAGCCGCTGCGGTTTTTCGAGAGCGAGCGATCGAACAGGGGTATCTCTATCGCAGTATCCCCAAGGAATACGGGGGTTCCGAGCAACCCCCGGACGTCCTAAAGGGGCAAGTGATTCGTGAAGAATTTGGAAAGCGTTGGGCGCCGCTAGAGGCTCGGGGTATCGGGACCATGATGCTGGTGCCCACGTTGCTTGAACGGGGGAGCGAGTGGCAGAAGGAAAAGTTCGTTCGTCCGACGATCACTGGTGAGATCACATGGTGCCAAGGGTACAGCGAGCCCGGGTCGGGGAGTGACCTCGCCAGTCTGAAGACGCGAGGCGAATTGGTCGACGGAGAGTGGTTGATCAACGGACAGAAAATTTGGACGAGTGGTGCCCATCTGGCCGATTACATGTTTTGCCTCGTGCGGACGGAGCCCGGTGCTCAGAAACACGCGGGGATCTCCTATCTATTGATCGATATGAAGCAGCCTGGGATTGACGTCCGCCCACTTCGGATGATGACCGGGAGCGCTGATTTCAACGAGGTTTTTCTAAACGACGTTCGAACCCCCGAAGATTGGATCGTTGGAAAGCGTGGTGAGGGATGGTTGGTTTCTCGGACGACTCTTAAGTACGAGAGAAACTCGATCGGTGCAGCTCAGCAAACCGGTGCCGCCTTTGCGGGGCTTGTGAAGCTTGCCAAAGAGACGAAGATAGGGGGCCGTCCTGCAATCGAAGACGAGACCATTCGGGAACGGCTCGCGGTGCTCGAAGGCTACGTGAAAGCGCACGAATATTCCGGATATCGCCAGCTCACCAAAGACTCAAAGCGGGAGGACGCGGGCATCATCAATATGATGATGAAGCTTTTCTCGACGGAAATAGGTCACCAAACGGCGAAGCTTTCCATGGATCTAATTGGCGACGAGGGGCTGCTCTCTGCCGGTGGGGCCGAACTGGGGCAGCGATCTTCGTCGGCCCAGGGCTGGATTGGTCAGTATATGTATTCCCTGGGCATCGCGATTGCGGGAGGCACGGCGAATATTCAGCGAAATGTGATCGCAGAGCGTGGATTAGGGCTGCCTCGGGATGCCGCGGCCGATAGGAGTTCGGGTAAATGAATTTCGACTTGACGGAAGAGCAGCAGATGCTGCAGGAAACGGTCGGTCAGCTTCTGGCCAACGAGTGCCCAGTGACCCGGCTTCGGGAGGTCTTTGACAGCGATACAGGGTTTGATGAATCGCTGTGGAAGGGCCTTGGCGAATTGGGGATTCTTGGCCTGAATGTGCCAGAGGACTTTGGTGGTGCCGGACTTGAGACTCTGGATTTGGCCGTGGTCGCAGAGACGATGGGATATCACGCTGCGCCGGGACCGTTTTTGGGACATGCGTTGGCGATTGAAGCCATCGTTTCAGGGGGTAGCGAGGCCCAGAAAAAGAAATGGTTGCCGGACCTGGCCAGCGGCGCGCGGATTGGGGCAGTGGCCATCGCGGATTCCGATGGGGGCTGGGCCAGCGGGCATTGGAAGATCGAGCCCGGCGATCAAGTCTCGGGAACGCAATCCTTTGCAACCGGCGGTCAGCACGCAGACCTGTTTGTGGTCGGCCTGGCTGGGGGTCGGCTTGGTGTCGTGGATGCTGAGGCTGCGGGTTTTTCGAGGCAGTCGGTCGACGGCGCCGATCTGACCCGGCGTCTTGTCGCTCTGGAGTTCGATCGCACTCCTTGTGAATTGCTGGCTGACGACGATGCGCAGGCGGCGCGTCGTCTACATGACGTGGGTTGCGTGCTCCTCGCGGCGGATGCCTTCGGCGGGTCTGTCCGTTTGCTGGAAATGAGCGTCGAATATGCCAAAACCCGCGAGCAATTCGGCGTCAAAATCGGGCACTTTCAAGCTCTTAAGCATCAGCTGGCCAGCATGGCACTTGATGTCGAGCCAGGGCGCGGGCTCTATTGGTATGCGGCGTATGCCCAGGACCACGTAGCCGACGAGTCGGAGCGGATCGCTGCGGTCGCGAAAGCTCACATGACTGACCGGTATATGGATGTCGCGCGAAACGCGGTTGAGGCCCATGGGGGCATCGGGTTTACCTGGGAATGCGACGTTCAAATTTGGTTCAAACGGGCGATGTTCAATCGTGCTTTTCTAGGGCATCCCGGGGAACACCGTCGTCGTCAGGCGGAGATGGCTGGCTGGTAGTCGGGGGGCCGACCCTGAGACTCCTCATGCGATTGAGAGCGGCCGCGATCTCATGTCGTCGGGGCCGGCTGAGGCGACCGGGGTAAAAACGGCGTGCGGGGCCGTTATGATTGCTGGCCTCGAGCCAGTCAAGGCCGTCGTGGTCAAGGGCATCGTCGATGCGGTCGAGTATCTCCGCGAGCGAGAGAAGAGTATGTCGTGGCCAGGCCTCCTCGCGACTCATGAACTGCTGGCTCGCCTGGTAAATGGCCAGTCCGATCGCTCGGGTTTGGCTGCTCTCCACAATCTGTGGAACTTGGCGAAGATCGATCTGATCTTCGCCGAAGACAAGCGTTTCACGGCCCTTGGCGGCGATTTTAATACGCTTGCGCCCCTTTGATGCATCGAAAGCCTCTGCGAAAGGATGTCGTGATGGGATGGCCGTGAGGCGCTGACGGACTTCGTTGGAGCGACCATTAGGTGAGGCGGCGGCGATGTCGCGAGCCTCTTGGGTGACGTCTTCCACTCGATACTCTTGGAGACGGATCACCGTGTCGGCGACCTCGAAGTAGTCGCCGCTTCCTCCCATTACGAGGAGAGTTGAGATTCCCCAGCGATCGTAGATTTCTCTGACACGGTCAACCAGCGGGGTGATGGGTTCGTGATCTCGGTGCACAAGTTTTTGCATCCGGGCGTCGCGAACCATGAAGTTGGTGGCGCAAGTGTCTTCATCAAGCAGAATTCCAGAGGCACCGGACTCGATGGCTTCGGAAATGGCTGCCGCTTGGCTGGTGGAGCCACTCGCGTCCGCCGTCGAAAAGAAATGGGTCCGATGTGGATAGGACTCTTCTGCTCTCTTACGCGATGCTGGAAGCCGGTCGATGAATCCATGGATATCGACGCCGGTGACGGCTCTTCCGTCTTCTGCTCTGATCTTAATGAGGTCTCGATCCGAGATCACATACTCCCGGCCGTCTCCGGGCACATGGGGGTATACGGCGGATTCTAGAGCTTGTAGGAGCGTCGATTTTCCATGGTACCCACCGCCTACGATCAGATTGACTCCTTTAGGAATCCCCATTCCGAGGATCGAAGAGTGGCTTCCGTTCTCGGGCCCAATGGGATGCATTAGAGGTGCTTCCACTTGCAAGAATTTGGGTGACCGAAAGGCGACGGCATGGCTTTTGGCCATTGGGCGGTCGCTGGCTCCACTTTCTCGTGGGAGGATGGAGCCATTCGCGACAAAGGCCATCAGGCCCCGCTCGCGAAGCCAATTCCGAAGATGTTCCTGATTTTCGACTGTGTCGACGTGATGCTTGGCAGATCGCTGATCGATTTGAGACCAGTGCAACGCCTGCCGGGCAACTTCCGGAAGTTGGTAGAGCAGGATTTCCGCAGCAGCGTCGCCGAGAACTCGCCTGCCCTGAGCGGGCAGGCCCACTTCCAGACGTGCTTCGACGCATTCCGTATTTAAAAAGATTGAACTGCGCTCCAGAACTTCTTGTCCGCCCGCGTCAATCGTGATCAAACCGCTTCGGCCACTGCCCGATGACGATCGCCGTCTTGCTGGCTCTCGGCGAAAACTTCCTTCGGCCAAAGTGGAGCCGACTTGCCGCGCTAGAAAATCGGCCATGGCGATTCGTCGGATTCCGTGGGTCAGAAGGCTTGAAGGGAAAGCGGCCTCCCTTCCATCGAGACGGATGCGGATCCGAGAGGGCGCGGCAAAAGGGTCTGCCTGAATATGATCGATGCAAAGGGTCAGCCCACCGAGGTCGTAATCCCCACGGAGGTCGCGATAAGCCGAGTAGCCTCGGCGGTCGATTCGCGTCAGAATGGTTTTGAGGTCACTGAAGGCACGCAAGTCTGAAGTCCTTTTAAGTGATGAAGCTGTGCTTCCCTGCGGTTCGACAGCTGATGTGAAGTTTGTCCGCACGAAGAGCTTCGCCTGTGGACCCTCTTTAGTCGAGTGTGACAAAAATCTGTTGGGGCCCCGGAGAGATCCTCGCTACAATCGCTTTTTCGCTGGGGAGGCAGGGCGTCTTGGCTCGAATTTCGGAAGCGTCACTGGCTCGCGTGGTTAGCGGTGTGAACTTGATGCCTGGAACTTTGTCCGACCAGATCGGCGAGTCCGAAACACTCTTGGTATTTCTCCGTCACTTTGGCTGTATTTTTTGTCGAGAGATGGTCTCCGACATTCGCACAGCGAAAGAATCGGATTCGAATTATCCTGAGGTTCTCTTTTTCTTTCAGGGCACTCCGACCGAAGGGCGAGCTTTTTTGCGCCGAGATTGGCCAGATGTTCGGGCGATCGCAGACGCGGACCAAAGTTTCTATGTCGATTTTGGTGTGAACCAAGGAACTCTCCTGCAAATTTTTGGGCCCAGAGCACTTCTCTCGACCCCCCGAGCGCGGGCGAAGGGGCATTCGCCAGGAGAACGCTCGGGCGATATTTTGCGCATGCCGGGGCTCTTCTTGGTCCGCGGTCCGGAGATTCTGTGGTCTCACCGTTTCCGCCATCAGGCGGATCATCCAGACTTCAAGCTGCTGCCAACCGTGGCGCGTGCGGGCGCTGGGTCCTCGGGATTCTAACGCCTGTCATTGGCTCGGTGCAGCCGTTGACTAGGCAGAGCCCTCTAAAACGGTATGGTTCTCCGAGCCGAACGGTTCGACCTTGAACTGGGGGAGGGGGATGGCGAACGCAGAGCGTGAGCAGTGGAGCACCTCCTTCGGCTTCGTCGCGGCGGCCGTTGGCTCGGCCGTGGGCCTCGGAAATATGTGGAGATTCTCCTACCTAACCGCAGAAAAGGGCGGTGCGGCCTTCGTTGGTCTTTACCTGATCTTCACATTGCTTGTGGGTCTGCCCATCCTCTTGGCAGAGATGACGATCGGTCGGGGCGCAAGCCGTAGTCCAGTTCTTGCTCTTGAGCACTACGGAGGCCGGAGCTGGCGCCTCTTGGGTGTCCTTTTTGTTCTCACGGGATTCTTGATCCTGTCCTACTACTCGGTGATCGCAGGCTGGACGCTCCGGTATGCCGGAGAACTCCTTTGGCATGGTGTTCCTCTGAACCCCGGAGATCACTTTTCTCAGGTCAGTCAGGGCTGGCCCGCTTTTCTGTTTCACGTGAGTTTCATGGCGCTGACAATGGCGATTGTGGCGGGTGGCGTGAAGCGAGGCATCGAAAGAGTATCGGTTATTGCGATGCCGGTTCTATTTGTGTTTGTCTGCGGACTGGCCTTGTATGCCGCAACCTTATCTGGGTCTGAGGCGGGCTACGCGTACTATCTGAACGCAAATTTCACGAACGCCCTGTCGATGGACGTTGTCGTCTCAGCAGCGGGTCAGAGTTTCTTTAGCTTGAGCCTGGGAATGGGCGCCATGTTGACCTTCGCCAGTTATCTCTCGCGGCAGAGTGATTTGCCGCGGGAGGCGATTCGAATTGCGGCGGCTGACTTTGGCGTGGCTTTTGTCGCTGGCTTGATGGTGTTCCCCATTGTTTTTGCGTTGGGTGTAGAAGGGGATGTGAGCGAAAGCACGCTGGGGGCCTTGTTTGTTGCTCTCCCAGAAGCTTTTTCCAGCATGGGTCTAGTCGGTCGTTTCGTCGGAGTGATCTTTTTTGTTGCTCTGATCGTAGGCGCTCTGACGTCAGCCATTTCTCTCCTTGAAGTAGTCGTCTCGGCGGCGGTGGACGGGTGGGCCTGGAGTCGAGGCCGTGCGGTGATTGTTGCCGGTGGACTGATTACTCTCATAGGCTCGTTTGCAGCTTGGGATCTCGCGCTCCTCGATGCGATGGATCAGGTCGCGAATAACATTCTGCTCCTATTGGGAGCTCTCCTGCTTTCGGTTTTTGTCGGATGGGTGATGAAAAATGCTGAGACTGAGCTTGCGCAGGGAGCTGGCCGACTGAATTGGGTGGGGGTATGGCGGTTTCTGCTTCGCTGGTGGGTGCCAATCGTCTTGTTGTTTGTACTCTTTCATTCTGTTCCAAAGACGCTTTCCAACGTCCGAAATCTTGTATTCGGATTGGATTAGCCCATCGGCAAAGGGATAAATGTGAAGTGGATTCTGATCTCTTTGGGGTCGGTCGTCGCTGTGCCCCTGCTCTTTTTGGCATTGGTTTATGGAGTGAGCGAGGTCGGCGGCGAGGTGGTCGTCTTGCATCGAGTTCGGTCCCACGACGCAGACGAGCAAGGCATTGATCGGATCCGGATCTGGATTGTGGAGGACGAGCAGGGTACCTGGGTTGAACATGGCGGCCCGCAATCAGCGTGGGTGTCGGCTCTATCGCAGAATCAGACCATCGTGCTTGAGCGGGGAGGGGAAACGGGCTCGTATAGGGCCTCGGCCGACCCTTCCGCTCACGATCACTATCACGCACTCCGGCGAGATCGTTACGGTTGGGCCGATGCCTTGATTAGTTGGGTGTCAGGTGGTTCTGAGTCCTGCGAGGGCATACCTGTACGGGTCGAGAGACTACCCATATAGACGAGAGAACCCCGCCCGGTTGTGATCATTGACGCTCTGTTCCACGATAGCTTTAGACTGGAAATTTGAAGAACCGGAGACGAAGATCAGAGCTCGAGCCGAGAACGGCTTTGGAAAAGTGTATTCATTCCTCATCTGGGAGATAGGTTTGAAAATGTTGGCCGAGGTCGGAATCGACGTGAGAGGGGACTCGGTAGTACGTACGGATCACCACGGATCCGTCGTCTTCGAACCGATAGGTCTCGACGCTTAATCCGACCCGGTTCCCTTCCGCTGTCTTAATGTGATTTTCGAGCACCCAGGCTACCTCGTTGCCGCAAACAAAAAGACCACCTTCTGCGATCTTGAACGTGACTTCTTTTTGGAAGAGGTCGAAAGATTCAACACAGCAATGTTCGAAGCCGTGCTTTTCCGGAGTCCCGACAGGGTCGAGCATTCGAAAGTCGCCCGGAGCAACTTTCCGCCAATTGCGAATCCAGGCGTCTTTATCACCGGCGTTCCAGAGCGAGACGTAGTTTCGCGCCCACTCCAGCAGTTCTTTTTTACTCGGTGTGGCCATATGTCCTCCGAAGCGTCTGCTTTATGTTCTGAATTCATCGAAGAAGTAAGGGTGGATGCTGCCAATTTCGGCCCTTCAGTGCCATTCTATTCCTGAACCGCCTGACTACACGATGACGCCGGCTCGGCGGCTTGCAGCCAGCGCGACGATCACCTGGACACGGCGATTGGCGTCGGCGATCTCAGCTGCAAAAGCCCGTCGGGTCTCGTGAATGTCGGGGTCACGGTGGTCGAGTAGAGATCGGTTCTCAGCTAGTTTGCGCGCATTCTCAAAAAGTACCTTCGAGATCGAAGAGGTGCTTTGAACGAAGTGCTGGAGCTGATACTGCTTGCCTAGTCCTAGGCAGCTTGAGACCAAAGCGTCGGGATCGATGCGCTCGGTGGATTCAAATCTGAGGAGAGCATCTGCAAAAACGCGGTAGCTCTCAAGAAACGGCCTGAGAATGCGATGGGAGGTGAAGGGCTTGAACGATTGAACGAGCTTTCGGCTCGCGGCGCCGCCTTGCTTAAGCGCGGATTCCCATTTTTCGTTTTGTCGCCTGAGTTCAGCTCGAATTTCTTCTCGAAACTCCTCTTTGCCGGCGAAGAAAAATTCAAATTTCAGTAAGTCGCGCAGTCCCATGGCCTCATCCCAGAAGACCGGAAGAGCTTTCTCCGCTGGGGCCTCAGAGGCCTTGATTGCGGCGAGTTCCGCAATGGCTGCATTGACGAAGAAATGGATCACTGTGTTTCGGTAGTAGGCCGCTTCAAGTTGTTGATCTGGGCCGATTCGGTAAACCTGTTCGGGGCCTCCGTCAAAACGGCTCACGACACCATTTTCAACTAAAGCGTCCAGTGTGCGGGCGATGCCCTCTTGAGTCTCGAGCTGAGAGAATTGGGCTGTTGTTGGAAGTTTGCGCTCCCGTACGGACTGCATGAGGTTCGCCAAGCCCCTCTGGGCCTGAGGCACTGTGAGGGCGGTTTCCCCGGTTCCCAACAGGGCAAGAGTGAGGAGCGATGTGGGGGTGATAGGTGTGACTCGATTGATGCGAACGGAAACCTCGAAAGCCAGCTTCTGGAGATCAATATCTTGTTCGTCAGGGCCGTCATTTTGGATTTCGTGAGGAGCGCCGAGTTGATCTGCGATGGAAACGGGCTCACCGAACCGGACATGAATTTGCCCGTAACGCTTTCGGAGCGCTCGAATAACCCCGACCAGCCAGCCTAGATTTTCCTTCTGCTTGGCGGCCCCTTGCTGCTCATTGCTGTAACCGCCGACCTCTTGAATTTGATCGTAGGCGATCGAAACGGGGATCAGCATCACGTCCTCTGATTTCCCGCGCCGCCAGGCATCGACCACGTAGGCCAAGAGCCCGAATTTTGGAGGCAAGAGCTTGCCCGATCGTGAACGACCTCCTTCGATGTACCACTCCAGAGCAAACCGTTTCTCGATCAGGTAATCGATATAGTTTCGAAGGACGAGCTTGTAAATCGGTTGATCTCGGAAGCTCCGCCGAATAAAAAACACACCGCTCCGTCGAATGATGGGCCCGAGCGGGAAAAAATTCATGTTGATTCCGCCCGCAGTGTGATTGGGCGGTAAACCATTCTCGTAAAGCATGTATTGCAGTGCGAGGTGGTCCAGGTTCGATTTATGAGTGGGTAGGAAGACGACTGGATGTCGTTGGCTAAGACTTGCGACATGCCGAAGCTCGTCCTGACTGTATTCGATGTCTTCAGCGTAGCCCTGGCTGTAGACCTTTCGAATCAGCCTCGCAGCCAAGTCGATAACGTAGGTACTGTGCGTGGCCGCGATTTCCTGTAGGTTGGCCGTAGCTTCTTTGAGCACCTTACTGTCTGAAAGGCCGGCCTCTCGCGCGAGCTGAGTGAGTCGCCCTCGAAAATCCGGCCGATCCAGAATTTCGGCATTGATCAACTTGGGCACCTTGTAGCGCGCCCCCCGGATTCTACGCTCGGCTCTCTCGAGGGCTAGGATGGCTTGTCGCGCCACGAACTCGGGGAGTCCGGCAACGGTTCCTCCACCGTGCTGGCCCGCTTCATTCCACCGGGCGCGGAGTTCGCTGCTGCGCGCGGGTTGCGCGACCACGATGCGACAGCGGTCGGGATGGCGCTCTTTAATGACGCGCTGCTTGAGGCGACCCGGGTCGCGGGGGTCGCCGAAAAGGAGAAGGTCGCGCCCCCGGACCACGCGCTCACCATCCAGCATGGGTGCGAGCCAGGCGACGCGAACCGGGGTAAAGAGCGCGTCTTCGTTGGCGGAGAGCAGTGCCTCCAAGCTGGGGTCGAGGGGCTCTTTTCGTCGCGGCCGTGGGCGGCGGGAAGGGGGCAGGGAGAGTACTCGGACACCGCCCGGCGCCCGGTCCGGTGGGTGGGATCGGGTGATCCACTCTTCGAGCATTTGCTGCTCGAGAGGGCTTGATGCGTCGAGAAGAAATACGAGGAGCCGATCGTCTTCGCAGTCCGGCCATTTCGGTAAGGACGGTTCGGCGTGGCCTGTTTGGCTCGCGGTCATCGCCCCATTCTACACGGGGTGGTCCGGAGCGGGACTGCTTTCCTCAGGGGTTGGCGTTGCGCTCCGTTGGGCAATTTGGAGCTGGATCCAAGTGTGTCGGATGCGAGTGAGAGGGTAGTGGCGCAGCCCGATCAGGGCGCTGGCAATAAAAGCTGCTGGGATCAGGGTCCCGAGGACCCGAATAGTCCAG
This sequence comes from Myxococcota bacterium, assembly GCA_029268645.1. Lineage (GTDB taxonomy): Bacteria > Myxococcota_A > UBA9160 > UBA9160 > UBA4427 > TMED88. The sequence continues at coordinate 12,934 of JAQWNI010000248.1, forward strand.
ATCGCCCCTTCGGGTTGGGTACTGAGTTGGCCATCATAGCCAGCCCAGGAGAGCGCAAAGCCTCCCAACATGTAGGCGCTGGCCCCCCCCACTTTTCGAATGAAAGTGAATACGCCGTTATACATTCCTTCGCGGCGGGCTCCTGTTGAGAGTTCGTCCTGGTCGATGACTTCGCCCAGCATGGCCCATGGAAAGAGGTCGACGACGGCGTAGCCGGCTCCGAGTCCGCCGGCAATGAGGAAGAGAGTCCATCGAGGCCAGTTGGGGTCGCTGACGAAAATAAAAATCAGACAGGTGACGAACCAGAGAGATCCGAGAGCCAGAATTCGATGCTTTTCTCGGTTTTGTGCGAAACGAAGCCAGAGGGGAAGAGAGAGAATCACCACAGACAACATACAGAGCAGGGTCCAGGTCACGTCCCCGGGTCGGCCTAGCCAAACGATGACGAAGAGGGGGATGGCGAGTCCCAGCAGGTCTATCGCAATACGACCCATTAGGTAGATGCCACATAAGCGCAGGTAGGTGGAGTGGTAGAACAGACTGACAAGGGATGGCCAGAGGGGCTCGTTTCGTTGCGGCGCAATGCCCGTACGCTCGAAGCTCACAGCCCAGACGATGGGCCACGGAATGATGAGGCCAATGGCCAGGATAGCTCCGGCTTTCTCGTAGCCCTGCGCGCCACCTCCAAACAGTTCAGCCATTTCGAAAAGGCTTGCGGCGACCATCGTTCCGAGGACAGCCCCGCCTGAACGCCAGGTGTTCAGAGTCGTTCTCTCATCGTAATCCAGGGCCATTTCCGGGATGAGCGCCATGTACGGCACAGAGAGAACGGTCATCGCCAGGGCGATTCCGATGTAAATTCCGAGGTACCAGAGGAACATCGGGGTTTGTTCGCTGTACGGCGTTCTCCAGAGCAGCGCGAATAAAATGCCCAAGGGCAGCATGCCAATCAAAAAAAACGGACGGCGACGCCCGATTTTCCAGCGCAGGCTATCGGAGAATCGCCCCATCAAAGGGTCTGTGAAGGCGTCGACGAGGCGTGCCAGCCAGGCAATCATCCCAGCCAACCACGGCTCAAGGCCCGCAACGGTCACAAGAAAAGTGAAGAAGACGAGTGTGAGTGAACTCAGGGCCGTATTGGTCGAGAGGTCACCGAGTCCGTAGGCGGCTTTACGGGTGGTGCTGAGCGCGGGCACGGTCAGATAGAGTCGGCCTTGCGATAAAGGGTGACGACCGCAGCTCCTCCCAGGCCCAAATTATGTTGGAGAGCGGCTCGTGGGTTTTCGACTTGGCGTTTTTCGGCATCTCCTCGAAGTTGCCAGGTGAGTTCGCAACATTGGGCGAGACCCGTGGCGCCCAGGGGATGTCCTTTAGAGATCAAGCCGCCAGAGGGGTTGACGACCACCTGCCCTCCATAAGTCTGAGCCCCCGAGTCGACAAATTCTCCCGCTTGGCCCTCCGGGCAAAGCCCGAGTGCTTCGTAGGTAATCAATTCGTTGCAGGAAAAGCAGTCATGCAGTTCGACGACGTCGATATTCTCGGGCCCGATGCCCGATTGCTCGTAGACCTTGTGTGCGGCGGCCTTTGTCATATCAGCACCGACCATCTTGATCATGCTGCCTTCGTAAGAAGAGGGAAAGTCGGTCGTCATGGCCATGCCAGCAATTTCAACGGCCCGATCTTGGAGGCCATGTTTTCGCACGAAATCTTCGCTCGCGAGAACAGCGGCTCCCGATCCATCGGAAGTCGGGCAGCATTGAAGCTTAGTGAGAGGGCCAAAGACTTGCGGAGCGTTCTTGATATCTTCGAGGCTGTATTCGTCCTGAAATTGCGAGTACGGGTTGTTGACTGAATGCTTGTGGTTCTTCCACCCAATCTTCGCGAAGTGTTCGGGGGTCGTTCCGTATCGTTCATTATGCTCAAGGCCGGCATTCCCAAACATTTGAGGCGCGGCGGGAGCTTGGGCGAAGCCATGGCGATCAACCATCACTTGGAAGTGTTTGTCCAGGGCGATCGTGCGATCCGTGTACTTCATGCCGAGAGAACCCTTTTCCATCTTCTCGAACCCAAGTGCCATCACGCAATCGGCGAGTCCCCCCTCGACAAACTGCTTCGCCATAAATAGGGCTGTTGAACCCGTGGAGCAGTTGTTGTTGACGTTGTAGATGGGAATGCCCGAGTGACCGAGTTCGTAAAATGCGCGTTCTCCGCAAGTGGAATCTCCATAGCAGTACCCTACGGCGGCCTGTTCGATTTCTTCGAACGAAATGCCGGCATCTTCGATGGCTTTGTTGCCAGCCTCCCGCGCCATGTCGGGGTAGTCCCAGTCTCGACTTCCAGGTTTTTCGAATGCCGTCATGCCTACGCCGACCACATACACTTTTCGACTCATCTGGGACTCCTTCGCGGATGTATACCGAAACTCATAGCGACTGTTAGAAACACCCAGAGCCTAGCAATCGCATCTCGGCATTGCTGTGGGGGTGGGTGTCGTGCAATTAGCCCGGGCTTTCTCTAGCCTGGGGAAACGAGGAAGGAGGTGAGTGTGGCGACTCTTTTTACCCAGATTATTGAAGGTCATCTCCCCGCTCATTTTGTATGGCGAGATCCAGTCTGTGTCGGATTCCTTTCCATTGCGCCTCTCAAGCCGGGGCACACCCTGGTGGTTCCCAGAGCAGAAGTGGATCACTGGCTCGACTTGGATCCGGATTGCGTCGCGCATTTGTCCGTTGTGGCGCAGAAGATCGGGAAGGCTCAGATGCAGGCCTATCAGCCGGTGCGCATCGGAACGATGGTTTTGGGGCTGGAGGTCCCTCATGTGCACGTCCATGTGGCTCCGATCTGGAATCCGACGGATCTCGATTTTCAGAATGCTCAGTCGAATACGTCTCAGGAGGAGCTGGCACGGGAGGGCTCCGTGCTTCGTCAAGCACTCCGTGAACTGGGGTATGCTGAAGTCAGCGAGTGATGGGAGTGCTCAGCGCCCTTCGAAATGGGGGACCTGCCTCTTCGCCATGGCGCGGACGCCCTCTCGAAAGTCTTCCGTCTTTTGAAGTCGGGCCTGCTCTGCTGCCTCGCGCTCGATGGCGACGCGAATCGCCCCAGGCAGATCTCCCCTGAGCGTTTGGCGAATGGAGTGGACGGCGAGGGGCGCGGAGCTCGCGATTTCTCGAGCAAACGCACGGGCCTCTTCACGGAGCGTGGATTGCGTAGCGAGCCGATCGCAGAGACCCAACTGCAGCGCCTCCTGACCGGGAACGCGACGCCCTGTGTAGAGCATTTCCTGGGCGGCCTGGGCCCCCACGAGTTGTGGAAGGGTGATCGATAAACCAAAACCCTGATGGAAACCCAGCCGGGCAAAGTTGGCGCTGAATCGAGATTCTGGGGCAGCAACCCGAAAATCGGGCATCAGAGCGAGGCCCAGCCCTCCGCCTACGGCGGCGCCTTGGATCGCGGCGATCACGGGGGGGCCGGGGGCGAACAGACGGATTGCTGCTTCGTAGAGTCGCCGGGTGTCGTCTTCTCCGCCTTGGCTCAAATTGGCGCCGGCACAAAAATGCTTGCCCTCTGAGCACAGAATGATGACGCGACATTCTGATGTGCCGAGCCGTTCGAAGGCCTCGGCGAGGGATTCGATCAAGTGACTGTCAAAGAAGTTCTCGGGTGGTCTGCACAGTTCGACCTCGGCGACGTAGTCTGAACCCAGCTTGACGCTGACATCGCCAATTTTTTCGAAGGTTTCCATGGCCCTAACCTCGCTCGCTTCATTCGCTGCCGTCGTACTAGCGATTCGTAAGATGGCTTTTAACGAGGCAAACCGACAAGTTGACGCGCCATAATGACGCGTTGGATCTGTCCCGTTCCCTCCACGATGTCCATAGCCTTGGTATCGCGGTAGAGTTTTTCGATGAGGTGCGTTCCGGTGCCCGCCACATTTCCAAGGATTTCGAGACCGAGCCCCGCGGCTTGCTGTGAAACTTGGGCCCCTAAGGCCTTGGCCATCGAAGCCTCCATGACGTTTGGGCGTTGCTGATCCACCAACCAGCAGGCGCGCAGGCAGATCAATCGTGCACTACGGATTTTTCGGCTCATGCACTCGATCCGATCTCGGATGCGCTCCCGTTTTATCAAACCCGTCTCTTGGGCGAAGTGTATCGCCTCGTCCAAAGCGGCCCGACCCATGCCGACCGCCATCGCGCCGATAATCGGTCTGCCGGCGTTGAATGTCCGCATCGCGGTTTTAAAGCCCGCTTGGCCTTTTGGTCGGCTTTCTCCTCCAAGAAGATTCTCCAAAGGGACTCGGCAGGATTGCAAGGTGAAGGAGGTCGATTCGTACGCTTTGAGTCCCATTTTTTTCTCGATTTTGAAATCACCCAGCCCCGGGGTGCCTTGTTCGACGAAAAAAGATCGCTGGGCGTTCCGCCCCTGGCTGGCATCCAATGTGGCTTGGACGAGAATCCAGTCAGATCGACTCGCGCCCCCAATAAAGCATTTAGCGCCATTGAGAACCCAGGCGTGGCCGTCTTTATGGGCGGTTGTTTTGATGGCCGCTGCGTCCGATCCGGCGCTGGGCTCCGTCATGGCGAAGCAGGCCCAGCGCGGGCGATCGGGTTCGATAAAGGGCCCCAGGTATTTCTCTTTTTGTTCTTCTGTTCCCTGGGCCAGGACACTGGCTTCAGGCAGTCCTGGCCCTGGGTTGGCCACCATGACCCCCCGATCCCAATAAGCGCCTTCCTCGGCGAGCCACATGGCGTGAACGGCCGCTCCGGGCCTGCCTGCGGCTGATGCTCCCGGCCGCCATTTCGTCCGGCCCTCGCCGTGCTCAAGGCTGCGATGAAAATACGGATGGTCGACAGGGAGAGGGCTTCCGAGGCGGTCGGCCTCGAGGCCCGCGGGCCTCATCGCATCGCGGCCCCACTTGCGAACTTCCTCGACGGCCTTCAGGGTTTCCTGGGGAATTAAAAAATCCATTATTCCCCCTCCCCGGTAGGCATCGCGATGTCTAAGGGGGGGGCACCGGCCTCCAATTTTCGGCCGGCGGTTTCGAGAGCCGCGTCAAGGCCCCCGGCCATGAGTCCCAGCGTACGGACCTCTCTCATGTGTTTCTCGACGGGGTAATCCGCCATGAATCCATGGCCGCCCAAGATTTGGACCCCAGATGGGCCGATCCAACGTGCAGATTCGATGCACTCGATGAGAGCCGATGCGCTCTCCAGACTGGCCTCTTCGCCTTGATCAAGTCGCCATGCGGCTTCGTGCACCAAGAGGCGAGCAGCCTCTAGAGCCATATTCATTTCGACAATCAAAAAAGCCAGCCCCTGGTGATGCGCAATGGGTTTTCCAAAAGTCTCGCGTTCTCCGGCGTAGCGACGAGAAAAATCGCAGGTCGCCCGAAGAACACCCAGCATCATCGAGGCCACCCAAAGCCGGCTCCGAGCTTGAGCTCGACTGGCGGCCGCAGGGTCAGTCCAATGCTCCGTTGCGAGAGCGTCTGTCAGGGTCAGCGCACTTGCTCCCGCGGCCCTGAGCCCCGAAGCGGGAAGCGGCTGCGTTTCGATTCCGTCCACGACCAAGCAGGCGCGGGTGGGGCCCAGCAGCATCAACGCCGCAACATCTTGAGCGGGAACCCAATCAACATGTAGAGAAATGGGTTGGTGGGGATCGCGATCGGTTTCTTCGATGACTAAAACCACGCGCCGAGGGATGGAGCCGTTACAGAGATCTTGCAGATGGGCGACAGCCGCCGCGCCTTGAAATTCGAGGGCTGGATACAGGGCCGGGCCCAGTCGGTCTAAGGCGATGGCCGCGCCGACGTCACAGGCGGCTAGTTCTTCGTTGACGAGGCATTTTGCAAGAGAGCCGAGTTCCGCACCTTCGAGCGAGTCGGGTGTTTCGAGATCTGCGAGTCCCATTTCCGTGTAAGCATCTTGAAGATTGTCTCCGACGCTTCGCTGATGCTCATGCACTCGCTCGTTGCTCGCCAGTTTTTGAGCCCCAAAGAGTGCCGTGGTTTCGACCAAAAGGTGGAGTTCGTCCTCGATCCGGAAGTCCATGCGTTCGTGCCTCACTCTGATTGAGCATTTCATATTACAGCGTCATGGAGGGGGGCGGCGGATCGATGCCCAGCGTCTGCATATTGATGTAGTGACGATATCGTCCTTCGGGGAGGTTCATCAGCGTATCGTGATCCCCCCGTTCGATGATCCGGCCGTCTTCAACAAATAGAATCTGATCGGCTTCCCGGATCGTTGATAAGCGGTGCGCGATGACGAGCACGAGACGCGTTTGGCTTGCTTCGCGTAGAGCCGTGACAAGCTTCTGCTCGGTCTCCGGGTCGAGTGCGGAAGTCGGCTCGTCGAGAATGAGGATGGGCGTATCGCGAACGAGCGCTCGGGCGATTGCGATCCGCTGCCTCTGTCCCACGGATAGCTTGCCGCCTCCTCGACCGAGTCGGGTTTGGTATCCGTCTGGTAAGGCTTGGATGAAATCAGATGCTCCGGCTAGACGGGCTGCTTCGCGAATTTCGGTCTCCGTGGCCTCTGGCCGACCCAGCTTGATGTTGTCTGCGATGGTGGCATCAAAAAGAATTGTTTCCTGGAAGACGAATGATATTTGAGACCGGAGTGAGTCGAGGGAGTATTCCGCGACGTTCTGTCCATCGATGAGCACGCGACCCAGGTCCGGAGTGATAAAACGAGGGATAAGGTGAGCGATGGTTGTCTTTCCAGCCCCTGCGGGTCCCGCGAGGGCGATGACTTGGCCTCGCTGCGCGGTCAGGTCGACTTGGTCAAGGGTCAGTCGCCCCGCTTCATACGCAAAGGAAACCTCCTGGATTTCCAGTTTGTCCTGAAGAGGTCGGAGAGCGCTGTCTGGGTCAACGTCTCGTTCCGAAGGAGCATCCATCAGAAAGAAAACCCGATTGAGACCCGTCGAGTCGCCTTGTAGGCGAATCCAGAGGGCTCCGAGCTCGATGCTGGCGCTGGCAATGCCGATGAAGAAGGGCAGGAGTACCGCAAAATCGCCCGGACTGTAGAGACCGTCGACGATTCCATCACCGACATAAAGAAAGACGTAAATCACAAGACCTGCGCCAAAGACGGCTGCAACAGAGTAGGTAATGAGGTCGATGAGAATTTTGAGACGGTATTGTTTGAAAGAATCCGCGCTGTCAGCGTCGAACCGGGTCCGTTCTCGTTCTTCCCCGCCCAGGCTCTGAACAGCCAGAACATTTGACATGGATTCTTCGATGGCAGAAGTCGTCGTCGCGCCGGCCCGACGGCTTCGGCTTGCGTAAAGGCGTTGCAAGCCCGCGAAAGGCAGGGTCGGGACCAGTGCAACCAGCATAAAGGCGAGGCCCGCAAAGATGATGGGGGAGACCCATCCGTAGACCAACCCCAAAATCCATACGCTGAGGAAGATGTATAAGGGAGAGGCCAAGGGCGTCAGAATTAACGCGTAGCAAGCCTGGGTAATCGCTGTGGTGTCGTACATCACTCGATAGACAGCGTCGCCGATGCGTTCATCGTCGAGGCTCGTCATCGGCAAAGATTGAATTCGACCGAATAGCTGAGTCCGGTAGTGATGGTTGAACTTTTGAGTCAATTTCATCGTGAAGCGGTAGTCGAGCAATCCGAATAGGCCCCCGACGAGGCTGAAGCCCGAATTGGCTTCGTTCTCCGTGCGCGTCGCGGTGTCCCAACCTTGGGGGATCCCGTTGCTGTTCGCGCTGTCGCGCTCACGGGAGGCGATTCCGAAGGCTCCGATTGCGACCAGCAAGACAAATTGGGCGCCGATTGTCCAAACGAGGACCGCGGTCGGCGAAAGTTCCGATGCCAGCTGGATCAATGGCTCAAGAAAAAAGGGGTAGGGCCTTGGCTGATCACCAAAGGGGATGCCGCGAATGACGTGGTCAACGAGAATCTTTGTTGGCCACGGCAAGAGCATCATAGGGACGAAGCTGAAAAGAAGTAAGGCAAGCTTGATGCCAAAGTCCCGACGAAACGGGCGGACGTATCGGAGCGCTCGCACGATTGTCTGAGCGGCGGCCAAGCCACTTTGCTTTTCTTCCTCCTGAAACGGACGGGCCACGCGTCAGGGCTCCCGAGCCGAAGGGTTTGCTGGGCGTTGTGGACGATTTTTTCCAGCTTCAATTTCGAAGAGCCTGCGGTAGATACCGCCTTCTTTCTTGAGCAGGTGCTGTGGTTCGCCCCACTCCGCCAGCCGGGCGTCTCGGATGACGGCGACTCGGTCAGCGCGTCGAACCGTCGAGAGGCGGTGGGTGATCAAAAAGATGACGCGACCTTCTCCCCATCGAGCCAGGTTCTCGAGGACCCTATGTTCTGTTGCTGCGTCCAGTGAGGCGGTTGGTTCGTCGAGGATGAGAATCGGCGTATCCTTGAGGATGGCTCTGGCGATCGAGATTCTCTGCCTCTGGCCGGTGGAAAGCTTGGCTCCACGTTCACCGAGCTGGGTGTTGTAGGCCTCGGGGAGCGCCTCGATGAACTCCTCCGCGCAGGCGATTCGAGCCGCTCGACGAACGGATTCGTCGCTTGACCCCGGGACGGCATACCGGATATTTTCACCGACCGTGGTTCCAAAGAGGACGTTTTCTTGGAGCGCGATGGATACGTTTTTCCTCAGGCTCTCGAGAGTGAATTGACGGATGTCGCAGCCATCGACCTCGATCCCACCCTCGTTGGGATCATACAGTCGAAGAAGAAGGTTCATCAGGGTGCTCTTGCCGGAACCCGTCGGTCCGACGATGGCCACGATTGAGCCCGTAGGCACATCGAAGTCGATCTGGTCGAGAATGAGTTTCTCGGCTTCGTAGCCGAACGAGACATCGCGATAGCGTATTCCTTGACGAATCGGCGGCATGCTCACGGCGTCTTGAGCGTCCTCGACTTCTGTTTCTAGATCGAGTAATTCGAAAGTTCGATCGAGTCCCGTCGCGACGTCTTGGACCGTTCCCCAAAGGTCAAGGAGGTGATGCTGAGAATGAGCGCCATCGCCAAAACGATCTTTGAAGTTGTTGTAGAAGCCGAGATTCCAGACCCCAGAATTGGCTGCGGCGAATCCCATGCTGATCATGAATTGCTCGCCATAAAGAGGCGCATCGGCTGAGGACAGGCCTGTTGCAATGCCGATTCCAGAGACGAGGGCCAATCCGACACACCAAAAGGTGAGTACTTTGAAGCCGACAAATCGATTCCGGGCGACGTAGGCCGCTCGGAAAGCTTCTTGGGAAGCTTGGGCGAAGCGGTCCTGTTCCGCCCCCTCGGCTCCGTAGGCCTTGATAGTTTTGAGGCCAGCCAAGGTTTCCTGAATGATTGAGGTTAGGCGGCTATTCGCCTCGCGGGCTTGGCGAAAGCCTACTCGCATGGGTCTTGCGAAGCGGTGGCCCAAGTAGAGTAAAGGTGGCCACGCCAGCAGCAGAAGGAGGGCAAGTCGAGGGTCCCAGAGAAAAATTAGGCCGAGGGTAAAGATGAAGCGGCTGATGCTTTCCAGAGGACTCAGGAAAAGCACGTTGATCAACTGTGTCACCATCGCACTGTCCTGAAACAGTCGGTATATCGAATCGCCCACTCTCTGCTCGTCGTGGAAGCGGAGCGAAAGAGTCTGCAATTTTTCGATCATGAGCATACGCAGATTCTGGTTGACTCGTTGTAAAATCCAAATTCGCCAGTAGGTGAGTCCGATGAAGATGGGCGTCAAGGCGAGAAGGAGACCGCTCACACTCCAGACGAGATGGCGGAGCACCTCCTTTCGAGCGGGGTCGGTGAGTCTGCTTTCGCTGGAGAACCGCTCGGGGTTCAATCCAATCATTGTGGCTTGGAGATCGGAGAGCGGCGCACCCTCGAGGACGCCGTTCCAAAAGATATTGACCACATTAATCACAGGGATCGCGAAAAGAGCGATCAGAAGAGCCCCGCACGCAACCAGACCTGCAAGGGACCCCCGAACCGTTCGCAGCAGGGGGAGGCAGCGCCAGAGGAGTCGAAGGATCAAGCCGAACGAGAGAGAGTCAGCGTGGCCGCCTCGGCCGAGCTGGGCGAACTCCTGATAGCGAGCCGTTTTGTCCGGGGCAGTTGAGTCGCTCACGATTCAGTCGGGGAAATGAAAGTTAGAAGCCGACCTAAAGGGCACGCATTCCAGTGACGTGTTCGCCCAAAATGAGCGTATGAATGTCATGTGTGCCCTCATAAGTGCGGACAGTCTCAAGATTCATCATATGCCGCATACTCTGATAATCGTCGACGATCCCATTGGCTCCCAGCAGGTCACGAGCCTCGCGAGCGACTCGCAACGCGATGTCGACGTTGTTGCGCTTAATCATTGAGACCATCGAATGGTGGAGTTGTCCGGCATCTTTGATGCGTCCGACCTGGAGTGCGAGCAGTTGCGCTTTGGTGATTTCGGTAATCATCTCAGCAAACTTCATTTGAGTCAGTTGTTTACTGGCCAACGGGCCGCCCTGGACGATGCGATCGCGTGAGTATTGGACGGCCTCATCGAAGCACGCCATCGCCGCGCCCGTGACGCCCCAGGCAATGCCATAGCGAGCTTGGGTGAGGCATCCGAGGGGACCACCCAACCCCTTGGCCCCCGGCAGCTGGTTTTCTTCAGGGATCTCGACGTTTTCAAGGAAGAGCTCGGATGTGACGCTCGCCCGTAGTGAAAATTTCCCCTTGATGTCCCGAGCTTCGAACCCGGCGCGGTCCGTTTCGACCAGGAATCCGCGGACCCCATCGTCTGTAACCGCCCAAACGACGGCGACGTGGGCCAGCGAACCGTTTGTGATCCATCGTTTAACCCCGTTGAGAACCCAGCCTTTCCCCTTTCGTTCAGCTCGGGTCGTCATCCCGGAGACAAAGCTCCCGTGGTCCGGTTCGGTCAGGCCGAAGCATCCGATGACCTCGCCCGCGGCCATCGGCGGGAGCCATCGTTCTTTCTGTTCCTCGCTCCCGTAAGCGTGAATGGGGTACATGCAGAGGGCGCCCTGGACGGAGGCAAACGAGCGAAGCCCGGAGTCACCCCGTTCGAGTTCTTGCATCAGCAGGCCATAGGCCACGTTATTCATGCCTGCACATCCATACCCCCTCAGGTTTGCGCCAAACATGCCGAGTTCGGCCATTTCAGGGACAAGTTCCATCGGGAAGGATCCATCTTGGCGGATATGATCCTGAATTCGAGGGAGAAATTCTCCGCTCACCCAGGCTCGGGCCGAGTCTCGAATGAGGCGCTCTTCTTCCGCGAATTGGGTTTCGTCGAGTTTTAGAAAATCGGGCGCTTCGAACGCAGGCATGGGGTTCTCCGAGAGGGCTTGAGCGGTCGCTTTGGGGCGGGCCCGGGGCAGGGGGTCACCGTGAGTGAAGTGACGCTGTTCTCGAATAGTAGCCGATTCGGACTGGGGTGAATTTCCGGTTGATGGCCGCCGTGGCGGGATCGCGGGGGGCTGGGCTTCCCAACGCAGAGAGGGCCTGATGGCTATGCCACCAGACCCTCTGAAACGCACTCATTTGCGACAGACCGGATGCGGCGGTCCGCCGCAAAATGAGCTTTGCGCGGTTTACGCCGCTATTCGGCGGTGGCGGCCTTGTCCTCTCCGCTGAGGGTTTTGTCCAGTGCGTTCAGTCGACGGCTGATTCGGTTCAGCTTCTTATCGAGCTTTTTTAGGTCGCTGCTTGAGGCAATCTGAAAAGTCCCCAGAACCGAAGCCAAGCCGGTTTCTACCTGGCCTCCAAATTCCTTGCGCCGCTTTTCAAATCCCTTTGAAACATCGCTCCAGCGCGACTCCACTTGTTGGACGGCTTCGTTCTTGCGGAGATCCTTACGGAAGCGCTTGACGCGCTTTTCGGTCTCCTTGTTGAACTGAGTGGTTCGCTTCTCAAACTGCGTTTGGAGTCGCTGAACCTCTTCTTCTGCAGATCGAAAGGCCGCCTGGATCCGGTCAATTCCATCATCGATCACGTTGGCTCGGGTGCTCATGCTCTTTTCTCCTTCAGGCCGACCATCGGGTTCGTTCCGGCGGCCAAGCGCTCGGTCCGCGAGTGGATCTCGCGGCGGGGCGACGCCAATGACGCAATGCGGCAGACTGGCGCCCCGAGAAGAGTAGACACGATGCGTCATCAGGTCAAGTGTGAAGAGTTTTTAAAATATCTAATGAAAACAGACACTTGTGAAAATTGAGCTAAAAAATGACGCGCCGCGCTAGCAGGGTGGCTCTACCAGCGCACCACCGCGCTGCCCCAGGTGAAACCGGAGCCGAAGGCCGTCATGGAGACGACTTTACCGGGGCTGAGGAGGCCACTGCGTTCGGCCTCGGCCAGAAGCATTGGAATCGAAGCTGCTGAGCAGTTCCCGTAGCGCTGGATGTTATTGAAGACGCGCTCCTCGGGGATTTCGAGTTTCTGAGCGACGAATTCATTAATGCGAAGGTTGGCCTGGTGGAACAAGAAGAGGTCCACGTCGTCGATCTTGACGCTGGCCGCGGACAACGATTCGAGCAAAACCTCCGGCATCCGGGTCACTGCATTCTTGAAGACGTAGCGGCCTTCCATTTGCGGGAAGTGCCTGCCCTCATCAATCATTTCCTTGGTGATGCGTTGGGGCCAATCTGCCGAAGACGGGGCATCGATCCAAAGTCTTTTTGCGTGCTTACCCTGGGCATGCAGGCGAACCTGGAGAAGGCCGGCCGGATCATTTTCAGCATCGACCGCTTCCAGAATGACAGCCCCAGCCCCATCTCCGAAGATCACGGTGACGTCTCGGCCTTCCGTAGAGACATTCAGTCCGGTCGAGTGAACTTCGCATCCGACGACCAATACTCTCTGGCTTTTCCCTGATTGAATCAAGCTGTCGGCAAAATTTAATGCGTAAAGGAAACCGCTGCATTGTGCTCGAAGATCGATGCAGGGGGTTTCGCCCGCGCCCAGTTGCTCGTGCAGGAAGAAGGATGTGCCGGGGAATTCGTGTTGGGGCGAAAGGGTGGCCAGTAGGATGAAGTCGATGTCTCCGGCATCGAGTCGGGCGGCCTGAAGCGCTTGTTCGCAGGCGGCTTGAGCCAAATCGGCTGGGGTTTCTCCATCGACGATCCAGCGCCGTTCTTTGATGCCGGTTCGTTGCTGGATCCATTCGTCGGTCGTGTCCATTCGCTGGGCCAGATCGTCATTGGTGATGATCTGGTCCGGCACACACATTCCGGTTCCAATGATCTTTGAGCGCAGGTTGCGATTCATCCTTTGGGTCCCCCCGATTCGGGCCGTTCTGACCGGCACCTCTTTCAAGATTGATGCATCCAGCCTTGATCAGGCCCGTTCCTCACTCCAGTCGGCGACCGTTTGTTGATGCCCCTCAGACGACTGCTCTTCCCAAACCAAGCGTTCAGCCCGGATCAGTAGTTCGTTGATCCCGCGTCGCTCGAGGGCTGAGACGGCTACGCAGCCATGACGTCGCTCTAAGACCGCAGCGGCGCCCTCGGGCAATCTGTCGATTTGGTTGAAGACGAGGAGCTCGGGTTTCTTAGATAATCCGAGATCCGCGAGCACTTTTTGAACCGCTTCGATTCTTCGCTCGAAATCAGGGGAGGCTGCGTCCACTACGTGAATCAAGAGGCTCGCGTCGCGCAGTTCTTCGAGGGTGGCATGGAAGGCTGCGACGAGGTCCTCGGGAAGGTCTCGAATGAAGCCCACGGTGTCGGTGATGATTACTTCTCGTTCTCTGGGAAACCGGAGCCGCCTCGAGACGGGGTCAAGTGTCGCGAACATCGTGTCTTCGACGAAAACCTCTGTCTGGGTGAGGGTGCGAAGGAGCGTACTCTTCCCAGCATTCGTGTAGCCCACGATCGATAAAACCGGGACGTGCCGTCGTTCTCGACGCTTCCGGCGCCCCGCCCGTTGTTTCGAGAGCCGGGCCAGGTCTCGCTCAAGTCGAGTGATTCGCTCGCGCACCCGCCGCCGATCCATCTCGAGTTTCGTTTCCCCGGGCCCCCGGCCACCGATTCCGCCCGCGAGGCGCGAAAGGGAAAGTTCGGCTCGTTGGGCGAGCCGGGGCAGCCGGTACTTGAGCTGTGCGAGTTCGACCTGGAGCTTTCCGTCTCCGGTCGTGGCTCTCTGGGCGAAAATGTCGAGGATCAGCTGGGTGCGGTCGATGACCCGTAATTCCATGCGCTCGGCCAGATTTCGCGCTTGTGTGGGCGTTAGGTCCTGGTCGAAGATCACCAGCTCGATCCCCGATTGGAAGCACTGAATGACGAGATCCGACAACTTCCCCGTTCCCACGACGGTCTTCGGGTCGACCCGAGGGCGAGTCTGGGTGATCACGTCCACAACGTCCACGCCGGCCGCCCGGGCGAGTTCCTTTAACTCCGCCACGTGGAGGTCGAGAGCGGCTCGGTCGCGACCTCCGGTGACCGCGACCAAGAGGGCCCGTTCGCCGTCTTCGACGGCGTGGCCTTCCGTGCTGCGCGACAGCTCGCTTTCGAGTTGCCGGATGTATTCGTCAAAGTGGAGATCAAGGTCGGCTGGAAGGGTGGGCTTGAGTTGCTCGGTCGTTCGTCCTTCGGAGTTAGCTGGCGCGAGGAAGGCGGTGTGGGCCAGCCCCGGCAAGGCGTCCTCACGAACCGCGATGCTCACCATGGCGTCAAGGCGGAGGACGGCAAGATCTGTGAGGTCGTCGCGCGAGAGCCCCTCCTCGCGGAGGTGAGTCTTCAGGCACCTCAGCCCGCGCAGTCGGCCGCGGCCTGCCCGCAGTCGCCCCCAATCCGGAAGCTCTGTGCTGCCGCTGTCTCCAACCATGACGTGTTGCACTTCCCCACGTCGGTCGACCAGAACGCCGACTTGCCGGCGAACGTCATGGCTGATTTCGGTGAGATGGCGCGCAAACTCGTGGGTGACTACCCGGTCTCCGCTCAGCGGCCGCTGAAAGAGCCGCTCCAGCTGCTTGACTTGGCTGGCCTTGAGGCCGCGGGTGTTGCCGTAAATCTGGATGAGAGGATGCTCCAGCGGCCTCAATTCGACCGCGCTGGGGGAGAGAGCGGCGGGCTGATTTGCTCGGGAGCCGACGCCGGGCGGAAGGTAGGAGCGGCCCGAAGGCAGGGCAACATCCCAGCTCTTGAGTCGTTGCAAAAATACCCCGCTCACGAGGCCAGCTGCGCTGAGTACCCTTTCGGGCAATGCCGTTCGTCGCGGGAACCAAAAATATCCCACGGGGGTCCTAGGGAGGACCGGAGAAGGACTCGGCCTTGCGGGATCGGCCTGTCCGGTCGGAGGATTAGCCCGATAATGTGTCCGGGGACCCGCTCAAGGCGCTTTACTTGAGAGTCGAATCTTCCGATGCAACCGGGGTGGGCAAAGCCCCGATCCCGCGCGGGAAAAGGGCCAAACTGTAAGGCAGGAGGCAAGGCGGAGCGTGGAGAGTCAGGATCCGAATACGAATCGTGAAGTGGCCGTCGTGGTTCTGGCCGCGGGCAAGGGCACACGAATGAAGTCGGCCCGAGCGAAGGTCCTCCACGAAATCTGCGGCCTGCCGATGTTGGGCCATACCCAACGGGTCGCCGAAGGACTTCAAGCCCAGCGCCTGTTGGTCGTGATTGGCCGAGACGCCGATGAGGTGCGGCGTGCTTTTGGCGAGAGTGCCGAATTCGTCCATCAGGCTGAACAAAATGGAACGGGCCATGCGGTCATGATGACCGAAGCGGCTCTAAACGATTTTGCCGGCGATATTTTTATTCTCTATGGGGACACCCCCCTCCTGACTGTTGAAACCCTGGAGCGCATGCGGGCGGTGAAGGCTGATCGCTCGGCGGATCTCGTCATGCTGACGGCCCGGGGTGAAATTCCCGGTCGTGTGGTTCGTGATGCGGACGGCTGTGTCGAGCGCATCGTCGAGGCTCAGGATGCGACCTCTGAAGAACTGAAGATCGAAGAGCGAAACACGGGTGTCTATCTCGTGGGGGCGGACTTGCTCTGGGCTGCTCTTTCTCAGGTCGGAACAGATAACCAGCAGGGCGAACTTTACTTAACCGACATCGTTGGATACGCGGTTCAGAAGGGACACAGAGTAGAGGCGCTGTGGCTCGAAGACGCCTCGGAGTGCCTTGGTATCAATGATCGAACCGAGTTGGCTGAGGCAACTCGACTCATGCAGGCTCGCATTAACGCCCAGGTGATGGCTTCTGGAGTCACGTTGATTGATCCCGCCAGCACCTATATTGATGCGACCGCCGAAATCGGGGCTGATACGGTCATTGAGCCCGGTTGTTGCATTAAGGGAAAAACCGTGATCGGCCCCAACGTGCTGATTCGAGCCGGTTGTTACGTCGAAGATTCCCGGCTTGATGAAGGCGTTCAGTTTGGTCCCTATTCCCATCTGCGGCCAGGGTCTCATCTGATGGCCGGCGTGAAGGTGGGAAATTTTGTCGAGATCAAAAATTCGACGCTTGGACCTGGGAGCAAGTCCGCTCATCTTACTTATATCGGAGATGCTGATGTCGGCGCCGAGGTGAATTTTGGATGCGGCTCGGTGGTGGTGAACTATGACGGCTATCAAAAGCACCGCAGTGTGATCGGCAAGGGTGCGTTCGTCGGATGCAACGTCAATCTAATTTCGCCCGTTCACGTTTCAGACAAGGCTTTTCTCGCGGCGGGCTCCACCATCACCCAGGACGTTCCAGAAGACGCGTTGGGCGTAGCGCGGGCCCGTCAGCGAAATTTGGATGGATGGGTCGCGCGGAAAGAGGGCCGAACCGCCGCGAGGGGCGAGGCTGCGACACCGAACGCTCCCGCTGGGCCACCCACGGAGAGGCGGCACCAAAACGATCGAGGCGGCTCCGAGTCCGGCGCCGAATCAACACTGATCCCCGAGGGAAACCCCGAGGTCAAAGAATAGGTTGAGCACGCGTCGCGGTTTTTCGCGGCGAAGGGAGAGTCCATCTCATGTGTGGAATCGTCGGATACATCGGTGTCGAGGATCGGGCCGTCGAGGTTTTGGTCGATGGGCTTCGTCGTCTGGAGTACCGGGGCTATGACTCGGCCGGGGTGGCGATCTTTGATGGTGAGCAAACCCAGATTCGTCGGGCCGAGGGCAAGCTGATCAATCTTGAGGGCGCCTTGCGCGAGAGGCCTCTGCGGGGCGTCGTGGGCATCGGTCACACGCGCTGGGCCACCCATGGCAAACCCTCTGAGCGCAACGCGCATCCGCATCGCGCGGGGTCCGTCTCGATCGTTCATAACGGCATCATCGAAAACTACTCAACCATTCGGTCGGAACTCGAGGGCGCGGGTGCCTGCGTGAACTCGGATACGGATACAGAGCTGATCGCTCATCTGATCGATGAGGAGATCCGTGAGGGCCGCTCGCTTCTGGAGGCCGTTCGAAGGGCCTGTGGCCGCCTGACCGGATCCTATGCGTTTGGCGCAATGTCGGATACCGAGCCCGGCTGCTTGGTGGCTGCGAAGAACGGGGGGAGCCCCATTATCGTGGGCCAGGGCGAGAAAGAATGCTTTCTCGGAAGCGACATCCCAGCCATCCTGCCTTACACGCGACAGATGATCTCGCTTTGGGACGGGGACTTTGCGGTTCTCTCGGAAGAGGGAGTCCAAGTGGTTGATGGCGAGGGAAGGCCCGTCGATCGAGAATTTATGACTATTCAGTGGGATCCGGTATCCGCCGAGCGCGGTGGATACGACCACTTTATGCAAAAGGAAATCTTCGAGCAGCCGCGAGCCATTACGGATACGATCGGAACTCGGATCGATGAGTCCTCCACTGCGGTTGACCTTGATGGGATCGAAGTGAGCCGCGAATTCGCGGAGAACTTGCGTTCGATTGAGTTGGTCGCCTGCGGAACCGCTTCGTATGCATGCATGGTCGGCCAGTACATGATCGAGCAACTTGCGGGAATTCCTTGCCACGTGGACTTGGCGAGCGAATTCCGTTACCGGAAGCCGATCGTGGATTCGAATTGCATGATTATTCCCGTCTCCCAGTCAGGAGAGACGGCGGATACACTCGCCGCTCTTCGTGAGGCCAAGGAACAGGGGGCCCGTGTCCTTTCAGTATGCAACGTTCGAGAGTCAACGATCGCGCGTGAGAGCGACGATGTGCTTTATACCCATGCGGGTCCCGAAATCGGTGTTGCCTCGACGAAAGCTTTTGTCACCCAAGTCGTCGGTTTGTATCTGATCGCTCTCAAGCTGGGCGTCGCCCGGGGGCGAATTGAATCGTCCGAAATGCGGGAAAGGCTTCACGACCTGACCCGGCTGCCGCGCTTTGTCGAACGGACGCTTCAACTCGATGACCAGATCCAGAAAATCGCTCGTCAGTACTTCAAGGCCCAGGATTTTCTTTTTCTAGGTCGGGGGATCATGTATCCCATCGCCATGGAGGGAGCGCTCAAGCTCAAGGAAATCTCGTATATCCATGCAGAGGGCTACGCGGCGGGCGAAATGAAGCACGGTCCGATCGCCCTGATCGATGAGAACATGCCTGTGGTCGTCATCGCCAACGACGGGCCGCTGAAGGACAAGCTGATTTCGAACCTTGAGCAAGTCCGTGCCCGGGATGGCCGAGTGATTGCGGTCGCGACGGTAGGCGATGCGGAAATCGCCCAGAAGGCGAACGAAGTCATCTTTATTGACGATCTCGGAGAATTTCTAACCTCGGTCCTCGCCACCGTGCCGCTTCAGCTTTTGGCCTACCACGTGGCGACCCTGCGTGGAACGGACGTCGATCAGCCCAGAAATCTGGCCAAGAGTGTGACTGTGGAATAGTGCGGTTCCGGCTTGACGTCAGCGCGTCAGCCCATACTCTGACGGTCCCCCCAGGCCTCCTATCCACCCCCTAGCTTTGCTACGCACTGTGCGAGGCGCGAGCTAGGCGGAGGCAGTCAGCGTGTTGAGTGAGTCGATCGTAGAGGGTCTGAATCCCGAACAGCGTCAGGCCGTCGAGAATACGGAAGGCCCGTCGCTCGTTTTAGCGGGCGCCGGAAGCGGCAAGACCCGGGTCTTGACCAGCCGCATCGCCTATCTGATTGGTGGATGCGGGATTCCTTCCGAGTCGATCCTCGCGGTGACGTTTACCAATAAAGCTGCCGGGGAAATGAAGGAGCGCGTCGAGAAACTTTTGGGACCCGAAGCCCGGGATCTGGCAATCGGGACGTTCCATTCGATTTGCGTTCGAATTCTGCGGCGAGATATCGGTCACCTCGGCCGAAGCCGTGGGTTCGTGATCTACGATGATTCGGATAGCCTCGGAGTCATCAAAGAAGTTCTTCGCCGAAACGATCTGGATCCCAAGGCCCACGACCCAAGAAGGATCCGTTGGCGGATAGATCAATGGAAAAATGCGGGGACTCTTCCTGCGGGTGCGATGGAGTCGGCGTATGACATAGATGATGAACTGTCGGCCAAGATCTACGCCGGCTATCAGCGGATGCTTGTTGACGCCAACGCGCTCGACTTTGGCGACATCATTCTGGCCACGGTGCAGCTCTTTCGGCAGCACCCCCGTGTGCTTGAATTTTACCAGCGTCGATGGCAGTACGTGCTCGTGGATGAGTATCAAGATACAAATGGTGTTCAATATGAGCTCGTTCATTTGCTGGCTGCGGAGCACCGGAATCTCTGCGTGGTGGGGGATCCAGATCAGTCGATCTACGCGTGGCGAGGTGCCAACGTTCGGAATATTCTGGAATTCGAGAACGATTACGCTGAGGCTCAGGTCATCAAGCTCGAGCGCAACTATCGATCGACGCAGCCGATTCTTTCCGCCGCCTCAGCTGTCGTGTCGAACAATGTGGCGCGTCGGGACAAGCGCCTCGTCACTGAGCGAGAGGGTGGGGAACCGATCCACATCTTTGAGGCTGAGGACGACCGGGAGGAGGCGCAATTCGTTGTTCGCCGGATCTTGCAAGCCAAGGGTGACGGCGAGTCCTTTGGGGGATGCGCGGTTCTCTACCGAACGAACGCGCAGTCTCGAGCCCTTGAAGAAGAGTTGCTTAAATACGATGTACCCTACACGGTTGTCGGCGGCGTTCGGTTCTACGACCGGGCCGAAATCAAAGACGCGATGGCCTACCTTCGACTTCTGGTCAATCCGCGCGACGATCAAGCGCTCAGACGAATCGTCAATCGACCCACCCGGGGCATTGGCAAGACGACGATTGAGCGAGCCTCCGAAAAGGCGGTTCAGGAAGAGCTGACTCTACTTGAGGCTCTCGAACAGACCGCGGCGTCCGGAGGAGGCCGCACAGGATCGAAAGTTCGGGCGTTTCTCAACATCATCGAGGCGCTCCGAGAAGATGTTGCCCAACTGCCGCTCGATCAGTTGGTCGGCCGTATTTTGGATCAAAGTGGCTATCTGGATGCCTTGATTAAGGAAGCGACGCCCGAGGCCGAATCTCGACGAGACAATTTGCTTGAACTGGTGGCGAGCGCACGGGACTTTGACGCGGCCAATTCAGATCTTCCTGATGAGGATCGAACGGTCTTGGATCTGTTCTTGGACCAAGTGGCCCTCATTTCCGACCTCGATCAATGGGAAGACCGATCGGATCGGGTCTCCCTGATGACTGTGCATTCGGCTAAAGGCTTGGAATTTCCATTCGTTTTTCTGGTTGGCTTGGAGGAGCGAATTTTCCCACATGCGAGCTCGTCCGGCGATGAAGAGTCGCTGGAAGAGGAGAGACGCCTTTGTTACGTGGCGATGACTCGAGCCATGGATCGACTCTTTATCACCCATGCCTCCGCTCGCATGCGCTACGGCGAGCGTTCTTTTCAGTCTCCAAGCCGTTTTCTAGACGAGATTCCGGACGAGCTGGTCGAACGGCTCGAGTCTCGACGTTCGAAATCGCCCTCGCGATCGCCTCGGGATTCTCGTCGAGAGTCCTCATTTGACTACTCGTATTCTCAGGAAACGTCAGGAGGGGAAGGCGAGATTCAGCCAGGGACACGAGTTCGCCATCCGGTATTTGGAATTGGGGAAATCGTCGCGGTTCAAGGGGCGGGGCTGAATCAAAAATTGAAGATTCGGTTTGAAAGAGCGGGGGTTAAAACCGTCGTTGTACGCTTTGCCAATCTGGAAATGGCTTGAGGCTGAGCGTTTAAAATACTGACGCCCATTTAAGTATTTAGGCCGGACGCTTTTTACGCATACAGTTCCAGCTTTATGCGTAGGAAGCTTGAAAGCGACTTCTCCTGAGAGTGAGGGCTATAAGCCACTTTCTCGAGTGCGTTGCCATTTGCACCCTTTTGTGTAGACTGCATCCGCCAGATTTATCGTGGATGAGTGAAAATTTTGCATCAACGCAGAGTTTATTCCGTGAAGTTGGGTTGCGAGAGGGCTCGCTCGGCCAGAAAGCTCCACAAGAGGAAGCCGACCGCATCCGGCCTTCCAGAGGTGGAGCCTCGAACCGGCCGCCTGAGCTCACTGCGAGGAGCGGTCTGATTCACGGAAAGCAGGAGGGGCGGCCCTGCTGCCCCTCCTGCCCCGTCCTTTGACTTAGCTCGCGAAAGCCAGGACGACGACGGCGACAAGTGTTCCGGCCCAACCCCATAAGACCACGAGCCCCGCTCGCCCCGCAACTCGTTCAACGCACCGCTTAGCCACGCCGAGGCCTTGTGCGCAACAAAGGGCTAGTGGCAGCGTGCCGGCGAGCACGTAGGGGGCCTTCGCCTGGGCGTAGAAGGGAAGCCGTAGCGTGATGAAGAAGAGCGAGAAGCTGAGGACGAAGATCACGCTGGTGAGCAGGGAAAGAATCAATTTGCGCCGTGGGTCCGGGTTGCGAAATGACTCGATCAGAAAAGAAAAGAATCCGCCGAACATCGCCGCTGTTGCCGGAAGGGCCAGGGCGGGAATCAAGGTCATGAAGTCGTAACGCCAAAACGAATGGCGGGTGGAAACTCGAATCATCCCGGCGACGAGCCCGTCTGCCCAGAGCGTCGAGTAGATGCCATCCCAAAAAGAAACGAAGCCCGAAAAGAATGGATAGGAGAGGGACTCGCCGAATCTCAGGTAACTGTCCGCGGAGCGGAAGCCGGGAAGCATCCACCAGGTGGGCTTCCCTGGAACGTCGAGGTTCCAAACGACGGGGTCGCCAAAGAGAATCCAGTTGCGGACGTAGAACCAGCCCGCGATCGAGGCGGCAACAAGCATCAGGCCGCCACCGGCGGCCAGGACCCTATGAATCGGTTGTCGGTCAACGATCCAGAGCCGGCTGCTCGCTAATCCGGCAACCAGAGGAGCCAGGGCCAGGCTTGTGAATTTCGTCAGTAGACCGAGGCCGAGAGTCACGCCAAGAAGAAGAGATCGCCGCCAGACCCAAGCGGGCGCTAGGATCAGTTCCGTTGCTAAGACCAGTGATGCGCTTACCCAGGTCGCATGAAGAGACTCGTTTGAGATGTAAGTCGACATGTAGAGATTCATTGGGAGAAGTCCGGCGACCGCGATCGCGACAGCCGGGCGAAGCGCTTCTTTAGGCCAAAGCCTTCGGGCCGCTCGGCCCGTTAGCCAGACTGTGGTCCAGCCCGATGCCATGGGGATCAGCCTGTATACGCCCGCCGCCCATTCACTCGCTGGGGAGACCCCTGTGATTCGGGAAGCCAACGCAACGAGTGTGTGAAAGGCCGGAGGGTGGTAGGTCGAGAACCCGTAGTCTGCTGTCGGAGGCTTTCCCTCTTGGACGAGGTAGTCGATATAGGCCAAGTGGGCGTGAGCATCAAAACCCAGTGGGAGAGGCATTCGGACAGCCTTGTAGAAGTAGAGAACGGCCCAGACCGTGCTGACGAAGAAGAGGGTGATCGTCGGAGCGTGACGGCGAACGCCCTCAGGCGCCCGGCCCATAATCCCCCAGGCTAGGCCAGCCGAAACCACGAAGAGTCCAAACAGAGCCGGCCCGTGAGTCTGGGCGACTCGCCATGCGGGAGGCACTTGGCGCGATTCCGGGTGGATTTGGGAATCCTGGGCGAAAACTGCCGGCCGCGGAGAACCACGGGGGCCGACCACGGTCCAATCGCGACCCGTCGAAAGAGCTTCGGTCCCGGGACCGCTCAGAGAGAGCGCAAGCAATGGAGGCCCATGGACATTGCGCACCGTGGCCCGGAGTTCATTTCGACCGGGTCGGAGCCAACGGCCGACATCGATCTCGAACCCCTGCTTCCAGTTGTCGCCGTTTGCAGGGGCGACTTCAATCTTCCGTCCGTTGATTTCCAGTTCGAGGGTGCGCAAGGCGCGACCACGGAGCAGCGTCTCATTTGACGGTTGGGTCGATTCGAAACGCCGGACGAATGTGAAGCTCGGTGGGCTTTCGGGGAGGACCGCAATTAAATCGGCGGTTGGTCGCCAAGGGGAGGTGATCCATTCGCCGGTGTCTGCGCGGGTAATAAAGGGCACCTCGTCGTCGATGAGCGTGGCCCGGCCGAGGGCAAGGGCGGCGCCTGCAAGCATCAGGCCCCAGGCGATCCATTGGATACGCAGCAAGGTTAATGTGCGCAAAGGCGGGGCGGGAGTGGCCCGATTCATTCCTTGGCCGTACCCGTCTCGGAAGGCCATCGTGTGGCGCGCGCGCCGAGGTATCGCCGATGAAGCTTGCGCAATGCGATGGAGGCGCGTAGGAAATCAAGAGCACGGACCTTGGACCCCCCGACGTCGACCCATGAATCCAGGGGGAATTCGTAGAGCACATTTTCGATCGGCGGTCGTCCATCCCAACGGCTGGCAGCCATTCGGCGCGCGAGAATCTCGACGTCAAAAATCCAGCCGCCTTCGAAGGGCTCTGTGAAAAGTTTTCTATTCGAATCGATATTCCGAAAGAGCTTGGCACCGCATTGTGTGTCGTAGACGGCCAGCCCCAAGGTCACGGAAGCGATCGTTGCAAAGACCCGACCCAGATAGTGACGTACTCGGTTCCGTTCAATCCTTCGTCCAACCAATTGGACACGGGCGCCAAACACCATTTCGATTTCGGCGTTCTCATTGAGGATTCGACGTAGTGGTTGAATTTGATGAAGCGGTGCAGCGAGGTCTGCATCGAAATACCCAGCATTCTGGCACCCCAATTCGAATGCTCGCTGCATGCCCCGGCGGACGGCTTCGGCTTTTCCGAGGTTGATTTCCTGGTCAATGACGGTGATTCGATGTGGATTCTTTTCCTCGATCGAGCGAAGCACGGCAAGCGTCCCATCCCGGCTTCCATCATTGACGAGGATGAAGTCGGTTTGGGCATCCTGCTGTAAATGTGCCATGAAGGCTTCTGCGGGAAGCCGGTGGGCTTCGTTGAAGCAGGGAACGACGATGAAGGTCTCGGGCATGCGACTGTCAGTCTACCCCGACCCTGGAGATCTGCCTGGGGGGCCTTTATCTTGCTGGGGCATCATCGGACTGGCCGATGCACCGTGTCGTCTGCGATGGGCGGGGGAAGGGCGATGTGACCGATTCGGGGAAGTTGGACGAGCAGGGGGCCGAAGGAGGGCGTCGAGGCGTTTTCTTGGTGTTCTTCGTGCTTATGGCGCTGCTCTATGGCGTTCTGCAGTTGGGTTCTCTTGGTCATCCTCTCTTTTGGCAGGACGAGGGCGAGACGGCCATGTTCGGTCGTCGGATTCTGGAATTTGGATTCCCTAAAGTGCACGGATCCGAAGGCGTTGTTTATGGAATGGGGATCCCCCTCGAGGTCGGGACCGATTTAGATCAGGATTCTTACCGAGGAAGCCTTTGGGGGCAGTACTACGCCGCCGCACTGGGCGTAGCCTGGGCAGACGGCTCAGACGACGTGTATGAGAAGACAGCGCGGGTGCGGTTGCCCTTTGTTTTGGCTGGGCTGCTGGGCTTGCTGGCTCTGCTCTCCTCCTTCTGGAAGGAGCTAGCGGCTCGTTCTGGGCATGCTCTGCCCGCTGCCACGGTTTTTATGGCTCTGTTGTGTGCGTCGACTTCCCTTCAATTGCATTTGCGGGAGGCCCGCTACTACGGCCTCGTTGTTGGGGCCGTTGGGCTTGCAGTTGCCTGTGTGCGTTCCTTGTTGGTTTGCCGGGGTGGGGTTGGGGCGTGGCTTAGGTCGCTCGCACTTGGCGGCATTCTGGTGGGTCTTCTCAATGTTTTCTATCCGGCGGCGCTTGCGGTGATGGGTTGGATCGTCCTCGAAACGTGGATCGGTGGGCTCAAAGCGCGTCGGCAGGGGCTTGCGTGGGGTTTGCGATCCACTTGGCTCCTGATGCCAGTCGGCCTAGCGCTCTTCGCGGCGATTTACTTGGCCGTGACCTTCGATGTGTTGACGGTTTCTCGCGCCTTGGCTTCCCGTTGGCCCTTCGGTCCGAAGCTCTATCTAGAAAACCTGGTTCATCTCGGGATCTTTCTTTTTCGTTGGGAATTCTTGGGTCTCCTGGTCGTAGTTGAGGCTCTTCTTTTTTGGCTGGGCCGGCGCGGCCCCCGGCTCAAAGTAGACCGGCGGCCTGCATGGTCGCTTCTTCGGCTGGCGGGCTGGTTGGGCGGCGTGGGGGCGTTCAATCCCGTTTTCTTTGAACGCTATTTCGTCGCGCTGAGCCCTTTGATCTCTCTCTCGTTGGTTCTAGAGGGGGAAGTTTTGATCGAACGCCTCGGGTTACGCAATGCCTCGGGGAGAACTCTGCGAACAGGGGTTCTAGGGACGGTATTGGGGGTCGCGGTGCTGACTCTCTGGCTGCGCACGGGAGAGATCCTTGGGCATGCGGATGAAGTCTTGAATCCGGTCTCGGGGCCCATCGATCATGTGGTTGAGGTGATTGGGACCGAGGAGACAAGCCCCCAGGAAGTCATCATCGCAACCAACTATGAAGCCGAGCCCCTGATGTTCTACCTCGGGAGTCGCGTCCTCGGCCGATTCGAATCCGGTTCCTTGGAAGACCTCGAGCGTGCCGGTCGGGAGCAGCCGGGCTGGGTAATCCCTCGAACGGCCCAGCCCCGGGGCCTGGAAGCGGTACGCCGCTATCTCCTACGGGGCGATTTTGAAGCCCTAAGGCTTCCTGTGGCCGACATGCCCTACAACCACTTGCCCGAACTTTACTCTGGTCGCGTTCTGAGCGAGACCCATTGGTTCGAGTCGCCAGCTCCGAGTTCGGGGAGACCGAATTTGATCATTTATCGGCGGTCGCAGGTCCGTGACCTGAATTAGCGAGCGGCTTATTTATCCGCGAAGCCAGAGATCCTGGGCGGCGCTCTTCCAGCCATAGCCGTAGCGAGCGTATCGCCCACTTGACCACTCTCGGAATACGAGGGGCAGGCGTTTCCAAAAAAAATTGGGCATGGCGGAGCGGCTCCCGGCGTGATCTCGCTTTTCTTCGATCAGTCGCCGGATCGGACTTCCAGCCGGGAGACCGGGGGCATGATCCTGAAGGCGTTCGAGGGCGAGGCTGAAAAAATCAAATTCCTCTTTGAAGGCGTTTCTGGCGACTTGCGCTCGGGCTTGGCGAAATTGATCGACTAGGCCCCGCTGCCGAATTCCAATTTGATTCTGGCCGTGGAGGCGGTAGCGAATCAAGGGATCATTGACGAGCGCGCAGGGCGCCCGGCAGGCAATGATGAACGCAACCCAGGCATCATGGACGCTGGGAAGGTCGGGGAAAGGAAAGAGGATATCGCGAAAATCAGCACGGAAGGCGAGGGTGGTGCCGGCTGCGACGACCCGGCGAGCAAAAACGGCAGGGGCCTCTCCTTGGCGGACTCGCTCTTGATCGGACGCGTCGAAAAAGAGTGCATCCCAAAGATCGTCCCCGATGGGAGTCAGGGTTTCGTCTACGATCTCGGCGTTCGAGAAGGCGAGTCCGACATCGGGCCGATTTTCGAAGTTTTTTGCGAGGGTTTCGATTTTGTGGGTCGCCCAGAGGTCATCTTGGTCTGCAAGAAATATCAGAGAACCTCGGCACATCGAAATGGCTCGTTCAAAATTGGCGGTGGATCCCTTCCGCTCTTGGGTCCCCTCAAGTCTGACCGGGAACGGAGCGCTCTGGGCGAAGGTCTCGATTTCTCGAACCGTCTGGTCTGTTGAGGCATCATCGCAGATGACCAGTTCGTCCGGCAGTCGCGTCTGTTCCGCAAGGCTCTGAAGCTGCTGCTGGACAAACGCGCTGCCTTCGCAGGTGGCCATGGCAATGGAGATTTTTTCGCGAGGCATCCGGTCTCCACTCAATCAGCTGGGCGGGCCCATGGGCCACCAACGGCTACGGATCTGCCCGCTCATCTGCTTGCCCTCCAGTGTATCGCGGGGAATGGATTGCGGGGCACTGAGAATGGATTGGAATCTGTTGCAGAGGTATCTTGAGCAGATGGGCTCCCCGAAACTCTTCGATCGATGGCCGTCGACCGCGTGGACTCGGGGGCATCGGAGAGTCTTTGATCGCCGCAACTTCACCCTGGGGCCTCCGGCCAAGCTGCTTCCGGGGCTTGGTCTCGTCGTGCTTTCGATGGTTCTCGCCGCCTGCGGTCCAGATTCTCAGACCCAGCGAATTCAGGATCCAAGGCCTAACGTCTTGTTTATTTCTGTGGATACGATTCGGGCGGATCACCTTTCGGCCTATGGCTATGGCCGAGAGACATCGCCTTTTTTGAGCGGTTTGGCCCGCGACGGGGTTCAAGTGCAGGCCGCCTACGCCCCTTCTGCGACAACGGGCCCAACCCATGCCAGTGTGTTCACCGCGCAGCCTCCGATGGCTCACGGGGTTCGAAAAAACGGTCAGCCTCTGCCGGAAAACGAGAAGACCTTGGCCGAGCGCCTTTCGGAAATCGGTTTCGAAACCGGTGCCGTGGTGAGTTCCTATGTACTGAGCGATCGCTTTGGCTATGGCCAAGGCTTCGATTCTTTCGACGATGATTTCTCCAAATCGAAGACCCCAGTGGGCTCTACTCTTTGGGAAGGCGAAACGATTGAGGAGCGTTTTTACGGTCGCGCGGATGACACGACGGATCGTGCTCTTCGCTGGTTGGACGAAAGATCAGATGAGGCCGCACCGTTTTTTCTATTTGTTCACTACTACGATCCGCACGATCCGTATGTTCCGCCGGAGAATTTTACGCCACCGTTTGCCCCCGGACGGAAAGAGTCCCTCAAACTC
The DNA here is from genome assembly GCA_029268645.1 of Myxococcota bacterium. Lineage (GTDB taxonomy): Bacteria > Myxococcota_A > UBA9160 > UBA9160 > UBA4427 > TMED88. Next base: position 41,007 of record JAQWNI010000248.1, read on the forward strand.
AATCGAACCATTTACCTCTATGATTGGTTGATTGCCTATACGGACCAACAAATCGGACGGCTTCTCGAAGGCTTGGATCTGGCGGGCTTGGCGGAAGACACACTGGTGATCGTGACGGGTGATCATGGAGAGGGCCTCATGACTCACGGCCATATGTTTCATGGCGTCCACGTCTACGAGGAAGCCGTAAAAGTCCCCTTGATTCTTCGCTGGCCAGGGCATCTTCCCCAAGGTTTGAAAGTAGAGGGACCCTTTCCACTGGTTGAGTTGGCGCCTGCGCTTCTTGAGTTGATTGGTGATTCACCGAACGGGCCTTTGGCCTCGGCGGGGAGTGCGAGTCGCTTGTTGGGGAGAGGGGAATCGGCCGATGAGGAGATTCCGATCTTTCTTTACCGCCGACACTATGCGGATCCTAAGGAAGGCGATGGCCCCACCGCGCCTCGGGGAGAAAAGTTTGGTGTCCGCCTCGGCGGGTGGAAGTTGATCGTGGGGCCGGCTGAGGGCACCTTGGAACTCTATGGCTTGGTCGATGACCCCCTGGAGCAGATTAACCTCGCTTCGGAAGAGCCGGAGCGGGTGGCAAGGCTGTCGGCCTTGATCGACGCCTGGCGCCTTGAGCACGAAAGAAATGTCATTGAACCGGCCCCGGTTCTTCAGCAGGATCGGGAGCGTCTGAAGGCGCTGGGGTACGTCGAGTGATGAAACGGGTCGATTGGCGGGGAAGCTTGTGGCGGCCTCTCATCAGGTCAGTCTGGGTCATTGTTCTATCGCTGAATGCTTGTTCGGCTGATAAAGGTCCAAGGCCGGATGTCCTACTCATTACCATCGATACATTGAGAGCCGATTGGATTCATGCCTATGGTTTCGAGGGGGAGACGACGCCGCAAATCGATGCCCTTGCAGCGCGAGGCGTTTTGTTCGAGAAGGCGATTGCAGCAGCGAGCCTGACGGCCCCCGCCCATGCCTCCATCATGACTTCACGCTACGCGCGGGAACACTCGATTGGGACTTTTAACGGCGAAACACGCCTCTTCGGGGGTGAGACATTGGCCGAGCGATTTCGAAGCGCGGGATACGAAACAGCTGCTTTTGTCAGCAACATTGTTTTGCGCCGTCGCAGTGGATTGGATCGAGGTTTTCAGACCTACGACGATGAACTGGAAGATTCTGAAGTTAACCGGGCGGCGTATTTCGAGCGCGTAGCAGCCAAAACGGCGGCGCGGGCAATGGACTGGTTGGCGAGTCGCCCCCGAAACCAGCCGGTTTTCGTTTGGCTCCATCTTCAGGATCCTCATGGACCGTATACCCCTCCTGAGGAATTTGAGGGCCAGGTGGGGGATTGGCCGCTACGTATGAAGCGGCCACTGCCGTTCTTGAAGAACAATATTGGTAGGGCCGGGATTCCCGCCTATCAGGCCCTGAATGATGTCCGACAGCCTGAGTTTTACGCCGGCCGATATGGTGAGGAGCTGCTGTATGCGGACTACTGGGTGGGCGAGGTGGTCGAATTTTTCGAAACGCGGGCGGCCCCACGTGGTGGAATCGTTTTGCTGACAGCGGATCATGGCGAGAGCATGGGTGAACTGGGGTGGTTTTTTCAGCACGGGCACGCCACGACACCCGATCTCGCCCGCGTTCCGCTGTTGGTTGTCGCTCCGGGGGCCTCATCGAGTCGAGTCGAGTCGCTCGTGAGCCACGTCGACATTGCCCCCACTCTTCTTGATCTTGCCGGGTTGAACCCTCTTCCACATTCGAGCGGACTTTCTTTGGCTCCCGTGATCTTTGGGGCTGCTCCAGGGGAATCCCGTTCGATTTTTACCGACACAGACGGAGAAGCGGCGGTCTACACAGCGAACCGGTTGACCCGTTTGAGTAGCCCTCAGCTTGTTGGAAATTACAGTGGCCCGCCGCACCCCCCAGAGGTTCAAACTTTGGAATGGGGAGAGGAGGGACCGTGGAAAAACCTCGAGAATGATGTCGAAGCTACTGAGCTGCTGATGCGCTACATCCAAAACAGCGCCCCACTTACGTCTGCGGAAGCGATGCGCCCGGAGCATATTGAGCAACTCAGGGCACTGGGCTATTTGCCTCCGGAAGACGAGCGGGGCGAGACCGATTCCAGTCAGAGTGCGCCTTCTTCACGATGACACAGGGAAAAGCCCCGTGCTTTTTGTGTCTCTACGCAATGATCCAATGATAGACTCCGGGGTATGTATCGAGGCCTTTCGGTCATTGCCATTGCCCCCGTTTTAGACGAGGAAGTCAAAGTGGGCGACGTGGTGCGTCGGACACCTCGTCCCTTAGTTGATGCCGTCCTCATCGTTGATGATGGCTCAACGGACCGGTCCGCAGAGGTGGCTCGGAGCTTGGGCGCTCGTGTCCATTCGATGGGCCGGGTGGCCGGCGTGGGGGCCGCGATCCGTGCAGGTTATCGTATCGCGGTGGAGGAAGGATTCGACGTTGCCGTCGTGATGGCCGGCAACAATAAAGATGCGCCGGAGGAGATTCCGATTCTGTTGGATCCGATCGTCGAGGGAAAAGCTGATTTCGTGCAAGGTTCGCGCTTCTTGAAGAAGGATCGCAATTTTGGACCGATGCCGCTCTATCGTCGCTGGGCGACCCGGATCCATCCTCTGCTCTTTTCTTGGGTTGCAGGGCGTCGGGTTTCCGAATCAACCAACGGATTTCGAGCCATTCGTAGAGAAGTTCTGACCGATCCTCGGCTCGATTTGGATCAGGACTGGCTGGATGAATATGAACTTGAACCCTACCTCTATATCCGAACGATTCGATTGAATTACCGTACCGCCGAGGTGCCCGTAACTAAGATTTACCCTCCGCGGAGCCTTGGCCAAACTAAGATGAAGCCGATCATTGGGTGGTGGTCTATGCTGCGCCCTCTCGTGTTCCTCGGTCTGCGGATGAGGAAATAGAACGATGATCGGAGTAGCCGTTATCGGAGCCGGGCATTGGGGCCCGAACTTGGTTGCCAATTTCGATCGGAGCGATCGAAGCCATTTGACCTACGTGGTCGATGCTGACTCCGAGCGTCTCGCCGCAATTTCTGGCCGCTATCCCTCAGCGAGGACGACATCCGACCTGTCAGGTGAGCTGGCAGATGACTCAGTCCAGGCCGTCGTGATCGCCACGCCCACCGGGTCCCATTTTGAGTTGGCTCGATCCGCCTTGGAGGCGGGCAAGCATGTGCTCGTCGAGAAGCCGATGACTCACTCGATCGAAACGAGCCAGGCCTTGTGCGCCCTCGCGGAAGAAAGGGGCCGAGTCATCATGGTCGGGCACGTATTCGTCTACAATCCAGCCGCACTCCGGGTCAAGGAATATATTGAAGAGGGCTCGCTTGGCCAACTCCATTACATCTCGATGGTGCGAACGAACCTTGGTCCTATCCGAGTGGATGTGGACGCGGCGTGGGACCTTGCTGCCCACGACATCGCCCTCGCTAATTTCTGGTTGGGCTCAGAGCCGAAAACGATTTCCTCGACCGGAGGGGCATACATCAATCAGGGGATTTGCGACGTTGTTTTTGCGACGCTGCGATATCCCAATGACATTCTGGTCAATCTGCATGCCTCGTGGCTCAATCCAAGGAAAGCCCGGGATATCACAATTGTGGGGGAGCGCCGTATGCTCACCTTTGATGACCTTCAGGTCAATGAGCCCCTTCGCCTCTATGACAAGCGAGTCGGCCAGGCGGCGCCTGGGCCGGAGCTAGTTGATTCGATTGAGTCTTTTCGAACCAGCGTCCGCGTTGGGGACATCACCGTTCCACATGTTGCCCAGGATGAACCGCTGATGGCGGAGTGCGATCACTTCCTCGACTGCATCTTGAAAGGAGAGTCGTCGCGTTCCGGCGGATCGGCGGGCTTGTCCGTCGTTCGGGTGTTGGAGGCTCTCTCTCAATCTCGCGCGTTGGGCGGACGAGAAGTGAGCCTTGAGCTCTCATGAAGATTCCTCTCGTCGATTTATCTTGGCAGCATCGCGAGATCGAGCGCGAAGTTCGGTCCGGATTCGATCGGGTGATGGCCTCTTCGGATTTCGTTTTAGGGACTGACGTCGATGAATTCGAACAGGAATTTGCGAAATTTTGCGATGTTCCGTTTTGCGTTGGCGTCGCCAACGGAACGGATGCGATCGAGTTGGGATTGAGGGCTCTTTGTATCGGACCCGGTGATGAGGTCATCGTGCCGGCGAATACCTTTATCGCCTCAGCCCTGGCTGTCGTGCGGTCTGGGGCCAAGCCTGTTTTTGTCGACTGCGAAAGTGACTTTCACCTGATCGACGTCAAAAATGCTGAGGCACAAATCGGAGACCGGACGCGGGCAATTTTGGCGGTGGATCTCTTTGGGCAATTGCCCGACATGGGCGCCTTGGAAAATCTGGCCAAGCGGCACGGACTGTCGCTCGTGGAGGATGCCGCGCAGGCGCATGGGGCGACCCAGGGGATTCGCCGTGCAGGAGCCTTCGGGGCTCTCTCCGGGACTAGTTTTTATCCAGGGAAAAATCTAGGCGCCTACGGCGATGCGGGAGCCGTGACAACGAGGGATCCAGACCTCGCCCATCATTTGCGAAAGCTTCGGAACTACGGGAGTGATGTGAAGTATCAGCATCCCGTCATCGGCTTCAACTCCCGCTTGGACAGTCTGCAAAGTGTCGTCCTTCGGGCGAAGCTCACTCACCTGTCCTCTTGGAACGCGGCTCGGGCCGAAGCGGCGGGTCGCTATGCCGAGATGCTAGCCGGTACGTCGGGCGTGGCTCTTCCGAAGGTGGCTCCCGGAAATGAACACGTATGGCATATCTATGCCATTCGCGTTCAGGCCCGATCACGAGTTCTGGAAACGCTCCAGCGAGCCGGAATCGGCGCATCGGTCCACTACCCGATTCCGATCCATTTGACCCAGGCCTTTGCTGATGGGAACCACCGACGGGGCGACTTTCCGAATGCGGAAGCTGCAGCAGAAGAGATGATTTCCTTGCCCATCTTTCCAGGCATCACCGCTTCCCAGCAAGAGCAGGTCGCGGGCGTGCTCAAAAGAGCCGTTGAAGAGGCGTCGGGCTGAACTGTGGAAGACGTATTCGTCCATTCATTGGCTCTCTGCGAGAGTGAGAAGGTTGGTTCTGGAACCCGGATCTGGGCCTTTGCCCATGTGATGAAGGGGGCTCGGATTGGTCGCCGATGTAATATTGGAGGGGGGAGTTTCGTCGAGTCCAAAGCAATCGTCGGAGACGACTGCACGATCAAGAATGGGGTTCAGGTCTGGGAAGGCGTTCGTCTCGGCAATAATGTTTTTGTTGGCCCAAACGCAACCTTCACCAACGATTTGCGCCCTCGCGCGGGACGTGATTCGGAGCCCTTCGAGCCCATCGCAACCAAGGTTGAAGACGGCGTGACAGTTGGAGCCAATGCCACCATCGTATGCGGCGTGCGTTTGGGCGCAAATGCCTTCGTGGCGGCGGGGGCCGTGGTGACTCGGGATGTCCCCGCCCACGCCCTCGTTGTTGGTTCCCCAGCGCGAAATCGGGGTTGGGTCTGTCGTTGCGGGGCTTCCCTGCCCGAAAACCTCGCTTGCGAGTGTGGTCGCCGGTACCGTCTCATGGATGGGGAATCCGGTCTATCGCCCGAGGAATGAGTCCGCGCATCGGGAGGGCCTCGCCTCGTGAAAGATCTTGATTTGCGGGGTAGACCACTGATCTTCATTGGGTTGGTCGTGTTGGCGGCGGCGGCCCTGGGGATTCGAGCACTCGGTTTTGAGTATGTTTTTGTCGGCGGCGAGGTCGTTTTTCCACCGGCAGACCCTCAATACCACCTGCGCCGAGCGCTCTTTACGATGATGCAGTTCCCGGACGTCCTGCTCTTCGATCCCTACATTAATTTTCCAGGCGGAGCGCCGGTGCCCTGGCCCCCTTTGTTCGATTGGTTGCTCGGGGCCGGGGGCTGGCTCGCAGGGGGAACGACAGGCGACTTGGAGAGGGTGGCTGCTTGGGCCCCCCCGGTCTGCGCCGCGCTTTCGATCTGGCCTCTCTATCTCGCCGGATGCCAGCTCTCCTCACGCCGAGTCGGCTTCTTGGCGGGCTTCTTCTTTGCCCTGTTGCCGATCAGCGTCGTGTACACCCGGTTGGGGAACGCGGATCATCATGGTGCGGTGGCTCTGATCGGAGCTTGGCTGCTGTATTGCCTGCTGGGTTTGGTGGATCCGGCAGCATCGCGGGTGAGAATGATTGCTCTGGCCGGTCTTTTGACCCTTCTCTCCTCGCTGATGCTGCTGACATGGCACGGCAGCCTTCTCTATCTGGCTCCGGCGCAGGGCCTGCTTCTCGTGGCCGGCATTCTTTCCGGAAGAAGGCGCCTTCTGGTCGCCCAGGCTTGCAGTGCTTTCTTGGCCGGGTGCGGTGTGGTGCTCTGGCTTGTCGTGTCACCCACGCCGCTCGGAGGAGACTACTCCTCCATCGCACTTTCGAGGCTACATGCTCTCGCTTTGGGGGCCGCTTTTATCACGGCCGGCCTCCTTTGGTGCGTGATCAAAGTCGGCTTGGCGGACACTGTATTGCGACGTTTTCTTTGGGCGGCGGGCCTAGTGGTCGCATTGGGTATGGCGATCGTTTTCCTGCCCGGGCCTCGAGAGGGATTGGAGCTTGCCTATCAATTTCTGACCCTTTCGGATCAAGTGGGTGCGAGCACGGGTGAGCAGACCCCTCTTTTTTCAATCGGCAATCGGCTACAAGGGCCGCCCGCATCGCGTAGTTGGGGCCTTTTCGCCTATCTCTTGCCCGTGATACCGCTGGCGGCATGGTTTGCGGGGCGACGGCCAACCGCTGAGCCGGGCGCTCGCGCAGCAGGTTGGGTTCTTTTTGCCTGGGGGTTGTTTTTTTGTCTTTTGGCCTCGCTTCAGCGTCGTTACGGCAATGACGCTGCGCCCGCCGCGGCACTGCTGTTTGCACTTTTGTTGTCGTCGCTCGCGGATCGGCTGGGCCAAGTGATCGCTCGAAGGTCTGGCCCGCGGACGGGTTCGCTGATGGCATTCGGGCTGTCGGCTTCGATCGTGCTGCTGGGATTTTGGCCCGCTTTTCGTGCGGTCTACCAGCCGCGAGTGATGGCTTCTTGGTCCGCGTGGCAAAACCCTCTGCCTTCGGAGGGCGCCTCATCAAAGAGCATCGCGGCTACGCTCCACCAGTTCGCGGGCCAGGTGAGAGAGTGGACGCCGGAAACCTCGGGTTATTTGGAATCGGGGCGGGGGCCGGAGTATGGGATCATCGCGCATCCAAACTTGGGCCATGCGTTGCAATATCGAGCGCGCAGAGCGACGGCGACGGATCCATTCTGGTGGTACATCGGTCGCGAGAATTGGGACCGCACTGAAGCATTTCTCCGGGCCAAATCCGAACCCCAAGCCTTGGCTCTCGCGCGCTCTTTGGAGGCTCGATATGTGATCACGATGCCCGATTTGTCCCCGGGAACCATTCTGGCTCGGCTGCACGACCGCGACGGGCGGGCCGATGGCGCATTGCCATCACTTAACCACTTTCGCTTGGTGGGAGAAGCGCCACCGGGGGGACTGCCGATCGGGGCAATTTTTGATCGGCGGGGCGAAGCGAGGATTCCCTACAAGCTTTTCGAGATTGTTCCGGGTGCGGTGATCGAAGTGTCCGCACCCCCGGGCACACCCGTCGAGGCCAAAGCTCAAATTCAAGTGCCGAGGGGTCGGCGTTTTAGCTACCGCGTCGTCGGCCTGGCTAACGAACAGGGTTCGGCTCGACTCCGGGTTCCCTATCCGACCTTTGCCGGAGAAGGGGAAACGCTCTCTCACGGTGCCCGGGCCATTGGGGGATATCGAATTCGTGTGGGCCAGATAAATCAGCCCCCGGTTGAGATTTCGGAACGCGCAGTCCGTGTGGGTCGTGTCGTGCGTGGGGCGTCGGCTGCCGAGCGGGGCGTTAAGAGCCTGGGAGGCCGTCCATCCTGAAGCGACCGGAGCCCAAGTAGCGGAAACGGTGCGGCTGAACGAAGCGGATGGAGTAGAAGTCAACTTGCCCGCTGTGGTTCAGCCAGGGCCGAATCACGACTTGGTCGGGAGGAAGCTGCTTGGCAAATTCCAGCATTGGGGCGCTCAAGCCAAAGGCATCATAGGGTGGGGCGTGGACGAGGTAGTGGGTTTGGGGGTCTCCTTCGTGAATCCACGGGTGTCCTGCCGCAAACGCTTGCGGGATCGACCAGATCGCCTCTTGCACAGCCAGATCCTGGGTTAGAAAGAGCAGGGGTTCGTGAAATCCCCAATCCAGACTAATGGCTTCGGCTCCCGGGGTTGCCTCAAGCTCCTCTGCGAGGGTCGCGATTGCGGGGCTCCAACGGCCGAGGCCCCCCGTTTCCGAAATTGTTTTTTCTGTCTCGACGACGATCAGGAGCTGGGTGGTGATCACGGCTCCTAGTGCGAGAATGACCACAATCCGAATCCACCCTCGCCTTGTTCGCTGACTGTGTCTCCAGACAACTTCGAACGCGCAGGCGACGAGGAGCTGGACGAAGGGCAGGGCATTCAGGTGGTGGTGGGCTCGGACCGCACCCGGCAGTGCGAGGGTTCCCAGGAGAATTGCGAATGTTGTGATCCAGAGCCAACGGCGCGGGTCACGAGAGGCCAGCTCAGGGGCTTGGCGGATTCCGCGTACGAGATCAAGACCGACGATGAAGAAAGATCCTATGAGGGCAATCCCAAGTAGGCCTCCTTGAAGGTCAAGCGATCGCGCTTGATCGAACAGGCCACCACTTCGAATGACACGGAGAAATTGGGTTCCGTCGAGGACATTCCAAAGAACCACGAGGCGATCGGTGAGGTAGCCTCGATCTGCGATGGAGCTACTCACTGCGAGAAGAGAAAGGGCTGAAGACCACATGGGCAGAGATGCGATGAGCAGTGCGCAGCCTGCCAAAACGAGTTCGGTTTTGCGATCGCGGAGAATCTCGCGGGTCAGAGAGGGGTGCCCCAGCAGAATTCCCAGCCCACAGGCTCCGACGATGAGTGCGAAGTCGGCGCGGCTGTAGATCCCCAGCCCCAATGCGAGTCCTCCGCTCAAGGCGGCCACTCGCCTTCTCGCCGAACTTGAGGATTGCCAAGCCCAAATTAGTAAAAGCAGTCCCGCCCCGCGGCAGAGGAAGTTGGTGGTGAAGGGACCCCACTCGAAACGTCCAAATAAAAGAAAGGAGGGATCGGTGGCCACCAAGGCGCCACCGATCAACGCGACACGGAGCGAGAAGAGTTTTCTGCTCCAAAGAAGAGTGAGCAGAAGAGCCAAGCAAGCCATACTAAACGTAGCGATTCGAAGGGTAGCGACGCTGGCTCCGCCGATCCAAAACGCTGGGATCAAGAGCTGACTCTACAACGACCCTAAAAAGGCGGCGTTTCGGATCGGAAACGGCCGCCCGAGCCACTCAACGGAGCGCACGCTGGCTGGATGTAAGTTCTCCCGACCCGGTTCAAGAAAGTCTCGAGCCTGCTGGGCGATAAAGGCTTCATCATAATAGAGCCCGAGGGTTTCGATTCTTGGAAGGAGGAGCACTGCGCAGAGGAGAAGGAACACGGCCCAAGCCGTCCAGAGGACGGCGACCTTGTGATCGTTCAGGGAGGGTTTATTCATGAACGACTAAAGCCGAGTCGCGCAATGAAGTGAAGGTCTCGATCAAAAAACCAGCTGAGGGGGGTCGGGTATAGGCCGACGGTTCGAGTCATCGATTCGACGCTTAGATGGAGCCTTTCGAATGCGATCCGCCACTGGTCCTCGGTCCAGTAATGATGAGGCAATGCAACATCAAAGCGGGCGTTCCCGATGCGATCCATGAAGCGAAGCGTCTGAGAGGCCAGGAGCCCCTTCAGTCGATGGTCCTTGATCACCAGATGATGGCGTGCCACACGGGCCGACTCTTCCAGGAGGGCTTCCGGATCCTGAGCGTGGTGGAGGACGTCGACAAGCAGGACGGTGTCGACGCTCCGGTCGGGCTCAGGGAGCGTCACGCCATCAAAGGGCCTGACTTCGATTGCAGTTTCAGATCGAACCATCACATCGGTTCCGCGAATTTTCAGATCGGGCCGCATTTGGGCCAGTCGGGCGGTGAGGTGACCGTCTCCACATCCCACGTCCAGGAGGGATCCATTGGGGGGGATCACCCGGGCGAAGTGCTCCGAAAGAACACGGACTCGTCGGGAGACTGCGTAGCTCTCGTGTGCATATTCGACGGGGTTCAACGTCGGCCCATTCCGAGGATGCTGACAAAAAAGCCAGACAGAATGGTTTGAAATCCAAGGGCAGCAAGTGTGACACCTGGGATGACCCAGCGCAGGGTGAACGGGTAGTCGAGGGCTCCGTAGTCGGTGGCTCGCCATTGAAAGAAGGTTGAGCCGATAAAGAGAAGGCCGGTCATCAGGGCGAGCGAGCCGAGGATGAGGCCGCGCTCGAGGGTGGCCCATTCAAAGAAGCGGTCGAGTCGAGGATCGGGCGGGGCCAAGCCTTCGGAGACGGCGAATGTTTTACTGAGCAGGGCAAAAAGCACCGACTGAAAGCCCATCAATAGCGCGAGGCTTGAGGCCAGAAGTGTGTGGGCGTCGAGTCTGGCCCCCAAAATTTCTGCGCCGGGAAGGGCGAGGGCGAACCCCACGCCGCCGAAGGCCATCAGGAGGAGGCCAGGCATGAGAAAGAGCCAGCGGGGACTATTGAGGAGGAAAAAACGAAGCGTTCGCCACCCATCGCGGAAGGTGCGTAGGTGGGGGCCATGGGCGCGTCGGCCGTCGGGGTGCAGCGTAATGGGAACCTCAGCGATCCGAGCCCCATGAAGACTCGACTTTATGATCATCTCGGTCGCGAACTCCATGCCCGTACATCGCTGGTCCAGTTTCTTGTAAAGGGTTTGGGTAAACCCGCGCATTCCGCAATAGGCGTCTGTCACTGGGGCTTTGAACATGCCCCGAGCGAGCGCGGAAAGAAGAGGGTTGCCGAACCACCGATGTAGAAAGGGCATGGCACCCGGCAGAACGCGACCGCCGCCTGCAGGAAGTCGGCACCCCTGCACCAATTCGTAGCCGTCACGCAATTTCTCAACGAAGCGTGGAATCTCAAGGAAGTCGTAGCTGTCGTCGGCATCCCCCATAAGGACGAAGGGCCCCCGAGCCGCCGCGATGCCGCCCATCAAGGCGCTGCCGTAGCCCCGTCTTTCGACGTGGATCACTCGCGCCCCAGCCTTTTGAGCAATTTCAGGCGACCCATCCTGACTGCCGTTGTCGGCCACAATGACTTCGCCATGAACCCCTGCTTCTTGCATGGCTGAAAAGGCCTTTTTAAGGCAAATCGGCAGGGTTTCGGCTTCATCGAGGCAGGGCATGACCACGCTCAGCTCGATCTGTGTCGGGCTCGTTTCTTCGTCATCGGGCCGGTTTCCTTCAGACATTTCGCGCCGGACTCCTTCTGGTCATGAACCGCGCAGGCTAGCAATCCCCTCGGTCCTTGCTTTTTACTTTTTGGAGGATCCCGTAAACGTAGGGATTATGCAGCGAGCGCACGGAGCTGGTGTATCTTCGCATTGCATTTGTGAGGCCCGGATCGCAGACCGATTGACGGGGCCGCAGGGAGCGACCCGCTGGCCAGGCGCGTCCGAGATTCCAGAAAACGGAGCCAGGGGAGGCCGAGGCCCCGGGAGGCATCGACCGCCTCAGAGCCTCCGCGAGCGTGGGTGTCCTGGGGCGCCTTTGTCCTCCTAGGTCTGGTTCTGTATTCGCCGGTTCTGGACGGAGCCTTCATCTCTGACGATTCGCATTACGTATTGAAGAATCAGTACGTCCACGACTTCACCCTGGACAACCTCGTAGCGATCTGGGACCCCACCAGCGAAGTCGCTGTGCTGGTCGAGAACTATGCGCCGGTGCACCTGACGCTGCATTCCCTTGAATGGCAGATGTTTGGGTCCGAGGTGACGGGGTATCACGTCGTGAATCTCGTGCTGCACGCCTGGGCCGCCGCTCTTTTGATCCTGCTTTATCGGCGGAGTGGTCTAGGGCCCTGGGTGGCCTGGGCGGGAGCGGCTTGGTTTTTTCTGCATCCGGGAAACGTCGAGTCAGTGGCCTGGATCTCGCAGCTGAAAAGTTCGGCGGCGTTGGTTCTCTCCTTGCTGGCCATTCTCGCTCACCCCGCTCGACCGCTGATGGCGCTGATTGGCTTCACGTTGGCGCTTTTTGCCAAGCCGTTTTCAGCTTTTGCTTTGCCGGTCGTGGTGCTTTTCGGCTGGTGTAGAGGGCGTAGGGTTCGAGAGGCGGGCGAAAAGGAGATCTCATTTCGCTGGGAGTGGTTGGCGGGCTGGATTTTCGTGGTGATGTTCTTTGCCTGGGTGGAATCGGCGGCGTTTGGTCAGTCCGCGGGCCTCTCGCCACCTCTGTATGCCGAGCTTGATGTCCGGTATATGACCATTTTTTCGGTATTCATCCGCTACGCCTGGATGAGTCTCAGCGGAACGGGCCTCTCGACTTTCCACGAGCCCCCGCCGGTTGTGAACCCCTGGGACCCCTTCTTCCTGGCCGGATTAGTTTTGATGATGCTGCTGGGTTGGAGAACCGTCGTCACCTTGCGCAGAGGGAGTGAGGAGTCAGTCTGGTGGCTCTGGGCGGCCATTGCCTTTGCTCCGCTTTCGGGAGTTTTGCCTCTGCCCTATCCGATGGCCGATCGGTATCTCTACTTCGTACTCCCCGGCCTCATCGGTGGGAGCTGTCTGGCGTGGCAAGACACGGTGAATCCTTGGCTCGCCGAAGTTCTCGACCCGGAACGGAGAGATCGGCTGAGGCAGGGTCTTGTCGGGGCGTTCATACTTTGGCTGCTCTGGTTCTCTTGGCAAACCTATGAGCAGGCCCCGGTTTACCGATCCGCCGAAGCTTTGATGGCCGAAGCGGAACGGAACTATCCGGAAGGCGCGGCGTCACAGATTCGACGGGCCGGTCGCGAGGCCGCACTCGGAAATGTGGCGGTGGCGGTTGAGCACCTCCGCGCTGCGCGCGCGAGAGGCTATAACCGGGTTGACCATTTGATTGGTGACCAACGCTATGACTCGTTGCGTTCGGATCCGGGATTTATCGCGCTCCGAGACGAGATGGCCGATGACTGGATCATCCGACTTGAATTGGATCCGGACCCCTCCCATTATAAGGCGCGGGCTTTGGCGCAGGCCTATGTGGCCAAAGGCGACCTTCGCGGTGCATTGGAAGTGATTGAGGGTGCGGCCGCTCGACCGGGTCCGATTGGAGATGGACTGCGCTCCGATGCGGAGCAGTTGCGCTCTCAGATCGCCTTCGAGGATCGGCTCGAAGCGGAAAGGAAACGGCTGAGAGCGCGAAGGTCGGACTGACCGACGAGATCAGGAGGTCGAAGCAGACTTTTCGTGCGCTGGGCGCGTTTGATCGAGGCGGTTGAGTGATTGCGTAGCGGGGGGGAAGCCCGGGGTGACTCTGAGGGCTTCCGAAAGGGCCTGTCGGGCCTCGTCAGGCCGTTCGAGTTCGATGAGCGCGAGGCCCAGGTGGTACCAGTACTCTGCGCGAGGCGGATCCGCCTCCCCGGTCACGAATCGGAACTGCCAGTAAGCCGCTTCGTAGGCCCCGGATCGGAGGTACACATAGCCGAGGGTATCGGCTGTGGTGAGGTTTCTATCCGATCCATCGACGGCTAGGCGGGCGAGTTCAAGCGCGCGTTCGAAGTCCTCCCCTTCAAGGGCCAGGAGGTGGGCGAGGTCGTTTTTTAAAATGATCAACTCGCTGCCCTCAAGGAGAGCCTGCTCATACAGCGTACGAGCATGTTCGAGTTGGTCGTTTCGCAAATAAAGGTGGGCCAGGAGAGCAAGGTCGTCAGGGCTGATTTCGCCCCGCGCCTTTTGCGATTCCAATGCTTGAATGGCCGCCCTGCGCCGGAGGGGCGTCGCAGAGACCTCGATGATGAGCGAGTAGGCCTCGTCCCGGTGCCTCGGATTGAGGGAGGCTGCTTTTTGGGCATCCTTGATGGCGTCATCGGTTCGTCCGAGGGCTTTCCAAATCTCAGCCCGAACCAGGTAGAGGCCCCCAGCGCGCGGTCTACGCTGGATGGCTCGTGTGACTCGAGCAACCGCCGCCGCATTTCGCCCGCGGCCCAGGTCGTCCCGGCTCAGAACTTCTAGGAGCTCGACGTTCTCGGGATAACGCTGGTAGACGGAAGCCAGCAGCGTCCGAACCTTTTCTTGACGGCTGGGGTTTTGCAATTCCCAACGTGCGAGGGCGAGCGCCGCCTGTGGCTCGGGATTGGGGCCGTCCAGCAGGCCTTCGAGAATTCGGCGCCCGTGCAATTCTCCTTTCGACTCGTAGTATCCCCGCGCCATCAAGAGTCGCTCGTCGATGGTCAGGTTCTCTTTTTCGGCAATTTCTCCAAATGAAAGAGCCGCTTCCCGCCCCCGACCGATTTCAAGCAGGACGCGGGCTTTGATTCGCAGGTTGGGTGTCGTTCGACCGTCGAGCTCGATGGCTTTTTCAATGGCCGACAGAGCCTTTTCATGAGCCGCGCTCTGGTGTTCGATCTGGGCGATCAATCGCCATGCTTGACTGGTAGGAGCCTCTCGTCTAATCAGCGCTTGGAGGGTTACAAGGGCTTCCTGTAGGTGCCGCTCCGCGATCTGTTGCTCGGCGATCAGTAGGGTGGTGGAGGCGCTGTCCGGGTAGGCTTTTTGAACCTTCGATAAGGTTCGCGCCGAATCGGCATAGCGCCCTTGGCCGATCTGAACGTGAAAGACGGCGGTCCAGAGCGGCTCGCTTTCGCCTCCCCGCTCGACCTGATCATTCAAGTAGGCGACGGCTGCGACCGGGTTTCCGCTTCGGGCGAGGTGTCTCGCGTAGGCAATTTGAACGTCGGTTCCGTGCCCGAGCGTTTTAAACATGTCTTCAAAGAGCTGATCTTTCGCCTCCGAATTGCCCTGCGCACTGAGGATCGTGGCGAGCCGGGTCCACGTCGCGAGCTGTTGAGGGTTGTTTCGGATCGATTCTTCGAGGGCGAGTTTTTCGAGTTCCAAGTCGCGGGTACTTCTGCCGTAGGCGGCGGCGGCTTCGAGGGCACGCATCTTTTCGTCGGGGGATCCCTCGGCGATGGCGATCGAGATCAAATCCCCGTAGGCCCTGCGGGCTTCGGGCGTTCCGGAAGCCCAAGCCTTGAAAGCCCGGGCACGTCCGAGCGCGGCTCCCACTCGGCGGGTCCCACCTTTTTGGAGATAACGATTGTATGCCGCAAGGATCGCGTTCAGTGGCTCTGACCGTTGTAACGAACTCGCGGAGAGGAGCGTGAGATTGCGTGACTGGATCAGGAGCAATTCGGCGAGGGCCCACTCGATATCGGGATCGTCGGGTTGGATGCGCCGAGCTTGTTCAATGATTCGGTGCGCCTCGCGTGTCTTTCCACTCGACAACAACAAGCGGGCTTGGACGAGGAGGGCTTCAGCCTGTTGGGGTTCCGTTTCGAGGATCGCGTTGATCAGCGAGGTCGCTTGCTCGGGATCCGAATCGGCGAGCGTGCCTGCGTAGTCGATGGCGACTCGCAGGTCCGTGGGGTCTAAGGCATAGGCTTCTTTGTAGTATTCGCGAGCACTCGTTTGGTCGCCCGCTTTGGAAAATGTTTCCGCGATTTTGACGGTGAGGGCCCGATCTTCGGGGTGAATCTGGGACGCGGCCCGCAGTTCCAGTACGGCCTCCGCGTAGCGGCCCTCCTCGATCAGCACGTTTGCCCGGGAGGCGTGCTGATCGGCCCGGTTTGCTCCCGACCCGCATGCGATTGCGAAAGCCAAGAGGGCTGTGAAGAGGATTGGCTGCCGCCGACTCGGCAACTGGCTTCGACCCGTCGCGGTGTTCGATGTGTCCAGTCGGTTCACGGCGGGGCTTAAGAACCTTGTAGGCTGGCGAGTTGAGCACGCGCTGCGGCGGCTTCAGGAAAGTTCGGTTGGCCGAGGGCCCGCGTGAGAGCGGCCCGCGCGCCTTCGGAATCTCCCGCCGCAGCTCGTGCGAGACCGAGGCGGTAGGCGAGAGACGGAGACTCTGGATAAGAATCCAGGGCTTTTTTGAGGGTGTTGGTCGCCTCGGGGATTTCACCGCGTTGAATGTAGACATAGCCGAGGGTGTCCAGGGTTTCCGGACTGGTTTGGAAGCGGACCGCTTGCTTGGCCAGTTCTAAAGCGCCGTCAAGTTGCTGGTTCGAACTGGCGAGGATCCAGGCGAGGTCGTTGTTTGCGGCGGCGTGGGTCGGGTCCCGGTCTAGTGCGGCCTGCAGGAGCGTTGCCGCTGCCTCTTGGTTGCCCTGCATCAAGCGTGTCTGGGCGGCCAAATAAAGCGGCTCGGCGCTCGTATCGTCGGCATTGGCGGCGCGTTCGAAGATCGCAATGGCCCCATCGAGGTCACCATCGTTTCTTTTCATCGTGCCAATGGCCTCTAGAGAAGGCGCGAACTCGGCATCCAGAGCCAAGGCTTGTTCGAATGCTTCAACCGCCTGGGCCCGCTGACCGCTGAGAAGTAGAACTCTCCCCTTGAGATCGATGAGGGTTGGGGATTCCGGGTTCGGTCGAATCGCCTGATCGACAAGGGAAAGCGCACGGCGAGTCTGACCCAGCGACAAGTAGTCGATGGCCGCAGAACGGATCGCATCGACATTTTCGGGATCGGTCAAATCGAGACCGCTTTCGGTAATAACGACGAGCGCAGCTTCGGCACCGTCGTTTTCTCTTCGGATTTTTGCGAATTCGACGTACGCGGCGGGATGATGCGAATCCTTGACGCGAAGGTCGTTTAACAGTGACTCAGCCTTTGAATCGTCGCCGAGGATTTGGGACGATCGAGCGGCGATGACATGAGCGGTCGGCTCGACATAGGGTCGTTTTCGGATGTGACGCTCCGCGAACTGTTGCGCGAGAATGAGGTCGCCCTGGGAAAAGTGAATGATCGCTAGGCGGAGGGCCGCATCGGTTTCTTCCTCTCCGACGCGCACCGCTTCTCGGTACTCGGAGAGCGCCCGTTTTTGGTCCCCCAGTTCTTCAGCGGCCATGCCTGCCAAATAACGTCCGCCGGAATTGTTGGGCCATAGGCGGAGTCCAGCGTCGAAGCTCTCGAGTGCGCTTTGGGCTTGCCCTTGTTTGAGGAGGATCGCGCCGCGGAGCAGGTGCTTATAGGCGGGCTCGTCGAGGCTATCGGCGATTTGCTCTGCCCGTTCAAAGTTGCCTTCCTCAATGAGCATGTCGGCGAGGGCAAACCGCATGGGTGCCGATACGTTACGGGTTCTCCCCATGGCCTCTTCGAGTGCCTGCCTCGCTGAGCCCGGATCGCCGCTTTTTCGATTAAAGCTCGCCAACATGCGCCAAGCTTCGGGTGTGTCGAAGAGCTCAACACTTTCCGTTAAGACGGCGCGAGCCTCGTCGACGCGCCCCTGCCCGTAGAGCAGGTCGGCGTGTTTGGCTCGGAGGCCAAGATCCTCGGGGGTGGTCTCGACGGCTTGGGCCCAGACCTCAATCGCTCGATCCGGTTGACCTGTCTCGACGTAGTAATCCGAGGCCCATTGTTGGAGAAATGGGTGGGCGGGGTAGTCACTCAAGCACTGCTGAAAGGTCTCCTGCGCCTGCTCCTGTTTCTTTCGGCCACTATAGAAATTGGCCAGGGCCGCACACTTTCGGGCGGCGTCGTCCTGGTTATCCGCAAGGGCCGCTTCTTCCGACATGGCTTGAAAAACGTTCTCTGCTTCGTCGAGTCGATCGAGGTCAATCAGCGCGCTTCCCTTGAGAACCGTGGCGTGATGACTCGTGGGGTCGGTCTCCAAAATAGTTTCGGCGTCTTCCAGCGCCTTTTCCGGCTTACCGGCGACGAGGTAGGACTTGCCCCGCGTGAACAGGGCGAGCGAGTTTTCGGGTTCGACCGCCAGAACTTTTGTTGAGGCCCGTATGGCTTCCTCGTTGGCGCCATTCGTGGCGAGCGTGGTGGCCAGCACCAAGCCAGCGACCACCGCGTAGTCGTCGTTTTCGGCGGCCTTTTGGAGGGGCCATACGGCCAGACTGGGCCGCCCTGTTTGCCGTAAGGCGATGCCGAGTAAATAGTTCGCTTCCGGGTTCTGGGGCTCGTCGGCCAACACTTGCCGGAGTGGGGCAATGGAGGGGTCGAACTGGCCGGCTTGATGGAGCGACCGGACTTCCTCGAGTTGGGCCTGGGAATTGCCGCTGCATCCCACGGCGCTCAAGATTCCGACTCCCAGCAGAGCCAGGGCGAGTGCCGTGAGGTAAGAACCGACTCCCCCCTTCGGAAGATGGCCGAGGTTAAATAGGTCTTTCAGATTCATCGGGCTGGGTGCCTCCGGGGAAAACCGATTTTTTTCAAGAACGCCGAGCGCAGAGGATAAAGTGGTTCGGCTTCACGTTCCAAACCGTTTCTGCCGGTTTCCTGCGCGCCTCGCACTTTTCGGACGAAGCAGTGCTTCACATAACCGCAACATGGCATAATCCAACTGAGGGAGGCCGCGGACTGGACGTGGGTTCCCGTCTGGGTGCGGGTTCGAATCGAGATTCAAATGAAGGCTTAGGTGCCCCCGGGGAAAATCAGGGCCGGCACTCGCCTCCACTTGTCAATTTACCCTGGGGGATTGGTGGGCGACAAAAAGATTGGGAGCGCCCAGAAAAACGCTGGACAGTTGTGTGATTTCCAATGCAAGATGGAAACATTCCGGCACGCGTGTCCTTGATTGGATGAGGCGCTCGCGGGTCGGTGCGAAGGGTAGAAGGCGTTTCTCCTCACAGATCAAAGATCAGGGCAGAGTGTAATCCGGGAGTGGCTCAAAATCTTTCGACACACTTCAGCTTGTGAGGGCACTCACCCAATACCCGAACCAGAAGAGCTCTGACAGTCAGAGTTCGAAAAAAAACGGGTCAGGCTCAGATGGGCCGGACCCAAAAAAGCAAGACAGGAAAGGGAACCCAGTGATGTTACGAAAATTACTCGGTCTCGTTGCTGCCGCTGCGATGGTGAGTGCGTTCGCTTCGAACGCCTGGGCCGGAGTCTTCCTCCCGCTCAGCAGTGATCTCAGCGTCAACCTCGGTGGCAACCCGACCATTAGCGTCCCCGGCACCTACAACGGGACTGGCTGGGCCACGCTAAGCAACAATGGCTCTGAGCACGATCTGTCTGTTGGTGCGGGCATCTGGAAGGGCTCGGGGATCAATGCCGGGAACGGCACGGGAACCGCGCTTCTGACGGGTGTGGCGCTGCTCGATAACTTGACTCTCTCTGTGACCAACCAGGCCGGTAACTTGACCGCGAGCTTCAGCACCGCGAATCCGGTGGGCGGTGGCTTGACCGGGACCGCAACTACGCCCAGTTCTGCCACGCTCTGCCCCTCGGGTTGCTTGGGCGGCCAGCAGGGACTCAGCGGCAACGTGTTCCTGTACGCATTGGGCGGCAGCTTGCCCTTCCCGCTGAACCCCTCAGCGACTGTGGGTGTAGGCATCGGTGGGACCACTACCGTCATGCTGGGTACGGTCCCGATTGTTGTGACCAACGCTCCGTGGATCACCGGCAAGGTGCGAATCACCTCCTTGACCACCAACGTGATCCAGGTTGTGCGCAACGCAACCGCCATAACGGGTGTCGGTGTCACGCTGGCTCCGGAAGGCACGGAAGACGTCCGAACGTTCACCACGGGTCTCGGCTGGCGCTCAACGGCGAGCACTAACCCGATCGAGACGCGCGGTACGGTGACCGTCGGCGGGACGAACATCCTGGCCTCGGCTTCCGCCGGTGGTGCGGTCACTTTGATCTCGCCGCAGCGCATCAACACTGGTCCGATCGGCCTGGGCAACATCCCGGCGGTTTGGCGCGAACAGTTCCTGTTCGTGCCCGAGCCCGGAACTGTCCTGCTGCTGGTATCGGGTGCTGCTGGCCTCGTGGTCATCGGCCGGAACCGGATGAAGCGCAAGTAGGATTGCTGTAGCTCCCTCGGGAGCTGAGCAAGGCGGCCATCCCGATCCGGGGTGGCCGCCTTTTTTTTGCTTAGGCAGGTCCCCCCTCTGACCCTTCAGCGATCGCAAGAAGTCCGGTGCTTTACATCGCGTCTCGAGGGAGGCTCGCTCTGCCATGGGGTTCGCTGGTGTGATTGTCTAGAGTCTGCCCGAGGGTTGGACCGATAAGCTGTTCCGAATTGCGATCCGGGCATTGATGTCCGCGCTGGTTTTGGAAGGAGGCGTGAAGGGTGTTCAGTCGGCTGTTTAATTCGCCCTGGTTCTTCTTTGGAGTCGCGGCTCTGCTGATCTGTGTGGCCGTCGCTTCGCAGTTCCAAAGGGCGGACGTTGAGGCTCCGCCTGGTGACGTGGAGGATGTTCTCTCTCTGAAGGAGCATAAGCCCTACAACGTCGTTTTTATCCTCATCGATACTCTACGTGCAGACCGCCTGTCCGCGTATGGCTACGACCGAGAGACGAGCCCCAATTTGGAAGCTTTGGCCCAGCGCGGGGTCCGTTTTGCTCAGGTTGAAAGTCAAAGCAGCTGGACGAAGGCCTCAATGGCCTCATTGTGGACCGGGCTGTACCCCCAGCGCACGGGCGTGATTCGATTTCCGCACGCCCTACCCGAAGATGCCGTGATGCCCGCCGAGATTTTTCAAGAGGCCGGTTACCGGACCGGCGGCGTGTGGCGCAATGGTTGGGTGGCCAACAATTTTGGCTTCAGCCAGGGATTTGATCTGTACCTTCGACCGACTCAGAGTAAGTCCAGAGCAGATATGCGTCGCTTCGCACCCTCGTCATTCTCCCTATCTGGAACCGATCTCGATGTCACGATATCAGCATCTGAATTTGTTATGGGCACGAGCGGCGAACCGTTTCTGCTCTATCTGCACTACATGGATGTCCACCAATACGTGTATTCCGATGTGTCTCCGGTTTATGGAACAGACATCTCTGACATTTACGACAGCTCGATCCATTGGACAGACCAAAATGTCGGACTCGTGGTTGAAATGCTTCGCGTTCGCGGATTGTTGGACGACACGTGGATCATCGTTGCCTCAGATCACGGTGAGGCCTTCTTTGAACACGGTGGGGAAGGACATGCAAGAAATCTATATAGCGAAGTGCAGCAGGTTCCTCTGATTATCGCGCCTCCGGTCTCGCTGAGCCCAGGGCTGGTCGTCGAAGAGCGAGTCGCCAACGTCGATATTTGGCCGACTGTGCTCGATTTGCTGGGACTTCCGCCCTTGCCAGATGCACAAGGCCAGTCTTTGGTGCCTTTGATCGAGGCCGCAGCCGGTTTGAGAGAAGTCCCTGAAGAGCTGGTTGAGCGGCCTCTCTTTGCACAGCTCGATCGGACTTGGGGGCGCGCCACCAGTGATCCTGACCCAATGGTTTCAGTCATGAAGAAAGACTTCAAAATGCTTCATCGGTTCAGCGAGCCCGACCGTAATGAGCTCTATGACCGGTCGGTGGACCCAAGCGAGCAGACGAATCTGGCCGGTTCGGAGCCGAAGGTTCAGGCGGAGCTGGCTGATGAAATCAAACAATTCGCCAAGCAGGGAGTCGTTTGGGACGAGTCGTTCGAAGTTGAAATCGATGAGTTGAATGCAGCCCAGCTTCGGGCCTTGGGCTACGTCCTTCCGGCGGCCCACCAAGCGGTCGAAGGGGCCAAGCCGGTGGCGCCTGGTGTGGCGCGGAAGCCGAAGGCTTGGGGAGAAAACTGAGCCCGGGCGCCGCAGCCCGAGCAGCCTAAAGAGCGGCCGGGGGGGCTCCGGTTCGAAAGTTGACGCGTTGGCTATGACGTTCTCGTGCGAAGTCAATCAGCTGGTCGAGTAACGTGCCGAAAGGGATACCACTTTCGGCCCAAAGCCGAGGATACATCGATCCTGACGTGAATCCCGGCAGGCTGTTGAGTTCATTGATCCAGACGTTCTCGGTTTCCCGCTCGACCAAAAAGTCGACTCGGGTCATGCCTCGAGCCTCTAGGGCTGTGGCGGATCGTATGGCGAGGTCTTGAAGTTTCTTCGTCAGTGAGGGGGGAATCTCGGCGGGGATGATGAGTTCAGTCGATTCGTCTTGGTACTTGGCATGGTAGTCGTAAAAATCGTGGCGGGGGATGATCTCGCCTGGCACTGAGGCTTTGCAGTGTTCGTTACCCAGAATCGCAATTTCGAGTTCTCTGGCATCAACAGCGCGCTCGACGATCACCTTGTCGTCGTAGTAGGCTGCTTCTTTTAGGCTTAAGGCCAGTGAAGCGACATCTTGAGCCCTAGAAATACCGACGGATGAACCCGAGTTGGCCGGCTTGACAAAAACCGGGAGCGAGAGTTGCCGGTTGATCTTCTCCACCCACTGATCCCCGCCTCGCTTCAGCTCACTAGAGCGGATCGTGACCCAGGGTAGGACGGGAAGGTCGGCGGATTTCAGGATCTGCTTAGCCAAGTCCTTGTCCATTTGAAGCGCAGAGCTCAAAACCCCCGAACCCACATATGGAACTGAGGCCAATTCGAGTAATCCTTGGAGGGCCCCATCCTCGCCGCCGCGGCCATGGGCGATTGGGAAGATGACATCGAGGGTCTCATCTCCGAATTGAATCGACCTTTCCCGATCGACCTGATCGAGGCGGCCGCCGCTGGCGTCGGCGCGGAGGACAACCTCGGGTGCCTGCAAAATGCTTTCGAGGGAGCCTCCGTGATCGTTCGGCGCTAGGTGCCAGCGTCCCTCGGGATCGACCAAGATGAGGGAAACGTCGTATTTCTGGCGGTCTAGGGCTTGGAGAATGGCCATCGCCGAAACGATCGAAACTTGATGCTCGACCGATCTGCCTCCAAAGAGCAAGCCCACTCTCAGCTTGGCCATGCGCCGACTTCTCCCTCCTGTCTCACGATAGCGGAACCCAAGCCACTTGCCGGCGAGTCGGAACCCGCCCGTGTTGACCCCGATCCGGGGGCTTCGTACCTTGCGGCAGTGGAAAAGCAACTCTCGCCGCGACTGCTTGCTCAGCAAGAGGCACTCTTGTCCCGCTTATCCGGGGCCGGGCGCGTTCTCGTAGCCTTTTCGGGAGGAGTCGATTCGAGCTATCTCGCTTGGGCGGCCCGGCGGGCTCTCGGCACGGATGCTTTGGCGGTGACAGCGGTTTCCCCCTCGTACCCGGCGGCTCATCGGGAAATGGCTGAACGGATCGCTCAGGACTTCGACATCGCCCACCGATTCGTCGAAACCCATGAGATGGATCAGGTCAGTTACCGACGCAACGCGCCTGATCGCTGTTATCACTGCAAGACGGAACTTTTCGTCCGCATGGAATGGCTTCTTGAAGAACTCGATTTTGATGCCCTCGCATACGGGATCAACCTCGACGATCGATCCGACCATCGACCGGGCCATCAGGCGGCGACTGAGCACCGAGTCTTGTCTCCCTTGCTGGATGTCGGCTTAGACAAGGCGGGGATTCGTCTTCTTTCCCGTGAGGCGGGTCTGCCTTGTTGGGACCTGCCGGCTTCGGCCTGCTTGGCCTCCCGTCTTCCTTACGGGACAGAGGTCACTCCACAGAGGCTCAGCCAAGTGGAAGAAGGTGAGGAACGCCTTCGGTCGCTGGGCTTCCACCAAGTCCGTTTGCGTCACCATGGGGACGTGGCCAGGATTGAGATCGACCCGGCCGAAATGCGCGACGGTATGAGCGCAGAGCAGCTGGAGGCCATCTCATTGGCCATCAAACCCCTCGGTTTTCGTTGGGTTTGCATCGATGCGGATGGCTATCGGACGGGTTCTCTCAATGATGCTTTGTTGAGCCCACTGAGCGCTTCTTCTTCTTCCACGGTTGAGCCGTCCTGATGTGGACGATCCTCGACGCGGAGGGGCATCCTCGCGATATGGGAGAGGCGCAGGGCCGCCAGTTGGCCCTTCAAATCCAAGAGCATGCTAGGGCGGTGGACGGATTTCGTCGCGCCCGGATTCCGTCACTCCGGGGCTTGACCTTTGGAAGCCGCCGCGGAACAGGCGTCGGGCGCGAGATGATTCGGCACTACACGCATCTTGCGGAAAGAATGGATGGTTTGGCTCGGGGAGCTGGCGTCTCGATCGATTCCATCTTGGCACTTCATGCCCGAGATGGAGAAGGCACCCAGGCCTCCGATCCGACTTCTTGCAAAGCGACGGCCTTGTCGGTGATGGGGCAGAACGAGGAGGGCGGCGTCACACTGGCTCGGAGCTTGTCCGAGGGATCGATGGCGAATCAAGGCTTTTGTATTCGGAAGAGCCGCCCGGCGGTGGGTTTTGCCTCCGTTGAGATCGTGTTGCCCTGGATGTGCGCCTCACTGGCGGGGGTTAATCAGGCGGGGTTAGCCGCCTGCATCGTGCCGGCAGCTGGTCAGCTATCGCAAGATCAGGCCGATCAGGATGGGTTCCTGGATCCTCCGCCTCTTCTTTTAGTGCAGGAGTGCCTTCAGCGATTCGAATCGGTCGAGACGGCCCAGGACTGGGCGATGAGTCGACCCGCCTGGGGGCATGCCACCCTATTGTTGGCCGATGCAGAAGGGGATCGGGTCCAGGTTCAATATGAAGGTGGCCAAAGGTGTGACCAGAGAGCCTTGGATGAACCGGTCTGGATCGGAGCCTCTGCCTCGGACGGTGAGCTTCTTTTGGGGGGTAAGCCTCTGCAAGACGCCCTTCTTTCGGGTGAGGCAGATATTGTCCAAGCGCTTGAGGTTGCAGCGGGCGAAACGCCCGTCGAGAACTGGGTTCTTCTACAGCCAGGTCGCCGAGCCTTGGAATGGCGGGGCCAGAATTCTCATTTCAGAATCGAAATCTGAGCCGTCGAGATTGGGATCGCGGCTTGTTTCGGGGTCACCCGTGTCTCGTCTTGTTGCCAAACTTCGTGTCTGGCCCTGGGGCGGTGCCGGTCTAGCGCAGGGTGATGTCCAGTGTCTTTGGTGACGAGTCAACGTCGAAAGAAATGTCTGAGAAGTTCGGTGGACCAAACCGTCCTCGGGCATTCTGGCTGAATCCGTAGGGTTCTTTAGGCAGGCCTAGAAACGAAGTGTCCAATTTTTCGTTGCCGTTCACGTCATGAAATGCAGAAATGCCATACCGCCCCGGTGGTAGGTTTTCGAAGGTCAGCCAAACCTCGTCGATGTGAGCCGGAACTTCTTTCTGCATCTGAGGGGCGCTCGATTTGAAAGCCTGCTCGTTTGCGAACAAGGCAACCCGAACGGTTCCCTGATCGTTCTCGATGCCCAAGAGGCGGACCCGAAGGTCGCTGGCGTAGGCGGGGAGGGCTATGAGCCAGGTCCCTAAGACCGCAAAGCCGATGAAGTTCGTCAGGCTCTTCATTTAGAAACCTCGAATTCGATGGTCGATTTGAGTTCGTGAGCATACCTCGGGGAAAGGTTCGTCTTCAAGCGGAGAGCGAATACTCTCGGCCCCTCTGTTCCCCCATGCTTAGCGTTCGCCCTAGAGGGAAGCCGCTTAACGTTTTTGGCGTCGTTTGTTGCGGGCGCGGATTTCATCGAGGGTCCTAGGACGGCGACCGATGAACCTTCCCGCGATTTCTTGAATGACGACATCGGGCTTTTCCATCAAAACGGCTTCCGGGTCGACATCACGGTCCCAAATGAAGACGCTCCGAGAAAAATCCTCCGCGAGATAAGGGATTAAGGCATTAGCAAATGAATCACGAAAAACGAGGGCTCGAGGTCGTGAAGGATCAGGCAGTTCAAAGACTCTTGGCTTGAGTACTCTGCGCCCACTGCGCCGCGCCTCTTCCTTTACACTTCGCTCTCTTGCTCGGGCCGAGATGATCGGTCGTGCGTGCACCGATTCTGGGTACTGATCTTCCATGGAAACGGTGACGGCGAGCCCCAAGCCGGGTCGCACGTATTCTTCAGAGGTCACGAGAGTGGGCGCAGTGCCCCTTAGTGACGGCAGGGCCGCCTCGAGTCGTCTGCGGATTTCTTGATAGCCGAGGTAGGCGCCGGCTTCATTCCAATGAGAGTCAGTTTTGTGGTAGAGGCGAGTGGTTTCCTTGTTCTCCAATATGACTCTCTGAAGGTCGAGCCATGGCAAATCAGAGTTGTGCTCAAGGTGGCTAGAGAGCTGGCCCAGTGGATGGTCTAGGCTGCTTCGAGGAAGTGAATCGGGCATGTATTCGCTGTAGACGAGGTTTTTATCGGGGACGAAGACGACGAGGTATTCGATGCCTTGTGAAGCCAGCCAATCCCTTCGCTCGGTCAGGACGTCTTGCCACCGCTCAAGCTCAAGTGGTGTCAGCGGGGCTAATCCACGGTAGTTGAGAAGCGTGTCGCGGTCGCCCAAGAAAAGCCAACCCTCTTTTCCGATCACGGTCAGAGGGGAGGGTGAAACGCCGAAGCCTTGAACGTTAAATCGGGCCCATGAGCCGATCAGCCAGTCACGAAAACCGAGGTGGTCGTCATACCAAGCATCGACGGCGGCTGGCCATGCGCTCAGTCCCTCTGTGGACCCATCGAGAGAGGGCCACGGCGCAAGGAATCTCTTTTCAGTCAAGGATTGAGAGGGCGTGGGGAGAATAATCTGGCCGAGCGTGGGCAGCCACATGGCCGCCATAAGGAGGCCCACCGTGATGATGTGGAAACGTCTGGACATCGGGTCAGGCTGCTCTGGTTCGCGATCGCCCCGCATGGGGTTTCTCCTTTCCTCAGAATCGGAAATAGATAAACGGATTATGGGTCCCAGCGGCCAAGGACATTACGCAGAGCAACCCCAGTCCGCATACGGCGATGAGCCGTGCAGTTTCAAGCACAAAAGTGGGGTGGTTGAGGCGCTCTGCGAATCGAGAAGAGAGGTTCCGCGAGAAGCGCCAAGTCGAGGCCACGGCAATTCCCAGAACGAGCAGAATCCTTGCATCGAATACCGTAATGAGAGGCCAAGGCCCCCCCGCGCTTTGGGTCCATCCACTGAGGACGCCGAGGTAGTGGAGGGCTTGGTCTATATCGTCGGCTCTGAAGAAGACCCAGGCAATGATAACGACGACGAGCGTATAGGTCTGCTGGAGTGAAGCAGGCAGCCTTTCGAGCACGTCTCCGAAGGGCGTTCGTTCTAGGGCCAGAAAAAATCCGTGAACCAAACCCCAAATGACGAAGGTCCATGCGGCACCGTGCCACAATCCACAGAGTAAGAATACTGCAAAGAGGTTGATGGCGGTTCGCGCGGACCCTAGGCGGTTTCCGCCGAGGGGGATGTAGACGTAATCTCGGAAAAAAGCCGAAAGCGTCATGTGCCAGCGACGCCAGAATTCGCGAAGTGAGCGTGACGTATACGGCCAGTTGAAGTTTTCTGGAAAGGTGAATCCGAAACAGCGTCCCAGCCCAATCGCCATGTCGCTGTAGCCAGAAAAGTCGAAGTAGATCTGGAAGGCGAAGCAGGTGAGGCCGAGCCAAGCGACTGGTGTTTCCAGTTGGCCGATGGGGATGGCGAAGATTTGGTCCACGGGGATCGCGAGGGTGTTGGCAATTAAGACTTTTTTGGAGAGGCCTATGATAAACCGACGCAATCCCACAGCGATATCTTCGAGCCGAACTTGGCGCTTGCTCAACTGATCAGCAATTTGCCGATATCGAACGATCGGCCCGGCGATCAGTTGGGGAAAAAGGGCAATGTAGAGCGCTACTTGAGAGATGCCTCTCTGGGCATCGGCTTCTCGTCGATGAATATCGACCACATAGGTGATGGCTTGGAAGGTGAAAAATGAAATGCCAATGGGCAGGTGAATGGGTGCCAGCGAGAGAGTTTGTAGACCGAAGGCCTCTAGAAAGTCATCGAGGTTGTCCACCGTAAAGTTGGCGTATTTAAAAATTCCTAGCAGAACAAGGTTGGAGATGACCGCTGCGGACAGCGCGATTCGGTCGTCGCAGGTTCTCTGACGCTTTGAGATCCAGAGTCCGAAAAAATAGTTGGCGACGATTGAAGCCAGCAACACAGAGACGTAGAGCTGTTCACCCCAGGCGTAAAAAACGAGGCTTGCTCCGAGGAGTAGGGCATTCTGGCTTTTGGTCCCGCGAAGAAAAAGGGAAGCAGTCAGGACGACGGGCAAAAAGGCAAATAGAAATAAGGTTGAGCTGAAGAGCATGATGTCCTGTTGGTCCTGTT